>JBMNOM010000026.1:0-12628 GCA_050943075.1 Christensenellales bacterium | reverse complement strand
AAATAATAAGTTAAAATGAAAATAATAAAAATGCCTGAATAATAGAATTTTTGCATTTTTAAAGCTTTTTAATTATATTAAAAATTTAATTATAAAAGTTAATTATTAAATTTAATAATTTAAACAAAAATATTAAAATTAATAATAAAAAAACTGCTGTATTTAAGCAGTTTTTTGTTTTTTTAAAAAATTAATTTTCTTTTGCAATAAGTTTTAAGTCAACTCTGCCTTTTTCATCAATTTTGATAACTTCAACTTCAACTTTGTCGCCAATTTTAACAACGTCTGTCACTTTTTCAACACGTTTTGAAGAGAGTTTTGAAATGTGAATCATTCCATCTTTTCCTGGAGCAATTTCAACAAATGCACCAAATTCCAAAATGCGAACAACAGTTCCGCTGTAAATGTTTCCTGCTTCAATGTCCATTGCAATTGCCATAATAATGTCTTTTGCTTTTTCTGCACTTGCAGAATCTTGTGAAGCCACAAAAACTTTTCCATCATCGTTAATGTCAATTTTAACGCCAGTTTGTTCAATGATTTTGTTAATAACTTTTCCACCTGAACCAATAACATCTTTAATTTTCTCTGGGTTAATTGAGAATGTGATGATTTTTGGAGCATATTTGGAAAGTTCTGCTCTTGGTTTATCAATAACTGCAAGCATTTTGCCCATAATTTCAAGGCGTCCAATTCTTGCTTTTTCCAAAGCTGTTTTCAAAATGCTTTCGCTAATGCCTTTAATTTTGATGTCCATTTGAATTGCAGTGATGCCTTTCTCTGTTCCAGAAACTTTGAAGTCCATGTCGCCAAGGAAGTCTTCAAGCCCTTGAATGTCGGTTAAAACTGCAAAATTGTTTGTTGCTTCATCTTTGATGAGCCCCATTGCAATTCCTGCAACTGGCGCTTTAATTGGCACACCTGCATCCATAAGTGCAAGGGTTGAGCCGCAAACACTTGCCATGCTTGATGAGCCGTTTGAAGAAAGCACTTCACTTACCAATCTCAATGCGTATGGGAATTCTTCTTCTGAAGGAATCACTGGTTCAAGTGATCGTTCTGCCAAAGCACCGTGTCCAATTTCTCTTCTTCCTGTGCTTCTAATTGATTTTGCTTCACCTGTTGCATAAGGTGGCATATTGTAGTGGTGCATATATCTCTTTGAGTCTTCATCGTCAAGGCCTTCCAAAATTTGCACTTCGCTGATTGTTCCAAGTGTTAATGCTGTTAAAACTTGTGTTTGTCCTCTTGTGAACACACCTGTTCCATGCACTCTTGGCAACACACCAGTTTCACACCAAATTGGTCTAATTTGGTCAAGTTGTCTGCCGTCTGGTCTAACACCTGCCGACAAGATTTTGTTTCTAACAATTTCTTTTTTAATGTGGTATAACACATTTAAAACATCTGCACTTTTTTCTGGGTAAATTGTTTCAAAATGAGCCAAAACTTCTGCGTCAAGAGCGTCTTCACTTTCTTGGCGAGCTGTTCTGTCAAAATTTTCAAGCACAGCAACCATTTTGCCGTAAGCATATTCTCTAACTGCTTCTTTAAGTTCTTCAGCTGGGAAAATATATTCAATTTTTTCGTTTTTTGGTTTTCCAATTTCTTGTGCAGCTTTTTCAATTACAGCAACAATTTTCTTAATTTCTTCATGTCCAAACATAATTGCAGCAAGCATTGTTTCTTCTGCAACTTCTTTTGCACCAGCTTCCACCATTAAAACAGCGTCTTTTGTTCCGCTTACATAAAGGTCAAGCAAACTTTGTGCTCTTTGTTTTGAGTCTGGGTTAATGATAAATTCACCATCAACAAGACCAATGTTAACAGAACCTGTTGGCCCATTAAATGGGATGTCTGAAATTGCCAAAGCAAATGATGAACCAATCATTGCAAGTGGTTCTGGCAACACTTCTGGGTCAACTGAAAGTGCTGTTGCAACAACACTAACTTCGTTGTAAAAGCCTTTTGGGAATAAAGGTCTTAATGGTCTGTCAATTAATCTTGAAGACAAAACAGCTTTGTCGCTTGGACGTCCTTCTCTTTTCTTAAATCCACCAGGAATTTTACCAACTGCATACATTTTTTCTTGAAATTCAACAGTAAGTGGGAAAAAGTCGATGCCATCTTTTGCTTTTTCTGCCATTGTCACGTTAACCATAACAACAGTTTCTCCGCATCTCACAAAACATGTTCCGTTTGATTGTTCTGCGTATTTTCCTGTTGTGATTACCACAGGTTTTCCGCCCATTGTGAATTCATATCTTTTTTCTAAATTTTCTTTCATTCTCTTCTCCTAAAACAAACTAAGGGTTTCACTTTCTTATTTTAACAATTAACCAGTTTTTTACAAAGCAATTTACAAAATTAATTATTAACAAAAGTGATGATATTAAAAATTGGAGAGGCTAAAAAATTTACCCCCTCCAACTTAAAATTATCTGATATTTAAATCATTTTTTAATTTTCTGTAAGCGTCGATATCTTTACCTTCAAGATATTTAAGCAAACCTTTTCTTTGACCAACAAGTTTCAAAAGACCTCTTCTTGAGTGGTTGTCTTTTGGGTTTCTTTGCAAGTGCTCTGTTAAGTAAGCAATTCTTTCTGTTAACAATGCAACTTGAACGTAAACTGAACCTGTGTCACTTTCACTTTGTTTGAAAGCGTCAATAACTTTTTTCTTGTCCATTTTTCCCTCCATCAAATTTCACCTTTAACCAAGAGATGCGAACACTTTTAGAGGATTCTCGCACTTCCTAGCAAAAGGAACACGTTGAGTATAACACACACAACAATTTTTGTAAACATTTTTTTAGTTAAATAACTTATTTTTTCCTTCAATAACATTGTTTAAGTTTGCAATGTAATCTTTTAAGAATTTTGGGTTTTGAAATCTTTCTGTTTTTTCTTTCTTTCCGCCCACGCGCTTGCTGATTGCGCCCGCACCACAAGCCAAAACGCTTAATGTTTCTTCCATTGTGTCAATGTTAAACATACAAACTTTGCCGTCCATTGCATAACCCACATTTTCAAGTGCTTCAACTTGATTTTTTTGACGATATAAATAATATGGTTTATAGCCATTTTCGGTTAATTTGTCGTAGGCATAATCAATCATTTGACGCACTTCGCCACTTTCTTTAAGCAAGCTAAACTCCCCTTGCAAGTTGGAATTGTTTTTTAATGAAAGTGTGTGCACTGTTATGTTTGTTGGGCTAAGCTCAAGCGCTGTGTTAATTGTCTTTTTAAAGTTTGAAAGTGTTTCATCTTCCAGCCCTGCAATAAAATCCATATTAACCACAAAATTGTGTTTTAACGCAAGCATATATGCGTTGAAAACATCCTGATTAGTGTGCGTTCTGCCAATTTTTTTAAGTGTTTTCAAAACAAATGTTTGTGGGTTTATGCAAATGCGTGTCACACCATGTTTTTTAAGCACAAGCAGTTTTTCTTCTGTGATTGTATCTGCTCTGCCACATTCCACAGTGAATTCTGAAACTGGGTATGACAATTCTTGTAATAATAAGTCAAGTTGCTGGGCAGTTAAAACACTTGGAGTGCCACCGCCAATATAAATTGTTCTAACAACAAGTGCTTTGTCAAAAATCAGTTTTTTTGTTGCTTTAATTTCCTCAATTAAGGCGTTTAAATAGTCTGGCAGAATTTTGCCGCAAGCGCTAATTTCAGATGAAATGAAACTGCAATAAGAACATCTTGAAGGACAAATTGGAATGTTTATATACAAATTAACTAAATGGTCATTCTTAATTATTGTGCGTTGATTTTTAAGTGTTTGATACACAAGCTCGGCTTTTTTTTCGTTTAAGAAAAATTCTTTTTGCAAAACTTCTTTCACAATTGAAATGTCAACTCCATCTGCAATTAATTCTCTTGCCACATAAGTTGGATGAATGCCAGTTAAACAACCCCATGGCAAAGTTTTGCCTGTGTGGGCTTCAAATGCTTTATAAAGCGCTTGTTTTAAAAAGCGTTTAATTTGTTTTTCTTGTGAATTGTTTTCAGTTGAAATAAAAGTTTTAACAACTTCATAAAAACTTGTTTTAATAATGTCTTCAACTTCAAAATTTAAGCTTAATTTGTTTTCATTAAGAAGTTGTTTGTGTGTGACACTTACATTTTCCACAGGATAAAAAGCCCTTGCAAGATGATAAAAATCAAGGCTGAATTCGCTGTCTGTGTTAATTGTAATGTTGTCTTTAATCATTAGTTCTTAAAACCTCGTAAGTTTCTTTAAAATTTTCAATTAATTTGATTAATTGGCTAAGTTTGTCTTGCGATTCCACCTGCAATTTAACTGTTGTCACCATGTTATTTTTGTTGTTAATTTTGGTGTTAAAACTTATTATAAACAACTTTTGCTCCATAATTTGACGCATAACATTTTGCGCAAATTGGTTTGAAACAGCAGAAATAATTTTTAAACTTGCGGCAAAAAGTTGTCCTTGTTTTTCCATCCATTCTGCCAAAATAAGTCTTTCTGGCTCCAAAAATTTAACATTGTGGCAACCAGCACGGTGAATTGTCACACCTTTCCCACGCGAGATATAACCCACAATTTCATCGCCAAGCACTGGGGAACAACAATTTGCATATCTAACAAGCATTCCGCTGTCGCCGTCAATTAAAACTCCATCTTTGTTCTTTTTAAGCATTAATTTTGGGGCTGCAAAATTAAGTGTTTTGTCTTGTGGGGCAAGTTTTTGCTCTTCTGTGACAATGCGGTTAACAACTTGTTTAACCGACAAACTGCCATAGCCAATTGAGGCAAAAAGTTCGTTGTCTTCGGCATAGCAAAGTTTTTCTTTAACTGTGTCAAAAATTTTGCCAGAAGTGAATTTGGAAACTTCCATTCCCCTTGCTTTAAGCTCTTCTTCAAGCATTTTTTTGCCAGTTTTAATGTGTTCTTCTTTAAACGCATTGCGGAAAAAATATTTAATTTTGTTTTTTGCCGTTGCTGTCACAACAATGTTAAGCCAATCTCTTGATGGGCCTTTGCTGTTTGGAGATGTTATAATTTCAACAACATCACCATTTGAAAGCATTGATGTAAGCGGCCTAATTTTGCCATTGATTTTGCCACCAACACAAGTGTTTCCCACATCAGAGTGAATTGCGTAAGCAAAGTCAATCAGTGTGGATTCTTCTGGAAACTCCAAAATTTTGCCCTTTGGGGTTTGCACGTAAATTACGCCTGCATTAAGTTGTTTTTTAAATGTGTCGATAAGTTCTTTGCTGGTTAAGCCTTCTGTGTTTTCCATAATTGCTCTAATCCAGCCAAGTTTTTCATCAAGAACAGATTTTTTAACGCGTTTTTCCTTGTAAATCCAGTGAGCAGCAATACCATATTCGCTTATTCTGTGCATTTCCACTGTTCTAATTTGAATTTCAAGTGGGCGTTTGTTTTCTGCAATAATTGTGGTGTGAAGTGATTGATATCCATTTGGTTTTGGCGTTGCAATATAATCTTTAATTCTGCCCGCCATTGGCTTGTAAACACCATGAATGCCGCCAATAACAGCATAGCAATCTTCAACACTGTCAACAATAACTCTCATTGCAATAAGGTCGTAAATTTGTGCAAGAGTTATGTTGTTTGCTGTCATTTTTTTATGAACAGAAGAAAAATGTTTTTGTCTGTATGTTATTTGGCCATTAATGTTTAAATCTTTTAAAATTTGCTCAAGTTTTTCTTTTGTTGTGGCAATTTGTCTTTGGTTTTCACCGCGTTTTAATTGAACGCTGGCCTCCAAAAAATCATATACATCTGGCTCTAAAAACCTTAAGCAATAGTCTTCAATTTCGCTTTTAATAAAGTTAATTCCAAGGCGTTCGCCAAGTGGTGCAAAAATTTCTTTAACTTGAATTAAATATGTTTTTTCTTTGTCTGTAATTGGGCGTTTAAAGTGCCTAATTGTGAACAATATTACACAAAGCTTAATCACTAAAACTCTAATGTCTTTACTAATTGCAACAAGCATCATTCTAAAGTTTTCTGCTTGGTTTAAGTTTTCTGTTTGATATTTTTCAAGTTGTCCCAAAGCAAAATAAATTTCGTAAATTTCTTCTCCAAATTCTGCTTTAATTTTTTCAAGAAATTCTGGAGATGGAGTTTTATAGATAAAATCTAAAATGGCAGCAATAAAAGAAGCAGGGTCAAGTTTAACTCTGTCGATAACAAGCAAAAGCTCTTCAAGGCTTTCAAAATTAACATTTTCTGTTGTTAAAATTTTTTCAAGCTTTTCAATATGATTTTTGTCTTCAATTTTTGCAATTGACAAAATTTTACTAACCATATCCTGATCTCCTTTTATTTTATTTATTAATTTATTTAATATTTTTCATTAAGTTTATAAAATTGAAAATGTTTGATTGCTGCAAAACTTGTTTTTGGTTTGATGAAAGCACTTTAATTTTTAAAGTTTCGTTTCTTTCAAGTTTAATAAACTCAAGTTCTGAAAACACCAAGAATGCTGCAAAAAAGTCTTGAAAATTCACTTTGTTTTTATAAAACTCGCCATACATATCTTCAAAATACATAAATTCTTTATTATCAATTCTTTTAAAAATGTTGTAAATGCGGCCAAAGTTTTCGCGGCTTGTGTAAATTTTATCAAAAATCTTTTTGTCAAATTGTCTGTCTGCTGGCACAAAAACTTGTGCAGTTGTTAATTGATTAATTTTGGAAATGAAGCCCTTATCAAGTACTGGGTCCATAAAAATGATTGTTTCATAATTCTTTGCCCATTCTGTTCCCACAGGTGCAAACAAGAAACTGTTAAAACCAGTTTTTGAAGTGTTTTCACCAACATCAAAATTGTAAAAGTTTTCAATTTCATATTTATTTGTAAACTCTTTTAATGTTTCTTGATTGTAAAACACAAAACAAGTTCCAAAAGCGCTTAATGCTGCTTTGTTTAAAAGCATTAAAATGTCTTTTTGAGTAAACTCAAAGTAAGTTGGTGTGTTTTTAAGGTTTAAAAATCTAAGTTGGTTAAGCACAAGCGTTTCAACATTGCTGAAATTTTTGCCATCAAGCCCAAAATTTGAAGTGAAGTCTTTTAAAAGCCCTTTAATGTATGGGTTTTTATATTTGCTTTCTTGAAATTCAAAAATAAAGCTTTTGCCTTTGGCATATTTGATTTTGTAATAGTTTTGCAAGTAATTAAAAGCCACCAAATTAAGTTTTTTACCAAGGAGCAAGTTTGCGTGATTGATGAAATTTTTCATTGGATTAATGCTGACATTTAAACAGCAAATTTTAAAGCGTGGTGGTTGATTTTCACAACCAAATGGCTCCAAAACTTTTAAGCTTTTAACAAAATTTTCGTTAATTTCATCAATGCAAAGTTCTTCGTCGTAATATGAAATTGGTTTAAAAACATCATCACTGATGTGTTGCACAATATAACTATTAACTCTTGTTTTAAACTCTTCAAAACAGCTTTCTTTAAGTGTTAAACCAGCGGCAACTGTGTGGCCTCCAAACGTTTCCAAAATGTCTTGCATATCAGAAAGCAAAATGTGCACGTTAAGTTCTGGCATGCTTCTTGCCGAGCCCTTAAGAAGCCCATTTTCATTGCTGAACAAAAACACAGGCCTGTTATATTCGTCCAAAAGGCGTGCGCACACAATTCCCAAAATGCCTTGGTCCCAATTTTTGCTTTGCAAAACAATGCTTCTTGTTTTGCTCATATTAACATTTTCAAGTTGTTTTTTGCAGTCGATATAAACCAAATTGCAAAGCGCTTGTCTGTCTGTGTTGTGTGTTAAAATGTCGTCAATTAAAGTTTTAATTTTAACTGGATTTTTTTCCAAATATAAAATTAACGAGTCTTGCGCGTCGCCCATTCTACCTGATGCATTGAGTTTTGGTGCAATTTTAAACGCAATGTCAACTGATGTTAAGTCGTTAAAATTAAGTTTTTGCCCTTTAATCATGGCTTTAATTCCAGGTGGACAATATTGTTCCATTAGGTCAAGCCCCAATTTCACAATTGCACGGTTTTCTGCCTTAAGTGGCACAATGTCTGCAATTGTTGCAATGGCTGCAATTGGCAAAAATTCTTTTGCCCTTTCTCCAATCATTGCTTGTGAAATTTTAAAAGCAAGCCCTGTTCCGCAAAGCTCTCTAAAAGGGTACTCCTGCCCTTCAATTTTTGCGTTCAAAACAATTGTTTGCGGCAAAACACCACCAACTTCGTGGTGATCGGTAATAATAATATCAATGCCAAGTGTTTTGGCATATTCAACTTCATCGTGGCATGTAATTCCACAGTCAACTGTGATAATTAAGCTTGGATTGTATTGTTTTCTAATTTTGTCTAAAACTTGATTTGTGAGCCCATAGCCATCAACATAGCGGTTTGGCAAATAATAATAAACTTTGTAATTCAACTTTTCAAAAGTTTTAATCATTATAGCTGTGGCACTTACGCCATCCACATCATAGTCGCCAAAAATTAAAATTCTTTCTTTTTTTGCAATGGCTTCAAAAATTCTTTCAAGAGCCTTATCCATATTTTTAAGTTTAAACGGATCGTTTAAATGGTCGAAAGATGGATTTAAAAAATTTTGGATTTCTGCTTCTGTGGTGTAACCACGAGCAACAATAAGTTTGATTATCTTTTTATCAAGACCAAATTTTAGGCTAAAATCAGAAATTACTGCATCTTTGATGCCCTTGTCGTAGTATTTAAGAAATTTCATAATTAACCTATATTATAATTTAATAACTATATTATACAAGAACAATATAAAAAAACAAACAAAAAAAGTGGACTAGCCACTTTTTTTATCCATATTTTTTAAATTTGATATTTTTTGCTTAAATTAAACAACTTCTTCTTTTTGTTTTACTGGTCTTGGTTTCTTTTTGCTTGGCACAAAGATGAATGACCAAAGCGCTGGAAGAAGTGCAACAAGTGAATAGTTTGCTGACAAAATTCCAAAGAAAGTAATGAGTGAATAAGACAAAATTGAAGTGTTGCCAATTAAGTTTAACAACAAAACTGCAAGAATTACAAACAATGAAACAACAATTTGTGTTTTAAGGCCTTGTTTTAATGATGTTGTTGCAATTTCTTCTGCTTTTGTGCCTTTTTCAATGTTTTTTGTGTTTTCTTTAACATTTGAGAAATACAACACTTGCATAATGAAGCTTAAAGCCATAATTGTTAAAATTGCTGGCATAAGTGTTAAGTTAATTTCCACGCGGCAAATTAATGTAAAGCAAATTGCAATTAAAATGTCGTGGTATATTCCCAAAAGTGCTGTCATGGCAATTTGATGTCCAAAACGAATGATGAAGTAAATAATTGACAAAATTGATGCAACTACAACAACAATAAATGTGTTTTTTAAAGCAGCTTGACCAACCGAAGCGTCAAATGGTTGGTTTCCAACAACATAATTTTTTTGTTCAAAATCTTCTTTGTCAAAACCAAATTTTGCAAACAAATCGTTAATAACTTTGTTGTTCAAATCTTCATTTTGTTCTTCTGTTAAAGAAGCGTCTTTTTTATATTTAACGTTCAAAAACAATTTGTCTTCGTGTTCTGCTGTTTGATAAACACTTGCTTCCAAACCATTTAAGTGCAAAACTTCGTCAACTTTTTCTTTTGCTTGTGAATACTCACTTTCTGTGCCAATGTAAACTCTTAAGTTAACACCGCCAGTAAATTCAATTGATTTATTAAACCCAACAGTGAACAAAAGTGTTAATGCAATCACCAAAAGCACTGCAGGTGCAATGATGAGATATTTAAAACGTGAAATTACGTTTATGTTTGAATTGTTAATTTTTTCTTCAAGATTAAATTTGTTTTTAGTCATTTAATTTAACCTCCACTTTTTTCAAATTGAATTTTGTCACATTTGTGCTGTTGAGTGGAAGATATGCTTTTAACAAACCTCTGAACAATACAAGTGAAGTGAACATTGAAACAACGCTTGAAATAAGCAATGCAACGCCAAAACCTTTAACAATGCTGCCTCCAACAAATGAAGCAATGATTGAAATTATAATCATAACTGCATGCATATCAAGCACTCTTCCAAGTGATTGTCTTTGTCCGTTTTTAACAGACAAATGAAGTTTTTTGCCGCTGTTGTTTTCTTGTTTTATTTTGCTGTAAATGGTCACGTAAGAAATTAATGAAAGCAAAATTCCCACAATGAGCCCAGCAAATGATGCAACTGAAAGGCGAACAAATGGAACAGATTGCAAGAAGAACAATGTTAACACCATAAAGAAAATTGTGCTAAAACTTGCAAGCAAGCCAAAGTCTTTATAGCTGAAAATTAAAATTAACATTGATAAAAGCAAGCTTGCAAACATTGCAATTGTGCCAAAAAGCAAAACATCTGAACCAAATGAACCGGAAATGATTTTGTTTTCAATAAGTTTAAGTTTTGTTGAGAAAGAACCACTTAAAATTTTAAGTGCCATATCTCTTGCATCTTCTTCTGTTTGATTTTCACCAGAGATAAAAACATAACCATTTGTGATGGCAGCTGATGCTGTTAATTTTCTTAAAGGTTGTGTATCTTCGCCAACATAGATGTAAATTGTGCCGTTGTTTTCAGCAACTTCACCAGTTAAACGTGCAAATTCTTTCTTACCTTCTTCATTAAAAGCAATTCCCACACCGTTTTGTGGTTTGCCATCTTGCCCTGCTTGAACTTGATAGCCAGCGTTTTTAATGTGTTTTCCACTAATTCTTGCTTCTGCTTTGTGGTCTTCAACAGTTGTCATTTTAAATGATGCAGGTTGTTCAAGTTTTTCAAGCAAATAGTCTGTGTCGGTTAAAACCGGAACTTCAACAACTATTCTGTTTTTTCCTTGTTTGTAAACATAGTGTTCTGTGTAGCCTTTTTCTTCAAGTAATAATTGAATTCTTGAAATTGTTCCTTGAATGCCAAGTTCCAAACTGCCATCTAAGTCGTCATCTGGTAAACTTGCTTCAAAAACAACGCTTGCCCCGCCTTGAAGGTCAAATCCAAGTGGAATGGCATTGAAAAAACCATTATACCTTTGTGTTGTAAATGGAATGTCAAACCCAACAAATGAAAGAACAAGACCAAGTAATAAAATTACAGACATAAAAATAAAGCGTCTTCTACTTCTGCGTTTTGTCATTAAGTGCCCCTTATAATTTTTATTTTCTTTTCAATTATTGCCAAATAACAATTTTTTAGTTTGTGTTTTGCTTTAAATTAAAAGCTTTTTGGCAAATTAATTAATACTTACAAAGTATAATATAAGGGCTTAATAAAAGTCAATTAAAAGTTTGAGTTTTTTAAAAAATAACAATCTTAAAAATCCCCAGTAAAATCAAGCAATCATCCTTTTAAATTTGGCACTGAAAAAACAAAAAAGTTGCATAATTATGCAACTTTTTCACAAGCATTTTTAAACAAAAACTTAAACAAAAATTATTTTTTCTTTTTCAAATTAACAGCAATAATTCCGCTTATGCCACCAATAATTGAACCAAACATTAAGTCGTTAATTAAAGTTTTTGAAAACTTAAATTCCCTGCTTAAAATTGAAAAAACAAAAAAGGAAATCATTGTGTAGAAAAACCCAATTAAAAGCCCAGAAATAAGCCCCATTTCTTTTGACTTTTTAAGCCCAATAATTGTGCCAAACAAAATGCTTAAACCTTTAATAACTTGATTAACTGGCGAAATTGCACTGTCTGCAATTGGCACAAACCTTAAAACAAATGCAAACACCAAAACACTGATTAATGATATAACAACTGCGTAAAGCACACCTTTTAAAATTCCAATAAAAACACTGTTATCTTTTCTTTCAACTTGTGCTGTTTTTTTCATAAAAAAACTTCCTCCTTACACAAATAAATTATTCAGGGGAAAGTTTGATTATGTTTTTAAAATTAATTTCGCCAGTCTATTTTTGGCTTTTTTTGTTTGATTTTGTTGTCTTGGTTGTCTTTGTTTTAGTTTTTGGTTCTTCAACTGCAACAGTTTCTTCTTTTTCAACAACAACTTCTTCAGCCGCTGCTTGCACTGGTGCTTCTTCAACTGGTGTTTCAGCAGGAATTTCTGGCTCGTCACGGAACACTGTGTAGATTGCCAAAATGTCAACTGAAATATAACCAACGTGGTCTTCATCACCTGTTTTAAGTGTGACAAGTTTGCCTTGTTCTTGTGGAGTGATGGCAATAATTTCGCCATAAACACCGCTTGTTGTCAAAACTTTTTCACCCACTTTCAAGTCATCTGTTAATTGTTTAAGTTTTTCTGATTCCTTTTTGTTTTTATAAGCTGAAAAAACTGGGTATATAATAATCAATGCCAAAAGAACAGCCAAAAGTGTCCATTGGGTTGCTGTGAAGCCTGCATCAGTTAATAAAAAATTCATTATATCCTCCTAATTTAAAACATAAACTCCTATGATAACTAAAACAAGCAAAATAGTTATTGGAACAATTATTTGTGCGAAAGTTGCTAAAATCATATGCGTTTACCTCTTTAATAATATAACACAATTGTGTTTATTTATCAAACATATTTTGCTTTAAAAAGTCAAATCTTGTAATAAAAACAATAATTATGAAAACTTTAATTTCAACTAGAAAAT
>JBMNOM010000025.1:0-12927 GCA_050943075.1 Christensenellales bacterium | reverse complement strand
AATAATTAATCCTGCCTTAAAAGAAGCCTCAAAGAAAGACTTAATAGTTAAAAATCCAGCTCAGTTTATTGACCCTTTAAAAAGAGAAAGGTCCAGATTTAAATATTACAATAAAGATGAAATTGAACTGTTTCTTGAGGCTTGTAAAGGACACAAGGCAGAACTCGCATTAAAGGTTGCTGCTTATTATGGCTTTCGTAGAAGTGAGTTGTTGGGATTAAAGTGGGAATCAGTTGATTTTCAAAAGAAAACAATAACAGTTGAACATAAAGTCCTAGTTTTTGATAAAGAAGTCTATGCATCAGATTACTTAAAGACCTCTGCTAGTTATAGAATATTGCCTTTAATAGAGGTTATAGAAAAAGACTTGTTAGATCATAAACGAAATATTGAAAAGAATATGATGATGTATGGAAACAGCTATAATAAAGAATATTTAGACTATGTGTTTGTAAACGAATTTGGTGGTTTGATTTTGCCTGACTTTTTAACAAAATCAATGCAAGACATTATTAAAGCCAATAAATTAAAAAAGATTAGGCTTCACGATCTTAGACACTCTTGTGCTAGTTTGCTTTTAGCAAGTGGTGTTCAAATGAAGCAAATTCAAGAATGGCTGGGGCATGCAAACTTTAATACAACTGCCGATGTTTATTC
Source organism: Christensenellales bacterium (assembly GCA_050943075.1). Taxonomy (GTDB): domain Bacteria; phylum Bacillota; class Clostridia; order Christensenellales; family UBA1242; genus CAJKWP01. The sequence continues at coordinate 12,270 of JBMNOM010000025.1, read as the reverse complement.
CCACTTAGATTTTGATTCTAAAATAGACTCAGCAACAAGAATATCTGAAATGTTAAATTTTGATAAAGGTATTGATAGTAAAGATGATTTAGAGAGAGAAATTGAAGAGTTACAAAAACAGTTAGAAAGCAAAAAGAAAAAGTTAAAGCAATCAGATATTGAAATGTAAAAAGGGAGGTATAAAAACCTCCTTTTTTATATAAATACTAGCAATTGCAAAAAAAATGCAGAAAAATAATATCAACAAACACCATCAAACACCAGTAAAAATCAATGAGTATTTGCACGCTCTCTTGACTTATTCTTGACTTATTCTTGACTTTGAGCATTTTTCATTCATTTTTTGAAAAAAACATACTATTTTATTTGTTAAAAAACGTAGAGTTTTCAGAGTTGAAATTTTAGTTTGTTTAAGGAGAAAATTTTGATTTTTTCATTTTTAAAATAAAAAAACAGCGGTTGATTAAATCGCTGTAAGTGCCTATATTTAAGGCTTTTAGTGGTGCACCCGGAGAGATTCGAACTCCCGACGTCTCGGTTCGTAGCCGAGCCCTCTATCCAGCTGAGGTACGGGTGCATATTAAGGTTTTTGCGAGTATTTTTGAAGGGAATAATCAAACCCCTGACCATCTGATCCGTAGTCAGATGCTCTATCCAATTGAGCTATGAGTGCAAAAATGCTTTTTATCAAAGCATTCTTATTATATTGCAAGTTGTGGCTGTTGTCAATTAATTTCTTAAATTAAAGGTTTAATTTTTTTGACATTAAATTTAATTTAATTTTTTTGATTTCTTGTCATTTCTCCAAGTTGATTGCAGCGGTTTTTGAGAGCAGAAGCGATTGCTTTGCGAGTGGTGTGTTTTTCAAAAAGAGTTGTGGCGGAGATGGGCTTATCAAAGATGTAGGTGTTGTTTTTTTTGTTGAGGTAAGAAACAATAACATTTAAATTAATGTGTTCTTTTTGGGCAACTTGCATGAGGATCACAAAGCCGGCAAAAAAGTGCTGGAGAGTGTCGAGATAACCATTTTTTGAGTCTTCTGGAAAAATGACAATGTTGGTTTTTTGCTTTAATGTTTCAAGTGATTCCTTTAAAGTTTTTCTTAAGCGCACATCTTTGTGGGTTGGAATTAAATTCAAGCCACGATAAAATAAAAATGAAAGTGGGGCTGCCAGCAAGCAAAAAATTTTTGCAAGCCAAAGTGGCCAGCCTTTTTTTTGATGATAGAAGATATTGGAAAGATATTTGTAAACACTGCCCAAACCTTCGTTCATTTCGTGTGTGCCCCAAAAACGAATTTTGTGGGGAAAGTAAAGTTCTAGTTTTAGTGGTGCAGTTGTGCCAACGTGGTTGCTTAAAATAATTGTGTTTCGTTTTGGTAGCGATCCAAGAAAAACCATTTTTGGCTTTTTAATGAAAAGTTTTAAAACCTTTTTGAATTGTGTGAAAAACCACCCACGATGTTTTTTTTGCTTCTTTTTCATAATTTCCTTTTGATTAATTATTGCCAAATTTAATTTTTTAACTTTGTTTTTTGTTTTAGTATATAATGTTTTTGTGTTTAAACGAAACAAAAAAGAAGCCTTAATTGTTAGTTTGAGTTTTGAGCAATTAGACATGAAATTTTATTTTTATTAAAAAATGAAGCAAAAATTTAAGTTTTTTATTAAATTTTTGATATTTTTTTATTAATTTTTAATAAAAATTGATAAATACGTTTATTGAAATTATAAAAAACACAAAACAGCAACAAAAAAATTATTGCTGTTTTGTTGTTTGATTGTTGTTAAAATTGTTATGTAATTTACAATCTAAATTGTTTAATGATGTCTTTGCTCATTTCATTTGCCATCATAATTGCTTGGTTTTCAACTTCGTCAAACTTTGCAATTGAAGCGGAATAGTTGCCATTTAAAAGTTGTGTGGTTTCGCGTTCCAAAAGCATTAAGTTTTCATCCATCATCTTTTTCCACTCTGCTTTTGTCCAGTTGTTTGGGTTGATTTCTGCCAAAAATGTGGCAATGTCATCGGCATTTTGATACCACATTCTGCGTGTTTCCATTGCGGTTATGAAAGAAATTCGGAGTTGTTGTATAGTTTAGCCTCAATTTTATATTTTTCTTGTAGTGTGCAACTTGTCATAAAGGATGAGCTTATTATTTTTAGTTTTGGCAAATTGATTTTTTGAATTTGACTATTATTATTCAAAAATAAACTTCCAACTTCAACAAGATTTGGTAAATCTATTGTTGTTAAATTGGTGTTTTTGTTTAAAAACATATTGCCAACTTTTTTTAACTTGGGCAGATATATTTTATTTATTGTGGAATTACTCATTATGAAGCAAGCTTCCACAGTTGTTAGGTTTGGCAAATAAACTTCAATAAGTGATGTGCCATTACTCATAAAAAACTTGTCTGCAGCTCTTAAGTTTGGCAAAGAAAGAGTTTTTAGTGTTTTGTTTGATGACATAAATGATATTCCACAACTTGTTAAGTTTGGTAAGGAAAGCTTTTCAATTATTTTGTTATAAGTAATAAAATCTATTCCAACTGTTTCAAGAAGTGGTAAATTTAAAGTTTTTAAATCAGTGTTATATGATAAAAAATAGTTTTCAATTGTTTTGATTTGTGGTGTGTTTAATGTTTTTAAATTTGTGTTGTGATATAAAAAGTTGTTTCCAGTGCTTTTTAAATTTGGAAGATCAAGTTCTTCTAAAAACCTGTTGTGATACATAAAGTTGTCTTTAACTTCGGTTATGTTTGGGTTGGAATATTTTATAATTCTGTTAAATTTATCAAGTGTAATTTTAACAAGTTCGCCATTTAAAGGTGTTAAAAGAAGTGTTTTGCAACCGTTTTCTTTAATAATTTCAATTTTTTTGATGTTATCATTAAAATAATCAACAAAGGAATCAGGTTCTTGATTTCTGCTTGTTTCAATTCTTTCAATTTTTTTATTGTCCAAATGAATAACAAACCCGTCAGTCAAAACACATTTTTCGCTGTCGTAAGATATTATTGAGTTGTCGCGTTGAATCAAAATGTTGTTTTCACAGAAAAAATAGCCGTTTAAAGCGAAATGATGTCTATACAGTTTTCCATCTGCAGCGCGGATGTAATTGCTTATTAAAAATTCTTCTTGATTTGATTCAATGTTTAAATTAAACTCACGTACAAAACTTTGAGTTAAACCAGGAATGATGTTGTCAAGGTTGTTTGAAAATGTTGCATCTGGGTTTTTAACCGTGTGGTTGTATCTGTTTTTTATTGAAAGTGTGTTGGAACTGTCGTTTGAAAATTGAATGCTTATAACTGATGTGCCATATTCATCTTGTCTTTCTGGGTTTTTGAAACTTTTTCGTTTAAGTTCTTTGGCACCATCTTTAACTGCAAAGAAAACAATGTGCGTGTTAATTCTTTCGTCATCGGCAAAAGTGCAAAGAAGTTCGTCTGGATGCCAATATTTCATGCAAGAGTTAATATCATCTTGTGTGTTGCATTTATAAAGAGTGTAGCCAGCTTTTTTCATAAGTTCATAAGGGGTGGAAACATCATTTGACACTTTTGATACTTCTTTACTTAAATTATAAATATGATAAATTAAATTTTTAAATTCGCTTGTTTTTGCAGTTTCAATCAAATCGTCATAAAGAAACCTTGTTGGCGCAAAGTTGCTTAAAATAATTTCATATAGCACGCCTTCTTCTTCCAAAATGGTTGGAAAAAGTGTTCTGCAAAGTTTTGCAAAATTTTCGCTATATTTCTTTTTAATGATTTTTAAATCTGGAGTTTCCATTTTCCCCTTCACTCAAAATTTTGGTTTCTTTATTGTTTAAATTATGGTAGCACGCAAACTTTGTTTTGTAAATATTTAAAACGTAAAAAAACTAAATATATATAATAAATTAAAACAAAAACTTTTGTTGTTTTTGTTGAAAAAAACAAGACAAATGCTTGAAGGGTTAAGTTTGCAAGTGTTTTATTAAAAAAATGGGTATTGTAATTTATTTTCGTGTGTGCTACAATTCAAATATAAATAAAAGGTGGTGTTTATGAAAGAAATATTTGGACACGTTAATCTTGACGGATGCATAAGAGCAATGCTTCACACAAATCAAAAGGCGTATGAAGATATTGCTGAATTCCTTGGAAAAATTCCAACAGATGTTAGAAAAAAAATTAAGAATATTCTTCCAAATTTTGATAATCTTGAAACTAATGATGAAAAAGTTTTCTTGTTTGACGGAAAAAACGAAAAATGGATTTTGAAACTTGGTGCTGGAGATTTTAGTTTAATAAGAGAATCCTTGCTTAACACTCAAGTTAAAAGCGAATTGTATGTTTATGACTATAATGAAGTTTTAAGCCAAATTCTTGCCGACAAATATGATGATGGTTTGGTTGTTGTTATGCTTGGTTCATTTGAATATGACGCTGCCAAAAAACTTGGCTATGGAACACATGGTTTTGAATATGATTTTAACATTGAAAGCAGTTGGCTACTTAAGAGATTGCAACTTGTGACAGAAATTGGCAAAAGAAAAGATGGCTATTTGAAAGACCGCCTTTTTGACAGAGATAATCCAGAAAAAAGAACATCATTAAACATTGCAAAATGCTGGCCAAAAGAATTTATTAAAGACACACTTGAACAGCTTAAAAAACATCGCGCTGCTGAAATTGCAGAAAAATATGAAAATGCTTACACAGAAGAAGCTGACATGGCAACAGCAGAAAAACCAAAAGCTGAAACAACAAAAGAAGAAAAACCAAAATCAAAATCAAATGGGGAATTCACACCAGTTTAATTAAACCTTTAATTTAAAAGCCAAGCAAAATTGCTTGGCTTTTTTGTTTTATTCCATTAGTTTTTTTTAAGTTTTTTAACTTTGGACTGTTTGCGTTTTAACGGCAAAAGTGAGTGCCAGATTTTATTGTTTTGTTTTTTAATTTTTGCTTTTAATTGCCTTTTATGTTTGCATATATGCGCTTTTTTGCATGTATGATATATTGTTTGGGTTTGATGTTTTTCATTTTGTTAAATAAAGTGGAAAAAACAGCAAATTTATGTTATAATGATAATATTAAAGGTGTTGTTATGAAATTGTGGTTTATTTATGGTGAAGAAATTTCTTCCCAACAAATTTTTAAAAATTACCTTAATGATGTTGAATTTTTTGATATTAAAAATTTGCAAATTGTAAATGAAGAAAACATTTTAAAACTTTTTTGCAAGGGCGAAAAAGTGGGTTGTCTTCCAGATGTTGTTGTTTTTAATGTTTTTAATCAAACCTTAAAGCAATTTTTTGAAAGGAAGGCTTGTAAGGTTGTTGTTGACGCAAACTTAAAGGTTTTGTCGCAAGAATATTTTGCTGGTTTGCAAAAAATGTTTGGAAAATATAAAAACTTTTTAAAACAAAAAAGAGAGCTGACAATACTTAATAATTCGTTTGAAATTTTGGCAGGAAAAAACAATGTTATGTTTTCCGCGCCACACAATGTTAAGCAAATTAGAGATTTGCAAGTTAAACCCCTTGACACAGGCACTGGCAACTTGGTTTTAAATTTGGCAAATTTGTCTGACAGCCATGCCATCATTAAAACAAATTGCATGGGTGTGGAAAATGTGATTGATGATGACGCAAACTATGAAGAAAGCCACCCATATAAATTTGCATTAAAACGCCACATCATTCAAAATCAAATTAAGTTTTTGTTTGACATTCACGCAATGAAGCCCACAAGGACAGAACAAGTGAACATTGGAATTTTTGGCGGGCATAACATTCAAAACAATTTTGCTTTGCTTAATGAAATTATTGCAATTTTTAACGAGTTTGGCTTTGAAGTGTGGGTGGACCAGCCTTTTAAAGCAGGGCCAAGAACAGTTGCGCATTTTGTTGCAAAGGAAACACAAATTTTTGCAGTTCAAGTTGAAATTAACAGCAGTTTAATTAATCATAAAAATGAAGACCAACAATTTGAAAAAATGACTGAATGCTTTTTAAGAATTGTGGAAAAATTGAACGAGATTTAACGTATAAATATTAAAGAAAATTATTAGGGAAAATTATAAGGGCAATAAATTTTTTGTGCTGACGCTAAGAAATGTTTGTAAATAAAAAAACAAAACCAAGCAAAATCGCTTGGTTTTTATTTTGTTTGTCATTTTATTTGATTATTATTTGTTAAAGGGTAAAGAGTTGTTGTGTTTAACTTAACTAATTATATCATTTTCAAAATATTATTTGTGTTTTTAGTATGTTAAATGCTTGTTTCACTCTGTTCTTAACGCAACAACTGGGTCTTTTTTGGCGGCGGATTTTGCTGGCATAAACCCTGAAACAAGGGTTAAAAACACGCTTATTGCAAGCATTATTAAAGCATAATGAATTGGGAAAATGGCAATTGAGAAGCCAATTAATGGTTTAACAATTATGTTTACAATTGCAGAAACAAAATATGTGAAGCCAATTCCAATTAAGCCAGATGTTAGGCCAATTATAAATGTTTCGGCATTGAAAAGGTTTGCAACGTCTTTTTTTCTGCCACCCAGTGAGCGAATTACACCAATTTCTTTAACGCGTTCCACAACAGACACATAAGTGATTATTGCAATCATCACGCTTGAAACCACAAGTGAAAGTGCAGTGAAACCAACAAGAGCAATTGTCACAACACTTATAAGTGTTTGAATGAGTGAAATGACAAGTGACAAGTTGTCGGTGTATGTGATTTTGCTTCTTTGTTCTGAAGTTAATGTGTTTCCATTCAAAATAATTGTTTGGTCGCTGTTCCATTTGTCCAAATATTTAAGCACATTTTCTTTTGTTTTGAAATTGCTTGGGTAAATTGAAATTTTTTCTGGCAAAGTGTTTCCGCCAAGAGCGCCAAGGCTTAAAATTAAAATTTCTGTTTGACCTGAGCCGCCGCCAAACATTTGCAATGATGATGAAGTGCCAAGGTATGATGTTTGTGTGATTGTTTCTCCTTCAAATTCAAATGAAAATTCCATTGTCACGCCAAGGTCTTTATATATAACTGGGTTTTGGCTAACTTCAACTTTCATACCAACAAAAGAATCAAGGTTGTTGTCTTTTAAATATGTTGTGATTTCTGAATTTGCGTCAGTTTGTAAAATATGGTTTGTTAATGCTTGTGTGTAATAAAAACCGCTTGTCAAACTTCCAAAAGCAAGTTCTTGTTTTGGCTCTAAAATGCCCACAATTTCAAGTTCAATTCCGTTTGTGAAAGATGAATTGTAATAAGCGTTATAGGTGAATGGGGCAAAAGGGTTAACTGGTGCGTTGTAAAGATTGTTGTTTGGATACCATGTGAATGTTTTTCCAACAAGGTCGTTGTAACTAAATTTTGTTTTTTGAAGTGCTGGGTTATAGTTTGGGGAGCCACTTGCTTTATAAATCACATTTAAAAATTCTTTTTGTGTGTAAAAACCAAGTTGGGCTAAAAGCAAGTCTGAAAGCATGCTTTTGCCATCAAGAACAATCATAATTTCGTGTTTTTCTTTTGCAAAATTGCCGTGCACTTTATTGTATTGTGAAAGAATGTATTCTTCACTTGCTGGCGCTTGGGCAAAAGTTTTGGTGAGTGTTGGGATGAGTGAAGCATAGTTTGAATAGTCTGTTTTCTTAAGCATTGCAGTGTAGATTGCCCTTATTGTGCTTAATGACATAACTTCTGCTGGGGCTGAAGCGTTTTGTTTGATTTCTGTGTAGATGTTGTTTGTGATGTCAATGCCATAATCAAAAAGCAAACTTGCAACGTCTTCTTGAGGCATTTGAGAGATGTAGTCAACATAGTCTTGCGTTATGTTGTTATTAACAAAAATACCGTCTATAGCGGATGCTCTTTTCATAATTTGTTCAAGCGTTGCGTCCACATTAATAAAGCCCGCTTCTTTAAGAATTTCTGCTTTTTCTTGCGTTGGCATGCTTTGTGACAAAGCGTTTATGTCAATTGCAGTTTTGGTGATTTGAATTGGGTACCCAGAAAGCATGTCGTTTTGCATGGTGTTAATGTAAGTTTGAATTCCAAATGAAAGTGCAAGCACCAAAGACACGCCAATGATTCCAATTGAACCAGCAATGCTTGTTAACACTGTTCTTGCTTTTTTGGTGAAAAGGTTTTGAAGTGAAAGTTTAAAAGCAGTAAAAAATGACATTTTTGCTTTTTCTTTGCTGTTTTCTTGTGTTTTAACTTGAGTTTTATTTTCTTCTGGTAAGTATGGCATGCTGTCGCTTATAACTTCTCCGTCCAAAAGTTGAATTATTCTTGTGGAATATTTTTCTGCAAGTTCTGGGTTGTGTGTGACCATTATCACAAGTTTTTCTTTTGCAATTTCTTTAATAAGATCCATAATTTGCACACTTGTGACAGTGTCAAGTGCGCCAGTTGGCTCGTCCGCAAGCAAAATTTCTGGGTCGTTAACAAGTGCACGTGCAATTGCAACTCTTTGGCTTTGTCCGCCAGAAAGTTGGTTTGGGCGCTTGTTATATTGGTCAGACAATCCCACTTTGTCAAGCGCGGCTTTTGCTTTTTTAACTCTTTCCGCTTTACTTAAACCTGAAATTGTTAACGCAAGTTCCACGTTGCCAAGAACTGTTTGGTGTGGAATTAAATTGTAGTTTTGAAAAATAAAACCAATGCGATGATTTCTGTAAACATCCCAGTCTTTATCTTTAAATTCTTTTGTGCTTTTGCCGTTTATGCTAAGGTCGCCACTTGTGTATTTGTCAAGGCCACCAATAATGTTAAGCATTGTTGTTTTTCCGCAACCAGAAGGCCCAAGAATTGAAACAAATTCATTTTCTCTAAATCCCAAATTAATGCCTTTCAATGCGTGCACTTTGCTGTCGGCAACTTTGTATTCTTTTTTTATGTTTTTTAGTCCTAACATTTCTTTCTCCTAATTTAACGCCTAAGTATAGTGATTTTAAAATAAAAAAGCAAGGCGTTTTATTTATGTTTTAACTTAAATTAGTATTTATATTATTATTTAAGATTTTTTTAGCAATTTTATTTTTAACGCAATTATCTTATATGAAATTATACCACGATTTGCCTTAAATTTATCAATTATTATTTAACTGACATATAATGGTGTAGCAAGGTGGATGCATCTTGTTAATTTTAACAAGGAGGTATAAACCCATTAACTGCATTAGAATTAATCCATGTAATTTAATTGGCCCAACAGGGCCAAGAGGTGCAACAGGACCAACCGGACCAACAGGGGCAACCGGAACTGCTTTACCTGTGGAACTTGTGGGCTTTCAAGCGCAATTTGCAAGTGAGGAACTTATCACACTTGAAGATAATGAGCCAATTTCTTTTAACAATATTTTAAACAGCACTTCAAGTGCAATTTCACTTGTTGATGACAACACTTTTGTGCTTAATCAAGCTGGTAATTATTTAATTATTTATGACATTTGTTGTGATGGAAGCACAATTGCGCCATGGCCAACATTTGCCCTTGTGCCAGATGTTGGAGCAAGCATTTTTACCAAGCCGCCAATAAATGGACAATTAATAACAACATCAGTTTTGCTTAATGTCACAAACGTTCCAACTCAATTTCAAATTATTAATGCAACAGGAAATGACGTGTTTATAAATGCCGATGGTGTTGGTGCAAACATTGTAATTGCACATTTGCAAACAATTTAAATTGCCTTTGTAATAAATGAAAAACAACTCTTTTTCCGAGTTGTTTTTTTTTGAAAAAGCACTTGTTTAATTGGCACATTTTTTGCCAAAATTTTTACAAAAAAATTGTTATTGACACATGACGAATTGTTGTTTATACTAACTATGAAATGAACATTATTTTCATTATAAAATTTGCGTGAAAGATCGATGTGATTTTTGCTTTAATTTAATTAAATTCAAGCAGCAATTTTAATTTAATTTCTGCTTAAAAAATTGGCTTAAAAGGAAAATGAACTATGAAAGAAAAAAAGACAAAAAGAGAAGTTAAATTGGGCAAATTTAATAATAATTTTGACAAAGATGATTTTGTAAGCCTTTTAAAAGGTTTTTTGGGAGCGGCTGCTTTAACAGTTGCATATTATTTTTACGACAAATACATTGGAACTCCAAACGTGGTGCTTAACAACGTGACATGGGGAATTTGTTTGTCTGGTTTGGGTGCATTCACAACAATTGGGCTTGCGAGGGCAGGCTCAATTAAAAAACTTATTTTTGGTAAAAAGTATGAAAAAAAATATCTTCCAACAATGACCCAAAAATATGAACATCTTTATAAGTTTGTTTACAATTCTGATAAAGCATTAAGCGATTATACAATGATGAAAAAATTTGACAAAAGCGCCTTAAAAAGTGATTTGAATCAAGCGTTGGTTAAAGCACATGAAACAAAACTTCAAAAGGAAATGCTTTTTAACGTGCACGAAAAAAGCCTTAAAGGAAATGAAGTTTACTTTGATGGAAAAGTAAAAAATCAATATAAAATAAGAAACTATAAATACAACGACGACCTTAAGCTTGATGATTTAGACAATGAAACAATGAATGATTTAAAACTTAAATATAAACTTGTTGAGGAATTGATTATTCAAGAAGGTTATAGCATTCTGGATTTAACACCAGAATTAATTGAAATTCTTGCAGATGCTTCCGTGCAAAAGGTTAAAAAAGTTACAACAAAAAAACAATTGCAAAACACAACACAACAAACCAAAGAAGCAAAACAAGAAAACAAGCAAGAGCAAAAGAAAGAGGAATCAAAATTGAAATTTATTGAAATTGACGTAGATTTTGAACAATAAAACTAAATACATAAAAAAACAACTCGTTAAGAGTTGTTTTTTTTGTTTAAAGTTTGTGGTTTCAATTTATGATTTGTGATTATGATTTGTGATTATGATTTGTGATTATGATTTGTGATTATGATTTGTGATTATGATTTGTGATTATGATTTGTGATTATGATTTGTGATTATGGTTTGTGATTGTGATTTGTTTTGTGGTTTCAATTTGTGGTTTAAAAAGTTTGGCTTATAATAAGCGTTTTATATTCGCGTTTTTGATTTGCATTTATCTTGTGGTGGGAACAGGCTTGGAATTATTTTGTTTTTTAATTCAATTTTTGTTAATGGGTGTTAGTTTTGTGGCTAGCATTAAAAAACAAGCACAATTTGTGCTTGCTTTTAAAATGTTTTTGTTTTCAATTGCTTTTTCAAGTTTTTTAATGCGTGCAAAAATTTCTTTAACTGTTTCCATTAACACCCCTTATTATTAACTTAATTATATTAGAGTTATGTATAAAAGTCAACATTGAATATTTACAATAAAATGAATATTGACACAAAGTGTAATAAAGGTTATTATATTTAAAAAAGGGCTAAAAAATGACTATAAAAGAACTTGTAACAACTTTTAATCAAGCATATTTCAAAAATACAATGGCACCAATTGCAGATTGCATTGAAGAAGTTTGTGCAAGCCATGAAGGCAATTTTGAAAACATTGAATTTAAACACAAAACACAAGTTTTGGAATTTGACTCTTTAAAAACTGCTGCCAAAGTGCGTTGCAGCATTTATGGCGCTCTTGGAAGAAGAAAAGTTAAGTTTGAAATTACAAACCTTGCTCTTCCACAAAACGAATTTGAAACAGAGTGCTACATAAACAAAACACCAAAACAAGGTGTGCTTAATTGTGTTAAAGAAAACAGCACAATTGTTGTGAAAATGTTTTTGGAATGTTTTGAGTTTCTTGGTTTTAACAAATGGAATTACTTGTTGCCACTTGTTATTGCAGATGTGGAATGGCAACAATATTACCATAATGCACACATGGATGTTGTGACAGTTAGAAATTTTAACAAAGGCCCAGAAAACAAATTTGACACTTTTGCGGAATTTCATTACACCAAAAAATTTGCCGTTCACCCCAAAACACGGGTTGAAAAAACAATGGCATTTTGGGAAAAACAAAGCAATAAACTCACATTAAAAAACATATATCAATATTCACTTGTTTGTGATTGGGATAAGCATTTCAACCTTGACATTGTGCAAGAAAAAGTTTTGTATGAAGAACTTTACAAAAAACTTCAAGATGAAAAAACGCAGAACTTGAAAAACAAAGACAAGCACAAAATGAAGAAATCACAGCAAAAGTTCGTGAAAAAAATAATCACAAGAAAGATGAAGAAATTGAATTAAATTAATAAAAAAACACCAAAAAATGGTGTTTTTTTATTGTTTTTACACATTTTTTA
>JBMNOM010000024.1:0-13319 GCA_050943075.1 Christensenellales bacterium | reverse complement strand
GTTTAATTGCAAGCCAAAAAAGTTTTATTGTTTATGTGTTTAATAAAAAATAAACAGCAATTTTGCAGGCTGAAAAATAAGAAGAGGAATGATTAAAAGGATTGTTTAAAGCAGCATATTAATATATATTTCATTTTTATAAATAGAATAAAAGCATACTTATTGTTTGACTTAAAGATTTTAATAATGATAAAATATAAAAAATGGTAGGAGATTGCAGTTTTGACCCGAAGAACTAAATTATTTTTTTCTTTGTTATCCACAGGTATCGCATTTGTTTTTTTGATACTTGGAATTTATGCTGCAGCAAATGAAAGACAAGTTGGCATTCAAGGAACAATTGTTTTTCAAACAGGAAACATTTCAGCAAACATTTATGTTTACAATGCTTTGAGTGAAACCCCAGCAAGTGCTTACCCATTTATTCAAGACTATGTTGAAAATGGCACAATCACAAGGGCAACAAACAAAACATCTGGTGCAGATTTGGTTTTCACAGAAAATCAGGAAGGGCAACTTGAAACCAAGTCGATTGCAATTAACACCCAAGCAAACCCATTAACTTTAAATGAAAATCAAAAAACATACACATATTATGTTGTGATTGAAAACACCTTCGCAGCAGGAAGTGGCAATGGAATTTTGTTGCGCTATAATTTGCCAGCATTAACTTCAGCTTTTGAAGTTGTTGCAAGAGAGGAAATGTCACCAGAATATGTTGAGTTTGAAAAAATTGCAGATGGTGGGTATCAAAAAATTTACATTGCTCCACAAACAAAAAAAGTGATTGCAATTTCAATTAACTTAAAAACAATTACAGGTAACGCAGAAATGGCAATGCCTTTTGGTTCAGAATTTTATCTTAACAGAACAGATGCCACTCCAACAGAAAAAGCAACCGCAGGGCTTCAATACACTTTAAATGAAAATCAAAAAACATACACAATTACAAACTACACAGGTTCATCAACCGAAATTTACATTCCAAGACAACACAATGGCAAGAACGTGACAGAAATTTCTGAAATCACAGAAGTTAACCAGCATGGTGCAACAGTTGTCACAGGAATTTTCCAAAATAAAGGAATCACAAAAGTTTATTTACCAAACACACTTAAAAAGATTGGTAAAAGAGCATTTAGAACAAACATTTCAGGAAGTTCAAGTGTGGGCTTAATTAACTATGTTGTTTTGCCTTCAGGTTTGGAACTTATCGACAACGAAGCATTTTATGGAAATGCCATCACAACAATTTACTTCCCAGAAAGTGTTTCAACAATTGGAGATGCCGCTTTCCAATATAATAATATTGTCGACTTCAAAATGCACGACAGCAGCACAATTACAACACTTCCACTTAAACTGTTTACAAACAACAGGTTTACAGTTGTGACAATTCCACATTTCATTGAAGAAATTAGCGAAGGTGTGTTTAACGCAAATCCAGTTGTTAAAATTAACTTTGCACAAAATTCATCATTGCGATTAATTGGAAGAAACGCGTTTAATGGGCACAGATTAACAGCTCTTAATTTGCCTGCTGGCCTTGAAGTGATTGGTGAACAAGCATTTCAAGCATCATCAGGAAACAAATATCTTCCAGGCGAACTTATAATTCCAAGCACGGTCACATCAATTGCAAAAAATGCTTTTAGGAACTGCATTTTCCAAACATTAACTTTTGAGGAAGATAGCCAGCTTGAAAGAATTACTAAAAATTCTTTCACCAATTTAAAAATTGAAAAAATTAATTTTGCCGAAAATGGCAATTTGAGAATAATTGAAAGCACATCATTTAACAAAAACAATATAAAAGACTTAACAATACCTGCTTCAGTTCAAACAATTTTAAGTGAAGCTTTCAGCGACAATAAATTGGAAGTTTTGCGTTTTGCAGAAGATTCTCAACTTTTAAATTGGCATGATGATGGTGCTGGAAATGTTGAAGGTTGGCATGCAGAAGCGTTTAGATATTACAGAGATGAAAGTGGCAAGATAACACGCGACACAAATGTTATAAATACTGTTATTTTCCCGCAAAACATGGACAATTTAACAGCAATTACAAGTAAGGCTTTTAGATATCAAAAGATTTCTACATTAACAATTCCTGGATATATAACTATGATTGGAAATAATGCCTTTGAAGGAAATCAAATTTATAATTTGGTTTTGAATGAGGGGATTGAAAATATTGGCGGAAGCGCTTTCCAAAACAACAGCATTGTTAATTTGACCTTGCCACAAAGTTTAATTGGGCTTGGACACAGCGCATTTTATGGCAACGACATTAGATCACTCACAATTCCACAAAATGTTGAAAAAATTGGCTCAAGTGCATTTTATGGCAACTCAAATTTATATGAAGTTAAACTTTTAAGATATTACAGTGCTGGCTCAATGGAACAAAAAATCACAGCAATCACATGGAGTGGCGAAGAATGGGCATTTGGCGGCGCTGCTGCAAACTTAAAAATTTATGTTAATGACTCTGCTTATTCATATTACACAAATCCAAATTTAGAGTGGACAACAGGGACAAACTTATGGAGCACATTCAGTGACATTATTTATCTCATGAGTCAATGGCCAGTTGCTTAAAAAAGTTTGTTTAAACAAAATAAAGAATAAGAATAAACAAAAACAAAAAAGCATCAATTTTGATGCTTTTTTCTTTGTTTTTTATAATGTTTTAATATTAAATAATGCTGTTCACTACTAAATTGTTAATCATTTTTTTGTTTGATTTTTTAACAATGTTTGTTTTCTGTATAATCAAAATTAATTTAATTGTTTTCATAATTTAATAATTAATTATAATCAAACATTATTCATTTTCATTTTCGCTGTTTAAAGGGAAAACTTCATCTTCGATTGAAAATGTTTCTGTTTCATCCAAAACATCAGTTGAAACACTTTTAAGTTTTCTTTCAATTGTTCTGCTTTTCTTTGTTGCATCTTCAATTGTTTTTGACGCCTCATCAAGTTTCTTTTGTGTTTTTGCAAGTAAGTCAACAAACCTTGAAAATTCATATTTGAATGTGCCAAGAATGTTCCAAATTTCTGCCGAGCGCTTTTCAATGGCAATTGTTTTAAAGCCAAGTTGAAAAGTGTTAAGCATTGCAGAAAGTGTTGTTGGGCCACAAATCATAATTTTTTGTGTGCGTTGAAGTTCTTCACTTAAACCTGCGTTTTTCATCACTTCGGCATAAAGCCCTTCAATTGGTAAATATAAAATTGCAAAATCTGTTGTGTGTGGTGTGTTTATGTATTTTTCCTTAATTTTCTTTGCCTCATCCTTAATGCGTCTTATCAAAGCTTTGGTTTGAATTTCAATGTCTGCTTTAGACGCATTTTCATATGCTTCAAGCAAGCGTTGATAGTCTTCAATTGGGAATTTGGCGTCAATTGGTAAAAACACACTGCTGCCGTCTTTTGAAGGAATTAAAACAACATAATCAACTCGTTCCTGGCTGTTTTCTTTAATTTGCACATTGGCGTCAAATTGGTTTGGCGCAAGCATTTGTTCAAGCAAATTTCCAAGTTGAACTTCACCCCAAATGCCGCGTGTTTTAACATTTGTTAAAACCTTTTTCAAGTCACCCACGCCGGTTGCCAAGTTTTTCATTTCGCCAAGGCCTTCATAAACTTCTTGAAGTCTTTGGTTGATAATTTGAAAACTTTCATTAAAACGCTTTTGAAGTCCAGAAGACAATTTTTCATCAACAGTCATTCTCATTTTTTCAAGTTTTTCTTCATTGCTTGCCTGAATTTTTTCAAGCCCAACACCAAGTTTTTCTGTTGCTTTCTCAAGCAAAAGTGCGTGTTCTTTCATCATTTTTTGTTGGTTTTCAACAATATCTTTAATATTTTCTTTGTTGCCAGAGGCAATTTGGTTTAAATTGCTTGTCACACTGTCATTGTATTGTTTTATGCTGTTTAAAAGCATGTCTGTCATATTGCGTGTTAGTTTTTCCTGAAAAGATTGCTCCTCTTTTGAAGTAGAAGCAAAATTGTTTTGTTTTTTGTTTATCACAATTAAATAAACAAGTGCAATTAAAAACAAAACGCTAATTGTAATCATCACTATTTCAAAAATCAATTAAGTTTTTAACCTCCTTTAACAATTCTTCTTTTTCGTTTTTCACTTTTGCGTCAAACACGCGGTTGAAAAGTTCTTCCAAAATTTGTTTGTATTTCTTTGCTGGAATTTGTGGGTAGGCCTCTTTGATGTCTTGAGCAGAAACTTTTATGTCTTTAATTTGAATTGGAATTTTAAATTTATTAATGTATTTAAAATAAAAATTATACTTTTTAAATTTGTTTTTGGAGGTTTTTGCCAAAAGGTCGCTAATAATTTCAAATTGATTGTAATAATTGAAAAAATATTTTTTGTTGCTTATGCCATTCAACGCGTCAAAATAAGCATTAATTGACTGAATTGTTTCTTTTTGGTCTGCCTTTGAAAAGTTTAGGCCATCTTTGCCAAGTGCAAATTCAAGGTAATATGCAATGCAATCTGGGTTAACTGTGTTAATTAAGTCAATTAAAAGTGCAATAAACCTTTTGTCTGGTTGCGCCTTCAAAACTGTTTTATAATTAATTTTTGCAACACTTGGAAAGTAGGTGGACCAAATTCCCATGGCATTAAACATTTTCAAGCCTTTTTTAAAAGCGTTTTTGTTTGAAATGCTGTATCTTGTTCCGCTGTTTAAAATTTTGACAAGTTCTTCATATTTTCTTGTGCCAGAAATATCTTTAAGCCTATACACCATTTGTTTTGCTTTTAAATATGTTTCGCGTTCTAGTTTAAAGTTAAGTTCACAAGACAAGCGCACCATACGCAAAATTCTTAAACCATCGTTTTCAAAAACATAATCTGGCGTTTCAACTGCTTTAAGTTTTTTCTTTTTAATGTCAAGCGTGCCGGAATAAACATCAACAATTTCATCTTTTAAAATGTTATAGTAAATTGCGTTTGCTGTGAAATCTCTTCTTTTTGCGTCTTGAAGCAAATCTGAAATAAATGTCACTTTAACAGGTGTGTGGCTGCCATTTGGTGGGTAAACTTCTTTTCTAAAAGTGGAATATTCCCAAACTTCGTTTTCTGTTAAGATTAAAGCAGTCCCAAGTTCTTTGTTTTTAAATTGCACTTTGTATTGTGTGCCTTGCGTAAGTTTTTCAAGTGCTTCAACTGTTAGTTTTGATGTTAAATCAATATCAGAGTTTAAAACGCCCAAAAAGTAGTTTCTCACATAACCGCCAACAAGATAAAGCTCTGCTTTTTTGGAAAGCAGTTTTGCAAAATTAAACAAATTTTCACTGATTTTAATTTTCATTTTATCATCCTTTATTAATAAACAATACCCCAAGTGTTTCAGGGCCACAGTGCGAGCAAATTGTTGCACCCGCTTGAGTTATATAAACATTTTCAAAGCCAAATGCTTTAACCTTTTCCACAACAGCTTCAAGTGCTTTTGGCGATGATGAATATGTTATGAACACTTTTGATTTGTCAGGGTTGTTTTCCGCCAAAATTTCTTCTGTGTATTTTACCAAAACATCTTCTTGTTTTCCACGATATTTTTTGCCAACAGTCATTTTGCCACCTGACAAAACAATTTGTGGTTTAATTTTTAAAAGGTTTGCGCCAAGAAGCGCCACAGCAGAGCATCTTCCGCCTTTGTGCATATAACTTAAAGTGTCAAGCACAAATGATGCCTTAATGCGAGGGATTTCATCCAAAATTTCTGTTTCAATTTGTTTTAAAGTTTTATTTTGTTTAATTTTTTCACTTGCACTTAAAACCAAAAGCGCAATGCCAGTTGAAAGTGATTGTGAATTAATTACAACAATGTTTTCATTCATTTTTGCCGCATTAACAGCATTTTGATATGCTGAACTTAAATGCTCTGACAAGGAAAAGTGAATGATTGCGTCAAAGCGAGTTAAAAGTGAAGTAAAGTGTTCTTCATAATCATAAGTGCTTATTGCGGCAGTTTTTGGCAAAACGCCAGTTTTCTTAACAAAATCAAATAAGTCTTGATTTGTTAATGTGCCATCATCTTTAAACTCTTGTTCTCCAAGCAAAACATTAAAAGGAATAATGTTAACGCCAAACTGTTCAAGAATTTGTTTTGGTAAGTCAACTGTGCTTTCTGCACTTAACGCAATTTTCATAATCATCTCCTAAAAATTAAACTTTTTTAAAACCAAGCAAGTAGCACAAAATGTGGTAAAGCATATTTTGTTCTTTTTTCACAATAATTTCAACTTTGCCAACAACTTTTGAAATGTCCGCAGCGCCGTGGTTTGATGAGTCCTCACTCACTTTTCTGTTGTCGCCAAGATAAAACACTTCGTTGTCGCCTAGGACAAGATAGGTAATATCGTTAACTTGTGTTTTTTTGTTGTAAGGTGTTTTTGAAAGCAAAACAACAAATTCTTGATAAGCTGTTTGCATGCCAGTTGTTTTGGCTTCTTCTGATAAGTAATTTTCTTCCATTGTGTATGGCGTGAGTGTGCCAGCAGCAATTCTTAAAATAACAAACTCAAGTTCATTATTATCATTAATGCGATCTGTGATGGCAACTTTGTCGCCAGGCATACCAATGATTCGTTTAATTATGTTTTGTCCTTGATTTATAACAACCACGTCGCCAACTGTAAATTTTGCACGCACATTAACAAAAACGCCGTCTGAAATGTTGGAGTTTTCATAGTTGTTTAAAAGCGGACTCATAGAGTTTTGTTTAACCGTGAAATATTTATAATAAGAAAAGAACAGCATGGTGTTCAAAACCAAAACTGCAAAAACAAGCAAAACTAAAATTTCGGGCATTAAACTTTGAAGGCCTTTTTTTTGCCCTTTAATTGCTCCTTTATTAATTTCTTGTTTTAATTTTTTTCTGCTTATATAATTCATATAATAAAAGTATATCACTATTATACATTTATGACAAACATACAAAACAAAATTGCACCAAATTCATATTTAATTTTTAAATTAAAAAGTGTTTTGTAAATCAAACGACAAATTTTGCAAAGGCAAAGAATGTCTTTTGTAAAAAAATGCTTGAAATATTTTCGTGCTGTGCTATCATATAAATATGAGCGTGAGCATAATTAATACAATCAAAACAATTGATGAGTATTTAAAACAAAATATCCCGTTTAGTTTCAGGGTGCTTAAAAAATATGTTTTTTTTGATAAAGACGGGGCACCTTATCTTGCTCTGCTTAAAAAATTGCCAGTTTCAAAGTATGACGACTATGATTTAGATTTTGCTGACCAAGGCTATCAAATTTTTGTTTACCCATTCAGTCATGTTAAAAATGGTTTAAGAAAAAAATTTGTTGCCTCTGCAATTATTTGCGTGAGTGCAAACGAAGCAAGAATTATCGGTCAAGAAATAATTTACCTTTCAAGAATTTGGATTGCAGACCAAGATTACAAACAAAAAGGCATTGGCTCCAATTTGTTAAAAATTATTGACTTATTTGCAGTTAACGAGAAAAAGGATTTTGTTTGTGGCTATTTTGCTCCATTTGGTTTTATGAGTGGAAATCTAAAACAAGTTAAAAAGTTTTACAACAAATCGTTCTACAAAGTTTTAAATGACAAAGAAAGCGCAAGAAAGCCTTTCTCCTATGATTTGGTGAAAGAAGTGCTTGGCGCAAAATCAACAAAACTTGTCACAATAAATTTCCCAACAAAGAAATTTGACTTCACTGTGATTGTGCCAAAAGAACAAATTTTTTCTTCAAGTTATAGGGGAATGACAGAAGACAAAAACTAATTTTGAATTAAAAAACCACAAAAAAACAAATTTTTGTGGTTTTTTTGCGTTTTTTCGCACTTTTTTTGCTATTTTTTGCGAGTTTTAATTTTTTCTTCAATAAAAACAAAATTTTCATTTTGAAAATTTGCAAAATATGTTTTGTTTTCAAGTTTGTTTTTACAAAAGATTTTTGCAGTTTGTTTTTTGTTTGGAGTTTCTTTAAGATGATAAGTAATTTCATAAAAGCTGTAGCCCAAAATGTTTAAAAGAGGGTTAATGTAAAACATTTGGTTGTTAATGTAAACAGCGCCAACAAAAGCAATTATAAACAAACTGACGATAAACATGCTTGGCATGGTTAATTGAAATCCAAGTGCAAACAAAACAAAAAGTGAAAAATAGCCAAGGAAGTGTTGGTCGGTTATATTGTTAAATTGAACAACAATAATTTGTTTAGTTTTGCCCTTATTGCTTTTTTTGTTCCACGCAAGCCCTACAATGCCCAATATTGTTAAAACAGAATATATAGCCAAGGTTAAAATTGGAATAAGCTCAAACGCCATTGTTTTTGTTGCAAGCCCCAAAACAAACTTAACTATAATTAAAAAATATAATGGCACAAAGGCGCTGAAATACAAAAATAAATTTTTCATAATATAATTATGTGCAAAAACAAAACTTTAAAATAAAAAAACCTTGCCAAAACAAAGAAAAACAACAAAGAATTGTTGACACTTCGTTTTGTGTGTGTTATTCTTATTGTGGTTTTAAAGGTGGGTAGTTCAATGGTAGAATCACGGTCTCCAAAACCGTTTGTTACGGGTTCAAGTCCTGTCCCACCTGCCAAATCCCGTCACTGAACAAGTGGCGGTTTTTTAATTTTTCTTTACTTGGCAAGTTTTACTTATTTGATTATCGTCTTTTTATTAATTTTTCTTAAATTACTCTTTTTAATTAGGTGTTAGAAACTTGACTTTGGAAGGCAATTTTTGATAAAATTATCCAAAGGGTTAAAGTATGAAAGTTGAAAAACGTTTGGAAAAAATTGAACAAAAAATGAAAGACACTGAAATTAAAATTAATGATATCAGTGAAATTTTAAACGACAAAAACTTGCCGCTTGAACAATTTAAAAAATTGTTTAAAACAAAAAATGCTTTAATTAAAAAACTTGATTGTCTTAAACAAAAAAAGCAAGCAGTTTTAAAAATTGTATATTTTAACCAAGAAATTGGCTTAAAGAAAGATGCCTTAAAAAACCCAGAAATTTCAGAAGACGAAAAGAAGGTTTTGCGCCAAGAAATTGAAGCACTTGAAAAAGAAAGGTTTGAACATCTTTTTCCTGTTTTGGGTTTTGCCCTTGATTTTGTTAATTGGTTTCCAGTATCGCAAGAGGAAGAATTAAACAAAAGATTAAGTGTGCCAAGTGAAAACAAAATTGAAAATGATGAAGAAAGTGATAAAAATGCGTAAAATTAAGCAAAAAACGCAGATTTTTAGTAAAATTTTACAAATTATTTAAAAAAATAATTAATCAAACAAAAACGCTTGCAATTTTTGCAGGTGTTTTTTTGTTTTAAATAAAGTGAATTTGTTGGCTGTTTTATCCAACAAAAAAATAAGTTTTATTTCTTGCATTAAAAAGATTTTGCTTTTTGGGTTAAATGTTGTATCATAATTATGAAGTTAAAAAGTGAGGTTATCATGAGCAAAAAAGGTTTGGAAATATCAGAACAAGAAGTTGAAATTAGAGAAATTTTTTTGGACGCAGAAAAAGAATATTTGCAAATTTTACAACAAGAAGTTGAATTTAGAAATCAAGTTGATTGCCTTAGCCGCAAATTTTATCCATCTCAATTAATGGAAATGGCGAAGCGCAGAATGGAAAAATTTGAGTTTGGTTTGGTGGATGAAGAAAAAGCAAATAAACTTGAAACTGAAATTCTTATGCTTTTAAAAGCCATTGATGCCGCATATAAAAAAATGGATTTAACAAAAACAAAATATGACAATGGAAGAGATCTGTAATTGTTTTTGTTTTAATAAACAGAATTAAATTTATATTTGAATTACAAAAGAAAAATAAAAACCTTTGAATTTTCAAAGGTTTCTTTTTTTGTTTTTTAAGTGAAATTTGTTTTAATTTTTATTTAAACAAGTTGCTAATATCATTCAAAAACAGTTTCTGTTTGATTGTCTTTTTTATTTGTGTTCTCACTGCTGTTTTCAACAATTTTTTCATTAACTTTTTCAAAGTTTGTTGTGGCTGTAATTGTTTTTTGTTGCAAGTTTGCTTCTACAATTTTCACAGCAACTTCATCGCCAAGTTTTGCAGTTGTCTTAAGTGTTTTTCTCGTTCCAATTTCAACAAGTTTTTTAAACTCATCAACTGGCACTTTCACTTCAATGATTTCTGAATGAAGTGGGTCTAATTCATTTTTAAGTGTGACAATAATTTCATTTTCCTTAATTGCACTGATATAGCCAGTTTGAATTGTGCCAACAAATTGTTTCATATAGGCAATTTGGGCAAGTTTGTCGGCGTAAGAGTCAATTTCAACTGCTCTTGCTTCAGTTTTGTTAAAATGTTCTGCAAGTTGTTCAAGGCGGTCTTTTTTAACAATGTTGTAAAACGCGCCATGTGAAAGTCTGTGAATTTTTGTGATGAGTTCACTCACAGGAACATCTTTAATTTCAATGTTGTTTCTTTGTGCAATTTGTTTGAAAACTTGCAAAGTTTTAATTAAAAGGTGTTGGGAAATTAAGTCGCTTCCTCTGCGAAGTGGAGAAGTGAAGTGTGAATAAGGCTTTTCCACAAGCCCAAGCCCAAAATGGCCTGTTTTTTCGTCCACCGCATAAACTGCTTTTTGCATGCTTAACACAACAAGCAAGTTAATAAGCTTTTCTTGCGGATGCCCAACGATTTGGCGCAAAATTTCTTGATATGCGCCGCTTGAAAGTGAGTTGTTTGTTTGAATGTCAAATGTGCTTGCAAGTTCTTCTTTCAATTTTTGGAATGAAAGCAAGGTTGGCATTTTGTGAATTCTGGAAATGTGAGGCACTTGAAGTGATGTTAAAAATCGGGAATATGTGTTGTTTGCAAGCACCATAAAGTTTTCAATCACGGCGTGTGAATCCACACTGTTATCATTTCTGTAATCCAAAATTGTGGATTTATCTTTACTCATAATAATTGTGGCTTCACTGCCTTTAATTTTTAAGCGACCTTTTGCTTTTGCTTGTGCGGTTAATAAGTTTGACACTTTGTAAAGAAGGTCGGCATAGTTTTTGTATGAAGTGCCAAATTTTTCAATCATTTCTTTGTCGTTGTTATGTAAAGCAGAAATTTCTTCATAAGTGAATTGATAATGATTTTTAATTATTGCGCGTTTAAAGTCATAAGACACAACTTTTCCGCTTTTCTCAAGCCTAACACATGTGACAAGTGCAGCGCGCTCTTGACCGTGGTTTAATGATGCCAAGTCGGTTGCAAGGCGGGCAGGATACATTGGAATTGCTTGAGCGGCATAGTAAATTGTTGTTCCGCGTTTCAAACCCTCGTTGTAAAGAGGAGTGTTTTCTTTAACGTAATGTGGAACATCTGCAATGCCAATGAAAACGTCATAATATTCTGTGTTTCCATTAACTTTAACTTCTTCAATGCAAACTGCGTCGTCAATTTCGTGTGCATTTTCAGGGTCGATTGTAATGAAGTGTTTGCCACGCATGTCAACTTTTTCTTTTAAATCTTCTTCTGTGAAGCCTTCTTTCAAAGTTTGCACTTGTTCCAAAACGCTTTGAGGAAATTCAAATTCAACATTTTTTGTTTTAATGAATTCATTTGCGTAAACCAAAATTTGTTCCGCACTGCCCAAAATTTGTGCTGGGCTTTCAATAATTCCAACATACAAGTCTTGCGCTTTTGAAAGTTCGTTGTCATCAACAATTAAATAAACTCTTTTGCCAACTGCTTCCAAAGCATATTCGTTGATAACTAAATTAAGAAATTGCCCAAATTCTTGGTTGTCTGGCACAAAAACTGGAACGCCTTCTTGCAAAACAACATTGCCATAAAGTTTGTTGTTTTCTGTCACTATAACTTGGTTTATAATTGCAATTTTTTGCCCGCTTGGTGTTTTTTCCACCGTGAAACGCACTTTGGAGTTGTGGCTGATTTCATTTGCGGTTTTAACTGGAACGTTCAAAAATTCTTTTTTGCCATTATTATTAAAAACAACAACGCCGCCATTGCCGCGTTTTTTAAATGTCCCTTGCTTGTCAGGGTTTGCCAAATGCTTTGCTTTATTAACCAAAATATCATTTTCAACCGCGATGCGCCCTTCTTTAACCAAGGCAGCAAGAATGTTTGTTATCTTTTCTTTAACAACATTATTTTTGCCATATTTTGCCAGCAGAAATTTAACCGAGTAAGTGTAGTTTTTGTCAAACAAATTATTTTGGGTGAGTATATCATAAATTTTATTGGTATCCACAGGCAACCCCTTTAAAATAATAATGATGTTATATTATTAATATATAGATTAAACTTAAATGCCAACTTTGTCAATATTAATTTCCAAAAAGACTTAAAACAACATTATTCGTGTTATTTCAAGCCTTTTTTATTTGACAACAACTTTATTTGAAGCATAAATTTTTTTGCCCTCAAACTCAACAAAGCAAGTGTTTTGAATTGTTTGGTTGATTTTGCTTTGGTTTTTAACTGCCCAGTAAGTGAAAAATAAGCAGTAAGGAAGCATGCCATCATTAAAACAAAGAACTTTGAATTTCCTTGTTAAATTATGTTTAGATTTCGCCGCCAACAACGAGCACGCGAAAGGTTATGGTTGCAACTCCCAAAATTCCAATGTTTGGAATTGTGTAGGAAAGTGTGCCGCTTGTAATTGTTGGTGTTTGAGGTGTGCCATTAACTGTAAATGATGCGTCAACATATTCTGTTCCCGCAGGGATTACGTCACTGAAAGGTAAGTTTGTTAAAGCCTGCAAAGCCACGTTTGTTATAACGATGGTGTAGGTTAATTCGTCGCCAATGCTTGCAATAAGTTTGTCCACTGTTTTTAAAAGTGTTGGTGGAAGCAAAAGAATTGTTGAAACTGTGTTGCTTTGAACTGGGACGCCGTCATACAAAACCTCTGCTTGGTTTTCAATGTTGTTTATAAGTGCCATATTTTCTCCTATTTTTGTTTATTTTGCTCTTTTCATTTTATGGGGAAAACTGCCAAAGTGTTAAAATGAAACAAGTTAACACGAAATTAAGCACTTGGAAAATGAAGTAAAAATAGTTAAATAAAAAACTTAAAGTTATTTAAAAACTTTATTAATCATAACAACTTTTAAATAAAAAATAAAAAGATGGCAAAATAAAACCCAACAAAAAAAACAAAATGAAAACAAATAGCCAAGATTAAAAAATTAAACAATTTTATTGCAAGTTGCAATTAAAGAAAAACAAGAATAATAAGTTAATTAAAAAACAAACCAGAAAAATTAATGGTTTGTTTTTTTGCTTGTTTAAAA
>JBMNOM010000023.1:0-13338 GCA_050943075.1 Christensenellales bacterium | reverse complement strand
TAATAAACCGCTAAAAGCCTTAAATTTTATGTTTTTCGTTAATTTTTATATTTAATTAATTTTTATTTTCAATTTATTTTTTTATTTATTTTAAAATTTGAATTAATTAATTTTGAAATATTAATTTTTTTTGCAATAATATTATTATGAAAATTAAAAATTTGAATTTTAGCGATGATGCTTTGGTTTTTTCTCCAATGGCTGGTGTGGGCGATTTTTCTTTGCGAGCGCTTGCAAGAAGTTTTGGTGCAGACTTTTCATATACAGAAATGGTTAGTTGCAAAGGCTTAATTTATGAAAGCGCAAAAACAAACGACCTTCTTTTTACATTGCCAGAAGAAAAAAGTTTGGGCATTCAACTTTTTGGCGGAGATGAAAAAGATTTTGCACGTGTTGTTAAAATGCCACAACTTGAAAAGTTTGATTTAATTGACATCAACTTTGGTTGCCCAGCGCCAAAGATTGTTAGGAATGCCGAAGGCAGTGCGCTGCTTGAATTTCCAGACAAAATTTTCAACATTGTTAAAGCCACGGTTGAAAATACATCAAAACCGGTCACAGCAAAAATTAGGCTTGGCATTGATGATGACACCATTAATGCAGTTGAAGTTGCAAAAGCAATTGAAGCGGCGGGTGCAAGTGCAATCACAGTGCATGGCAGAACGCAAAAACAACATTACACAGGCAAGGTTAATTATGAGGGCATTGCATTGGTGAAACAAAGTGTTTCCATCCCAGTTATTGGCAATGGTGATGTTGTGGACCAGGCAAGTTATAAAAAAATGCTTGAAACTAAAGTGGACGCAGTTGCTCTTGCAAGAGCAGCAATGGGCTCACCATGGGTGTTTGGAATAATTAAAGGGCAAAACCCAAACTATAATTTGCTTGATGTAATGACAAGGCATTATGAAGGGCTTAAACAAATTTACCCAGATGAATTTTTGGCAAAATATTTAAGAAAACACTTCTTGTGGTATTTAAAACCACTTGGCAGCCGTGAACTTAATGAAAAAGTTGTTAAAATGACTGATGTTAAAGAAATGCTTTTTGAAATTGAAAATTTTTTAATGAAATAATTGCTAAAGTGCAATTATTTTGTTTTTATATTTTGGAGATTTCATATTTAATGTGTTAATATATAAATATATTAAGCAATTTATTTTTTATAAAATTGTAAATAATAAATTTAATTAATAAAATCAAATGCAAAAGGAGTTAGGGATGAAAAGAACAATTGAACAAATTGATGTTAAGGGAAAAAGAGTTTTGTTAAGAGTGGATTTTAACGTGCCGCTTGACGAACACGGAAACATCACAGACGACACACGCATTATTGAAACTTTGCCAACAATTAAATATTTGCTTTCAAAGGGGGCAAAATTAATCATTTGTTCTCATCTTGGCAGACCAAAAGGCGAAAGAAATATGAAATATTCGCTTGCTCCTGTTGCACGCAGGCTTATTGACTTGCTTTTAAACAAAGTTTACTTTGCAAGAGATACAGTTGGAAAAGATGCAGTTGAAAAAGCAAAAAAACTTGGAACCGGAGAAGTGTTGTTGCTTGAAAACTTGCGCTTCCACGCAGAAGAAGAAAAGAACGACCCGATTTTTGCAAGCAAACTTGCAGCACTTGCAGAAGTTTATGTAAATGATGCCTTTGGAACAAGCCATCGAGCTCATGCTTCCATTGTTGGTGTTGCACGCCTTTTGCCAAACGCAATTGGCTTTTTGATGGGGAAAGAAGTTAACACATTGTTAAGCGTTTTGCAAGACCCAGAAAGACCATTTGTTGCTGTGCTTGGTGGGGCAAAAATTTCAGACAAAATTTATGTTGTTATGAATCTTTTAAGAAAAGCAGACACAATTTGCATTGGCGGTGGCATGGCATACACATTCTTAAAAGCAAAAGGGCATGAAGTTGGCGCATCACTTGTGGATGAAGAAAAACTTGAACTTGCTGCAAATATTTTAAAAGAAGCAGAAACCAGAGGAGTTAGAATTATATTGCCAGTTGACCATAAATGCGCAACAGTGTTCAGCCCAAGTTCAAAAGCAATTAAAGTTAAAAAACCTGATATTCCAAAAAATTTAATTGGCCTTGACATTGGAAACAAAACAATAAGGCTTTTCAAACGCCACCTTGAAATTGCAAACACAGTTATTTGGAATGGACCACTTGGCGTGTTTGAATTTGATAATTTCTCAAAAGGCACAAAATCCATTGCAAAATACATTGCAAAACTTAAATCAAAAACAATCATTGGCGGAGGCGACAGCATTGCAGCTGTTAACAAAACTGGAAAAGCCAAAAACATTTGGCACATTTCCACAGGCGGCGGTGCAAGTTTGAAACTTCTTGAAGGAACAGAACTTCCTGGTGTTGATGTTATTGAAGATGTTTAATAAACTGAAAAATTTTAATTAATAAAAGCAAATTAAATGAGGTGTGATATGGAAAAATTGATGGTGGCAAATGTTAAGATGAATTTTAATCAAGCCCAAGCAAAAACATATTTGGAAACATTGCTTGCCCTTGGGGAAGCGAAACACAAAGCAGTGGTTTGTTTGCCATTTACATCCTTGCCAGTTGCAAGCCAAATTTTACAACAAAGTTTCATCTCACTTGGGGCGCAAAACGTTTGTGAAGAAGAAAATGGCGCTTTCACAGGGGAAATAAGCGCAGAAATGCTTAATGAACTTAACTGTCAATATGCAATTGTTGGTCACAGTGAAAGAAGAAAATATTTTGCCGAAACAGACGAAAGCGTTAATAAAAAAATTAAGTTGCTTTTAAAACACTCAATTAAACCCATTGTTTGTGTTGGGGAAAACTTAAAAGAAAAAGAAACAAACAAAACAAACGCAGTGCTTGAAAGCCAAATTTCAAAAGCACTTAGCGGGCTTTATGAAAACGAAGTTAAGCGTCTTGTTGTTGCCTATGAACCTGTTTGGGCAATTGGCACAGGCAAAAACGCAGCTGTGAAAGATGCTGAAAATGCAATTGCATTCATTCGAGCTTGCATTGGCACAATGTTTTCTGAAAGTGCTGCAAAACAAATTCAAATTTTGTATGGCGGTAGTGTGAAAACTGATAACGCTAAATCATACTTAAATTCAAACCAAATTGATGGCGCCTTAATTGGTGGAGCAAGTTTGGACGCAATTAACTATCATCAACTTCTTAATGTGTGAAGATTAATAAACTAATCAAAAAAAGAAAACTAATCAAAAACCAATTTAAAAAAGACGAGCAAAAAGGGAACACGAAATGAAAAAATTAAAGAATTCTGTTATATTTTTGGCACTTCTGTTTTCAGCGGTGTTTTTGGCCTCATGTAAACAGCCAGAAAACAAACCTGTTGAAATCAGTTTTAACCAAACAAACATAGTTTTACAGCTTGGTGAAGAAAAAGCACTTAGTGAGTTTTTTGTGATTAAAAACGCAAGATTCAATGATTCTAGGTTTGCTTCATCCAACACAAAAGTGGCAATTGTCACACCTGACAAAAAAGTTAAAGCTGTTGGAGAGGGTGTCACATCCATAACCGCCACAGTTGGCGACAAAGTTGCTCACATGAGTGTGAGTGTTAGTGTTCCTTTGCAAAAATTTGATGCAATTAAAGAGATTAGTTTCAACCCAACAACAAACACATTAAGTTGGCTTCCAGCATACGTCATTAAAAATGATCAAGTGATTGGTGCAAGCCTTTACACAATTTATTTAACAAAAGACAACCAAACAGAAGTTAAAACAACAACAAACACGTATTTACAAATCACAGAAGCAGGGCAATATTCAGTTGTTGTTCGCGCAAGTGCAACCGGCTATGATTTATCAGAACAATCAGAAAAAGTTGAATTTACACTTTTGCCACAAGTTCAAGGTTTTGCCTACAACAAACAAACCAAAGTTTTAAGCTGGAATTCTCAAGCTTCTGCTTTGAAATACATTGTGGACATCAATGGCGAAAAAATTGAAATCACAGGCACAAGTTATAACCTTTCAAATCACCTTGCAACAGCAGGCACATACAATGTGTTTGTAAAGGCGGAAAACAATGGCAGTTTGTCATTGCCAACTCAAACAATTAAAGTTGTTAAATTAAACACACCAACAGTCACAATTACTGGTGGTGAAGTTAAAGTTAGTTTGGAGCAAGCGTCTTTAATTGAAAAGTTTGTTTTAACTGCAAAAAATGCGCAAAACGCCTCAATTAATCACACTTTTGAAAGCACAACTGGTGTGTTTACACTTCCAGATGTTGAAGAAGGAAATTACAACATAACAATTGCAACAAAAGCTGTTGCACAAGGTTATGTTTACGATGCAGAACTTGCAAGTCCAGACCAAACAATTAAAAAACTTCAAGCGTCATATTTAACATTTAATAAAAACACCAAACAAATTGGTGTAAATTTCGCAAAAAACATTTTGTTCTTTGAAAATATAGATACAGGTGTAGTTGAACAAGTTAATTTGAATAATAGTTTAACATACACATTCAACAAGCAATTTGGAACTTACAAAGTTTATTCTCAAACACAAGCATCAAGCAATAATGAAATTAAAAGTGATTTTTCAAATAGTGTTGAAATTAAAATTTTGGGTGCAATTGAAAACGTTGGACATTACGAACAAAACGGCTTCAGTTATATTAGTTTCCCCAAAGTTCAAGGAATTGACCTTGCTGAAGCTGGCATGGGCTATACACTTGAATTGCAAAACTATAATGATAATCTTGACAAAGTTTATTCTCATGAGGACGCAAACTTAATTGTTTACAAATTAACAACAGCAACAAACACATTGTTTGCAAATGCTGGGGAATACACAGTGTCTGTGTTCAGCTTTGACAACAGCTATGAAGACCCAAGCCAAGGTAAATACTTAATTTCTGCCGAAACCAGAAACAAAAACTTTGTTAAAATTACAAGGCTTGGTGTTCCAAGTGATTTTGCTTATGTAAATGACAAAGTGTCATGGCAACGCGAAAGCTCTTTGGTTAGAGGCTATAACTACATATTGTTAAAACAAGGTGTTGTTGTGGCAGAAAGTTCAGTTGTTAATTCCGAACTTTCAACACAAAACTTGTCATTTGGCAATTATGTAATTAGAGTTTACCAAAAAGGTGATGGCTACAATGTTTTGAATGCTCTTGTTTATGAAGAACATCCTTTCCAAGTTAAAGCAAAACTTGCTTCTCCTGTTGTCACATTTGATGTTAACACAAACAAACTAACAATTTCACCAGTTGACAACGCAGAACATTATCAAGTTTTCCATAATGAAACTTTGATTAATAAACCACTTGAAGAAGATTTAACCCTTGACATTTCAGAGTTTATAACTACTGCTGGAACACATAATTTTGACATTATTGCGCTTTCACTTACAAACAGTGCTGAAGAAGAAGGCAATGGAAATCTTTACAACAGTGACGCATTCAATGTTAGAGTTGTTAAACTTGAAAGCATTGACAACATTACATACAACGAAGACGGAAGCTTAACAATTGACGGATTTAACACTTATGTGCAAAAACCAAACGTCATTTCACTTTACAATTATGAAATTTTGTTAAATGACAACCCTGTCACATTAAATGGAATTGATTTAAGTTTAAGCCCAATCAATGTGCTTAAAATTAAAAAATTGCCAAACCTTGTCTTGTTCCCAATTTATTATCCAAAAGACATTGTTTACCCTGAAATTAAAAACATTTTAGAAAAAGTTTACATAACAAACATATACAAAGACCCAGTTTATTATGTGGCTTCAGACCAAACAACTTTCACATTATCAAGAATTGAAACTCCAACAGAATTAAAATTTGAAAATATGATTCTAAGTTGGAAAGAAAACGAAAATACAAGTGATTATCTAATCACATTAAGCTCGGGCAGTTTATCCTACAGCTTTAACACAACATATAACAACGTTAACTTATCAGGTTATTTAAACGACATTGACCCAGCAATTGTTGAAAATGGTTTTAGTTTTAATGTGAAATATAACGTTAAAAACAGAGAAATTTTAAGTGGCACAACAGGCTTCATCTCATCACTTGTTTCAGACAGCGTTGCTGTTGGTAAACTTGAAAAAACAACAATAACAAATGTTGAAGAAATTGCTGGACAAATCATCATTACTTGGAACCAAATTGAAAATGCAGAAGAATATGAAGTTATTTTCAACAGCACAAGCACAAGAGTTGAGGAAAACAGTTTTGAATTTACTCCAAGTTTGGAAGTCAGCACATACAACTTCTCAGTTAAAGCAATTAATAAATCATATCTTGCAGCACAACAAACAACTTTGCGTTTTGAAAGGCTTCAACCAATTAGAAATGTTGAAATTTCAAAAAATGAAAGATTAACACTTGGTTATGTCACTTCAAATGCAGTAAAAGTTTTAATTAATGGTGAAGAATATGAAAACTTTGTGGACTTAACGCAAGTTGAAGTTTCAGAAGAATATCAAATTCAATTAATTGGCAAGAAAAACATTGAAGGCACATATTACCTTGACAGCATTGTTAATGTTTTCAGGCTTGAAAGATTGGGCGTAGTGGAAGACTTGCTTGTGCAAAACGAAGTTGCAAGTTGGAAATATGTTTACGACGCCGACCTCTATGAAATTAAAATCACTCGTCCAGACGAAGAAGTTTTAACACTTGAAATTCCAGCATTAAATGCTTCAAACCAACCAAACACATCAATTTTATTAACAAGATCTGAAATTGCTCTTTTTGCAACAATCAGTGGAAGATATAAAATTGAAGTGAGGGCAGTTGTTAATGGTTATACATTACAAGCTGACACACAAGGATTTTTAAGCGGAAAATTTGAACAAGAAGCAAACTTTGACAAACTTGAAAAAATTACAAACCTTGCTTTCACAGCAAGTGCAGACATTTTGCAAGCAGAAGTCACATTAACTTGGGATGAAAACCAAGCAGCAACTTCTTATGAAGTTTACGTTAATGGAAGCCGCATTGACGAAGTGTTTACAAATTCATACACAACAAACTATTTCACATATCAAAACTCTGTTCAAGGCAGATTCATTGTTAAAGTTATTGCAAAATCAAGCCAAGCAATAAGCAGTGAATTTTCCGATGACTTGGTGTTTAACAGGCTTCCAAATGTCAACCAACAAAGTTTGGTTGTTTCAGAAACAGCTGAATTTTCATGGGGAGTTGTGAAAAACAGCCAAGGCTATTCAGTTTACTATCAAAAACAAAATCAAGAGGCGTCCGAGCCAATCATCACAAATGAAATAAGGCAAAATTTCCAAACACAAATTTATGAAGATGCGTTCTTTGGAAACATTGATTTCTATGTGCTTGCAATTGGCGATGGAGTGGCAACACTTTCAAGCGCTTATGCAAAAACTTCAAAAGTCAAATTGGATGTTCCACACATAACAATAACAGGCGAAAGTGTCACATCATCACAATCTGTAATTTATCCAAATGCAAGTTATATGTTAAAAGTTTACTTTGTTAACGCTTTACTTGAAGAAAGAGAAGTGTTCTCAGTTCGTGCTGGGGCAAACCAAACTGTCACATTGCCAGACGTTTGGACAATTAACGGGCAAGAAATTGTTGAAGAAGGAATGTTTAGATTTGAAACATATTTTGTTGCAGATGGCTACATTAACTCTTCAAAAGAAAACCAAACAATTGAAAAACTTAAAAACTTAAACATTCAAGGTTTTGTTAAAACTGACCTTGAAAAACACGCAACTGTGTTTAAAGTTGATGCAAGTGCATTGCAAGAAATTTCCTCAATTGAATTTGTTTTGATTGTGGAAAG
The DNA here is from genome assembly GCA_050943075.1 of Christensenellales bacterium. Taxonomy (GTDB): domain Bacteria; phylum Bacillota; class Clostridia; order Christensenellales; family UBA1242; genus CAJKWP01. The sequence continues at coordinate 5,520 of JBMNOM010000023.1, read as the reverse complement.
TGCGTGGACACAAACATACACAGATAACACAGCAGTTCCAAACAGCGAAGGCATTTTAATTTATGAACTTGACGGCACTGAATTTGGGCTTGCTTTAAACGGAAGTTTTGAAATTAAACTCCAAGCAAAAGCTGTTGGATACCTAAACAGTAAAACAGAAATTTTGAATGGTATCAGGCTTGAGCAAGTTGCCACATTAGGCTCGAAGAATGGCGTGCTTGGCTGGTCATATTCCAGCGCAGTTGGTGCAAGTGGATATTTGCTTAAAGCACACATTGCAAGTGGCGAAGAAGACATTGGCAAAACAACTTACATTCAAAAAGACTTAACATCATTAACCGACCAATTAACAGGCGAAAGCGGAAAAATTACAGCAAACGTTAAAGTGCTGGGTAATGTGGGCGACACACTTGTTAAAAACAATGTGGTGTTAGACTCGTTGTATAAATCTGAAGTGACTTATGTTGCCGACCAAGCAAGATTTGTCAGTGATGAACAACCATTTATTGCAACAAAATTGAAAGCTCCAGCAAACACTTCAATTGAACAAGGTTTATTTAAATTTGAAAAAGTTGAAGATGCAAATGGCTACACAATTGTTGACGCAATTAACAACAGAGAATATACAATTGATGATATTGCAGGATTTGACCAAACAATTATTAAAGGCACAAGTGAACAACTTTATCAAGGAACTTCAAGGCTTTTAACAGGTATCACATACACACTTTCAATTAAGGCAACTTCCACAGCAGCAAATGTGCTTAACTCGGACGCAGAAGGCGACTTTAAAGTTCAAGTTTTGGCAAATCCAAACCAATCTGTAAGCGACATTGATTACAACTGGACCATGGATGCAAAATCCATTGTTAAATTCACATGGAATGCTTCCTTAATTAAAAATGAATATATTTTGGACATCTACGGACTTGATAGAACAGACAACTCAACATTTAAAAATACACCAAGCGTGACATCAACAACATATAACTTAAACACAGAATATTTTGACAAACCAGGTGAATATTACTTAAGAGTTAGAGTTGCAGGTTCTTCAGCTTTGGAAAACACAAACTTCTATTATCTTGCATCTGCATATAGCCCTAAATCCACATTTAAAAAACTTGCTGCTCCAGAATTGCGCATTGAAGATGGTGTGCTTCGCTGGAAACAAGTGGCTGGTGCAAATGCTTATGTGGTTTATTACAGAGCAAAAAACAGCCCTGATGACATTACATATCAAGAATTTATTAACACATACAATGAATATTCAACTCTTCAATACAACTTGTATTGGAACTTGCCAGACAGCTTTGGCTCGGCAACTCAAAGCAAAGAATACTTTATTGGTGTTAAGGCAATTAACACAAGCGTGTCTGAAAAAATGGCACCAAGCCATTTAAGCGTGCTTTACAAACTTGATGGTTCAAGCAGTGAACTTGAAACAGATTATGTTAGACCAATCACTGTTTTGAAATCCCCAAACAATGTTGAAGTTTACAATGGCTCAATTATGTGGAAAAACGTTGGCTATAAAGCAATGGGAATAATTGATACAGGCTATAATATTAGTGTTAACCTTCAAACAGGTTCAGCATCACTTCAAGCAGGAGATAAACCTTTTGTTTACACAGACAACTTAAACAAATTGGCCGACTTGCGTGTGACAATGAAAATTGTTAACAAAGAAGGCACAACAAATGGCTACACTTCAACAGCAATCTTTAAAGCAACAGAAATGTATTATGCAAACTTATTCAACCTTGAACAATTTAAAGCTTACGCAAGTGAGTTTGGATTAAATGCAAACTTTGAATTTGGCTGGCCAACCTTAAACAAATTTGTTTCAGAGCTTGGGGTTAACGTTTTCCCAGGTGTGAACAGAATTCACATGAACCAAATTGGTAATGACACAGACTGGTTAACTTCAATGTATAACGATGGCTTTGAAGTTTACATTCCTCATAAAGTTATTCCAAGCATTAACAATCACATAATTTCTTGGAACGATGTTCAAATTACATCGCCAAAACCATATAATGCGGAATATAAATATTTCTTAATTGTTGAAAATTCATCAGGACAAAGAAAAATTATTTACAAAACAAATTCAACATCAATTGATTTACAACCATTAATAGACCAAGAAATTTTAACACCTGGATATCAAAAACTTTATGTTATGATTGCAGGTGACAGCGGATATTACACAAATGGTATTCCTTCAAACGCAATTGAGGTTTACGTGTTATCTGGTGTTGAAGCAAGGCTTGAAAAAGGCATTTTGAAATGGGATTCAATCACAGGGGTGACAAACTTCTTCATTAAAGCAGACCCAAGCAACCCAGCATATTACTTTGAACAATCAATTCAACAACAAGTTTGGGAATTTGGTGAACTTGCTCCAAGAGATGCAAGCAATGCCGTGTTAAGATATCAAATTAGCATACGCGCAATTGGTAATGGAATTACAATTCTTTCTGGTAAAGAATCTAAATTTGGAACAATTTCCAAATTGGACACACCAAACCCACAAATTAACAGAGGCCGATTTGAATGGACAAACGTTGAAAACAACTTTGGTTATAACGTTAATGTTAAGAAAGAAGTTGGGGAGGAAAATGTTGAAATAAGCAAAGACACAATTTACTATGAATCCACAATTTCTGGTTTCAATAAATATAATTTCAGGTCTTTGGGTTCAACATCAGGCTCACTTAACGAAAGCGCAGAAAACTTTGCAATTTCAAATTATATGGTGACACCAATTAATGCCGCACTTCTTCCAAGCATTCAAAGCTTTAATGTTGTTGGCGGACAACTTGTTTGGAACTCGATTAAAAACTATGACGGAAACCCAGTTGGCGAATATAAGATTACATTTGATAGCATTAACTACTTTGCAGAAAACTTCATCACAGACTTTAAAACAGATGCAAGCACGGGTGTTGACAATGTGATTTACGATTTCCCAGAAATGTATGTTGCAGGAAGTTATAAGATTTACGTGCAAGCATACTCAAACGACACTTATATGAGGCAAGGTGTTGCTTATAGATACTTATTAGGCAAAATTCTTGACCCAGAAAGTTCACTTGAATTTATTAAACTTAGAAGCATTTACGATATTAAAACCCAAGATGGTGTAATTTCGTGGTCTTCAGACAACGCGCAAGAACACAGAAACAGAATTGTGTTCACAAGAGGCGCTCAAACAGTTTCGTTTATAACTGAAACAACTCACTTTAACCCACTTGAATTAAATGAAGTTGATTACGCAAGATACACAACATTAATTCCAGGACAAAATTATGACATTAAAGTGCAAGCACTTGGTGATGATGAAATTTTGGTGAGTTCAAATTATGTTGAAGCAATTAACTTCAAAAAACTTTCAACAATTGCTGATGTTGTTTACACCATGACAGAAGAAGCAACAAGTGGCTTTATGATTAGATGGTATGTGGACAGCGTTGAATCATCCTTGGCAAGCTCGTTTGAATTTGTGATTAAATTCAGCCCTTATGGCGAAGATGGAGAATTCTTCATTTGGTCAACAAAGGGTAATAGTAAGTTTAGAAAAGGATATTCAGCAGAAAGGCAAGCATTCTACGCAGAAATTGATGCAACTGAATTGCTTGGACAAGATGCAACCAAACTTGCATACTACATCTCAATTATTCCAGTTTCAATTAACAACTACTTAATTTCTGATTACTCTGAATTAAGAACAGTTGCTCCACCTAAGAGTTTAAGTGAAGACTTTGGATATATGTCAAATGAACGCAAAATCACTTGGGAATATGAAGGAACTGGCACAGACGTGACATTTAGAATTGTGGATGAACTCATTCAAATTCTTGAAAACGGCACTTTGGTTGTGGTTAAAACAAACATTTACACAACTCAAATGAAGGAATTCTTCCCACAAGAAACAGGGCTTCACAGAATTAGCATTGCAGTTGTGCTTGAAGGTAAGGAAGTTTCATCTCCATACACATACTTCAAACACACATTAAATACTGTAGGGCTTATAAACCGCGAAGACTTTGTTGTTGAAAATGGTGTTGACTTAAGTGAGTTTACACTTCTTAATATGAATTTGTTCGCTTCTGGTGAAGGAACAAGTGCAAACCCATATATCATTCAAACAGAAAGTGAATTTAAGAACATTAACTACAGATTAACAAAACCAGAATATCTTCTTGGAGAACTTATGTTCTACTTCAAACAAGATGTTGACTTAACAATGACATTGACATCTTCAATGGGAGAATTTGGTGGCGTTTACGACGGAAATGGAAAACAACTTAAATACACATTAACAAACAACCAAAACATTGGAACAGTTCAAGGCACATTGTTCTCTGTAATTAAAGCGCAAGCAAAAATTGCAAACTTGACAATTGATGCAACAATAAGAATGCTTGAAAAACCAAATGTTAACCAAATTGAACTTTCTGCACTTGCAGGAACAAACAATGGTAGAATTGAAAATGTGACCATTAAAGCATTTGTTTACAATTCTGAAGTAAGCAGAGGTATCACATACTTCATTGGTGGTGTTGCAATTAACAATAATGGACAAATTGTCACAGTTGTTAATAATTCAAACATCATGCTTGAAGGTGGTGTTGGACAACCTGGCATAAATCAATCAAGCATTTATGTTGGTGGAATTGTTTACACAAACTCCGGAACACTTTCTCAAGTTGGTAATAAGGGCAATATCTACGTGAATGCAAGAACAATTAGAATTGGTGGTATTGCGGCTCAAAACCAAGTTGGTGGTGTGATTGAATTTGCATACTATAAGGGTTCAATAAAAGTTAAATTTATGAATGACTCTGCAGTTGGTTTAACAAGTGATATGGGTGGACTTGTTGGTATTAACTACAGCATAATTAGAAGTTCTTATGCAACAAGCGCAAGCTTTTCAATTGATGCAGACAGTAAAAATCAAACAGTTAATGCTGGTGGAATTGCAGGTTCTCTTAGAGGGGAAAATGGTGCAAACATTAGCAACTCATACACCACAACAACAAACATTAGCATTATCAATGTAAGCAACACAAATTACAGAATTGGTTTATTTGCCGGCGTGATTCAAGCAAGTGACTTGTTAACAAAAGTGACATCTTACTACATGGCCTCAACAGGCAAAGTTGCCACTGAAGGCAGCGCAAACAATCTTGAATTGCTTGCAATATCAACTTCTCAAAGCTTGCTTGCAAACCTCAACAGCGTTCAAGCTGTGTTTAAAGCAGGGGCAAGCTACCCATTATTAATTTGGGAAAACTAATTTGTTGTTAAACAAAACATTATAAAAAAACAAAGGCGAAAAGCCTTTGTTTTTTATTTTATTAATAAGTGGGTAATTAAGTTAATTATTTGATGCAATAAATTTTATTTAATTGAGTGTTTAAGTTAAGGTTGAAAAAGTTTTTAGCTTATAATTTGCGCAAAAACAAAATGTTTAATTTCAAAAAAAACAAAAATGAGTTTTATGGTAAATGCAAG
>JBMNOM010000071.1:0-2500 GCA_050943075.1 Christensenellales bacterium | reverse complement strand
ATAAATTTTTCTATTATTAATCTTATGATATAAGCTTTTCTAAATGATAATTTCACACTTTTTGTGTGTTTTTTGCTTAATTATGTTAAATCTATCATATAATTATAGTTTGAAAAAGCATTGTTAATTTTTTTAATTTTTATGGTAAAAATGGCTTAAAAGCCTTATTTTTTGCGGTGGTATGCATTTGCATACCACTTTTGCATACTACCCTATTTTATTTGACAAAGGCTTTATAAAGCAGTTATAATGATTTTGTAAACACAAATGAGAATTTAAAACTTGTTTTCAAATTGAAACTTGTTTTTATTTAAAAGGAATTTATATGAATTTGAACGAAATCCCAAGAGGACAACTTTCCACAATCATTTTAACAACCTTGCTTGATGGCGATAAATATGGCTATGAAATCATGACTGAAATTGAAGAAAAAACAAATGGAGAAGTTATTATTAAAAAACCAACTTTGTATAGTTCGCTTGCCCGAATGGAAAAACAAGATTTGGTTTCATCATATTGGAAAGACAGTGATATTGGCGGCAAAAGGCATTATTATCGTTTGACTGATTTTGGAAAAAAACAAGTTTTGCAATGGCAACAACAACTTGAAAACACTTCTTTAAAAGCAACGCAAATTTTGCAACCAAAACAAAAAAAAACTGTTCAAGGCCAAACTTCAATGCAAGAAGATCTAATTGAAGAAAAAACTCAAGCAAAACAAACAGAAAACAGCCTTGAAGCAAACAAAGCAACTTTTTTGCAACAAGAAAACCTTTTCAATTTGGATAAAAGCATAAAAATTGAAAAAGTTGGCCAAATTCAAGATAAAAAAACAACAGAAACACCAGTTAAAAACGATTTTATTCAATATGATTTGTTTTCTTCAACAAGTTATATTGCAACACCAGAAATCACACAACACATTTCTGACGAGCCCATGATTTTCAATTTTAAAAATATGGAAGCAAGGGCAATGAAAGACACTCAAAATAACGCAAGTTTAATTGAAGAAGATAATAAAGAAGAAAACATTAAACAATTGCAAAAAGAAACACCAGTTGCGGAAGAAAAGTCTTCGCTTTTCAAAAAAAGCATTGAAGAACTGATGTCAAAACAAGATGAAAACATTAATCAAAAACTTATGCAAGCAAAACAAGCGTTTAATTTTGAAGCTGAATATAGAAAACAAACAAAAAATGTGAAAAGTTATGCTGAAGAAATTGAGGGAGAAAAAACAGAGACAAATTCATTTTCAAACCAATACACTAACCAAATTTACACTTCACTTGTTGATGAAAAAATTGAAAAAACTTTTGACACAAAAACAACTTCATTCACTCAAAGCATTTCAGAGGATGATGAAAATCAAAACAGTTTGAAAAAGGTTGAATCTAACATTTTTAAACAACAAGACAATTTTGACACAAAAGCAAACAAACTTAGTCAAGACGAAATTTTGGAAAAAATGCAAATACACATTGATGATGCAGTGCTTATCACTCAAACAGCGGAAGAAGCGGCATTGCCAAAGGTGAAAAAAATTGCGCCAGCAACATTTAATCATGGCATTGTTGTTAAAAACAATTCAGTAAACAACACAGACGGCGAAAAACGCGAAGTTTACCGCGTTGGCCCAAAACAAATTGCTGAAATGGATAACCGTTTTTCCTTGGGTAAAAATGAAAATTCCAAAATTAATGAAAACTATTTGGAAAACAACGAACTCTCAGAAGCAAACAAATTTTTTGCAGACAGAAAAATTAAGTTTGCAAAATATAATCAAAATTTAACAAAATCACAAACCCAAGTTAAACAAGCTGTTAACAAGGAAATTAAAATTAATAAATTTAACTTTTTTGCCTCATTAATCATTTTTGGTTTATTTGCAATTTTGTCTTCCACAACTGCTCTTATTTTAAAATTGAATGATTTTATTAGTGATGCACAAATTTGGATTTACGCAGTTGCAAACGCAGCATTTTTGACATTATTCCTTATTAACGCAATTAAATTTATTAAAAACAAAGATAAAGTGCTTGAAAAAACAACTTTAACAACATCTCCAATTGGGCAAAAAATTGTTGTTATATTAATTTTGCTTTGCTTTACTTATGCCTTGCATTTGCTTGGTGGAATGACAGTTTTCAATTATAGAGCTTTCCTTGCCAGTCTTCTTTTGCCTTGCATTTTAAGTTTTTGCTACTTGGCATATCACTTTATTGTTTTGTTTGCAAGCAGAAAGCAAACAAAATAAGCAAAATAAAACATTTGATTATCTGCAATTTTAAAATAAAACAAATTAAGATAACTGAAAAAGTTCAAATTAAAAACAATTTAAAAAAATCAACTTAAAAGAAGCATAAACAGCTTCTTTTTTGTTTTGATTATAAAAGGAACATTAACAAAAAAATAGTGATTTTTTAATGAACAATAAAAAATGTTAAGATTATTTTGTTTTTATTATTTCCTGTAATATCAATTTTATATTTTTATATATTAT
>JBMNOM010000022.1:0-14741 GCA_050943075.1 Christensenellales bacterium | reverse complement strand
TTTCTATAATGTCATCTACATTTACATCTGAGTTATCAATGCCTATTGTGTTTGTTTCAAAAATATGACGAGTCTGTTCTTCGGTTAATTTGCTTCCCTCAATGTGATTTGAGTTATAAGTTAAATTAACTTGCGTTTAATGTCTATGTGCCCGAAGTGGGTGTGAGAAGAATAGTTGTCAATTTTGAAAACACTTTCACACGATAAAACTCATTTAAGTATATATTTATTTTAAGAAAAAGTTACAAAAGTTTTGTGGATTATTTTTTATGTGTTAAAATATAAATATATTCATAAGGAGGGATTATGAAAAAATCAGAATTTACTGGTGGCCTACTGCCAATGATTGGGTATGGAATTCTTATATGGCTTGTTACGATATTCACTTTAGGAATTGCAACACCTTTTGTTATGGTGGCTTATTTCAGATGGGAAGCAGGGCACACGCACATACAAGGAAGACAACTCAAATTTGTTGGAAAAGGTGGCGAACTGTTTCTGAAATTCTTGCTTTGGATGTTTTTGACACTTATCACGCTTGGAATTTTCGGAATTTGGGTAAGTATTAAGTTCCTTAGATGGAAAGTTGAAAACACAGTTTTTGCAGACGAAAGCATTGTGGAAATTGAAGGCTAATAACTAAGGGTTTCTTACTTAAAAGAAGCCCTTAGTTTTTTTTTGGTCAAAGGATAATATGGAAAATAAAGAAAAAGAAAATTTAACAAACCAGCAAAAAAAAGAGCGCGCACCCGCGCTTTTTAAAAGTGAAAGCAAAAATCAAAGCGCAGAAAATTTTGGTCTCGTGCTCACAAAAGCGGATTTAGCATTGGCAAAAGCGCCCACAAAAAAGGGTAAAAGAAACAAAAAGAAAAAAGCAAAAAAGCCAGCAATAGACAGGGCTGCATCCTTTATATGTTTCTAATTTTTGCGATTATCCTCACGTTTTTAATAATATTATTGCCGATAGCGGAGATTTTATGCCGATATTACAGTTTTGACACTCTAAATGACTCTGTAAAAATGTTGTTTTTTTTAATAGAGTGAAGAAATATGTCATTAGATAGGCATATATTTTATATAAATTTATTGTATATTTTTTAAAGTAGTTTTAGATAGTTTTAAATAGTTTTAGGCAGTTTTAGGGCGATTAAGTTGGGGTTTTGGGGGCTTGTTGCTACAATTTGCTACAGTATTTTTTGGGGCAATGTAGCAATTGAAATTTGAGGGGCTTATTTGTTAGATAAATTACGGCTTTTGTGTGGGTAGGGAAAAAGATTTTTTGATAGGGACTTCGCCTGATAAGGTGGGGGTCGGTGGTTCGAGTCCACTCAGTCCTACCAGAAAAACTGTGCTTATGCTCGGTTTTTTTTATTTTATAAAACCCCCACCTTGTTTGCCACCAGCAAACGCAATGCTTTTGCATTGCATCAGGGTGACCCTGTTAGAAAAATTTTTTAATTTTTCGCAACCGCACGCACGCATCTGGGCAAGCGGTTTTAAGTGGGGGGCGGTGGTTCACACCGTTCGCTTTGTTAAATTTCACCCAAACTTTCATAATAATAAAAAACCCTGCGCTTATGCGTAAGGTTTTTGTTTTGTGGGCTGTTTTGTTTTTATTTTAACTCTTCAGTTAAGAAGTTTGTTAAATTTTCTTTGAATTGGGCATTTTTTAAGGCAAGATGAACGTTTGCTTTAACAATTTCCAAAGTGTTGCCTGCGTCAAAGCGCTCGCCTTGTGTTTCAACTGCGTTAAGCCTTCCCATTGATGCAAGTTTAACCAAGCCTTCTGAAAATGAAAGTTCTCCATTAATCACTGGCGTGTGGTTTTGTAAAATGTCAATCATTTCTTCTGAAGCAACATATCTGCCAATTGAAGCCAAATTGCCACTGATTTCATTGCCTTTTGGTTTTTCCACCATTCTTTCAACTTCATAAAATCCATCTTTCTTTTTACCTTCAATAATGCCATACAGTCCTCTTAAATTGTCGGGCACTTGCTTAACAGTTAGTGCTGTTTTGCCTTGCTTTTTGTAGTTTTCAATAAGCAATTTTAATGTGTTGCCATCGTCCAAAAACAAGTCATCGCCGTTAAGCACCAAAAATGGCTGATTTTTTAAATGTTTTTTTGCACTTAAAATTGCTCCGCCACTTCCATTTGCTTTTCCAGTGTAAACATAAATTGTTTTTAATTTTGTTTTAATATTTTTCAAAAAATCAAGTTCTTTTGCTTTGTTTCTTCCTGCCAAAAACTCTTCATAAGTTTTGTTTGGGGAAAAATAGTCTTTAACAATTCTACCATTGCAATCTTTTGGCAAAACAAAAATCACTTCTTCAATACCTGCGTTTTCAATTTCTTCAACAATATAGTGAATTGCGGGTTTGTTTAAAATTGGAATCATTGCCTTTGGCAAACTTTTTGTAAAAGGCAAACATCTTGTGCCATAACCTGCAAGCAAAACAACAGCTTTCTTAACTTTTTGCATAAAAAAACTCCTATACAATTAAGTATAGGGTTTTTTAATTATAATTCCAAATCATTTACTGTCGATTTTTTTTGTAAAATAGCCATTGGCGAATTTAAAATTGTTTTTTGCAACCCAATGTGCTCCTCCAAATGTTCAACGTTTTCCTGAAAAACAAAATATGCAAGTTCAACATCTTTTTGGCTTATTGATGGATGAGTTTTGCTTTGGTAAAGATCTGTGAAAAACTTTTTAACGTCAAATTCTTTTGCTTGATTGAAAAATTCTTCAAGTTCCTTGTTTTTAATAATGAGTTTTGCAAGTGAAGTGAACAAGTTATCACGAGTTTTAATATTGTTTTCATCTGCTTCAATTTGAAGTGCCATTGGAATTCTTGCCAAATGATCTCTTAATCTTGATTTATCAAAATCATCAAAGTCACTTGTAATTTGTGAATAAATATCCCCTCTAAAACTCTTCATTAAAAATGAATAACTGCAATCAAAAATTGGCGCAAGTGACAATACTTTTTTGCCGCCTTTTTGATGTTCAATCATATAGTCAAAATTGTGGGAATTTGTGTCTTGGTTTGAAATTAATGCATAAAAAACTGCATATTTTGCAAAATTTAAACCAAGTTTATCTTCAAATCGAAGTTGTTGTTTTTCTGGCTTTAAAAAGTTGTATCTGTTTCTTAAAATTCTTAACGCTTTGAAATGATACTCCATTGCCCCAGCTCTAATAAACTCGGATTCTGTTAAGTATTTTCTAATTAAAGTTTCGCCATTAACAACTTCTGTGGTTTTGCGATTTTCAACATAGTCAGGTGAAACAACGCCTTTATATCTTTTCCCATTTGTGTCAATGAAAATTGCTTCTTGCATATTAACAGCTTTAAGCCCAAGCGCACGTGCAAGAGAAGTGCCCATAATTTCTGGGGCATCTTTGGTTATCATACTGTTGGCTTTAAAGTAATAGTTTTTGCCATTAATGTTAACACGCACATTCAAAACTCCTCTGTCAGCTTCAACGCGGATTTTAACAGCTTCGGTTTGTCGTGCGTCTATAACAACTCTTTGTTTTTCAGTTGGTAGGTTTGAAAACATAATCTTTCCTTTTAAATTGCTTTAATATAAAATCCCATATCATCAAAATCTAAACAAGATAGTTTGTAAAGTTTTGTAAACTCGTCATCATTTGGCTGTATTTTTGCTTTTTCAATTAAATATTGGTTTTGAGTGCTTTCCAAAAACTTTTCCAAAAAACTTGGCCATGTTTTAATTTCAGCATTTTCACTTTTAAAAAGTGAGTAAAAAGCAGATGAAATATAACTTTGTTCAAAAACTTGCTCGTCTTCCAAATTTGAGTTGTAAACAATTTTGCCATCTTGTTGTGAAAATGCACCAAGGCATAAATCTTTAAAATAAACTGCAAATCTCATTCTAATTCCCTCTCTTTTTTGTAAATGTTATCAATTTTTATGTCTTGCCCTTTTCTGTGTGGGTTGTGAATTTCTTTTTCAATGTTTTTAATTTGATGTTCCATCATCCATTTTGCATACTTAAGTGTCAAACTGCTAAAATTGAAATTTGGCAAATCTTTTTTAATTTCTTTTTCAATTATGTCAAAATTAATGTTTTTAATTTTTTTGAAAAAATCGTTTGCAAAATTGTTGTTTATAACAATTGAAGCAATGTCGCGGAACAAGTTTTTTTCGTAATGAGTTTGTTTTGTTCTGTCTTTATATAACAAATAAACTTGTTCATCAAGTGAATTAAGTTTTTTCTCAAACTTTTTACGGTCATCAATTCCAACATAAGTTTTTAATGTTCTTGAAAGATTTTTTTGGTTTAAATAAAAAATTGTTGCGTTGTCGTAAATTGGGGCTAGGTCCATTGTTATTACATTGTTTTTTCTTTCTAAAATGAAACCCAAATTTTCGTTGTGACGATCTGTGTTGTAAAGCACAGCATCCAAAATAAGCAAGGAAACAAGTTTTTGTGTCATTTGTTCATAGTTAACAATAATTGGCATTTTAAGTTTTGATTGTTGCACTTTAACAAAACTTTTTATACCAAGAAGAATTGATTTGATGTTGGTGTGTTTGCTTGAGTTGGAAACTTTTGCAGCATGGAAAAATATTTTTTGATCTTGATTATCTTGCAAAAAGTCACGAGTTATTGTGCCATCAACAATTTCTGGTTGCATATGATCTCGATAGGCAACCAAAAGCGCTGGCTTTGCTTTCACTGCTTCAAGGCCAACTTGTTTTGCAATGTAATAATACAAAATTTCGCCTTCAACAGAAGCAAAGTAATAATGCTCTTCAGATGGTTTAAAAAACATTCTGTCTTTGCCAGAAACCCAAATGCTGTTGCCATAATAATTGGCATTTTTAACATCAAGAATAATTTGGCCGTCTCTTGTTCTTAACTCATCTTCAGCCCAATCTTTTTCTTCCATGCTTTCTCCTTTTAATAGTTTTAATTGCTATTTTGCAAACTCCTCGCCGTTTTCTTTTCCTTTTGCAAGGCTTTTTTCCATGTTTTTAATTTTTAGTTTAAACATAAGACGCGCAATTTCCAATTTGTCTTTTGGAAAAGTGTAGTTTGGATTATGTTTTTCAATTTCTTTAAGAATTTCATCAAAATTAATTGTTTTAATTTTTTCATAAAATGTTTTTGCGTAAAGCGATGAAAGTATGAAGTTTTTGAGTTTTGCTTCGCAATTTTCATAAGTCATTTTTAAAATTGAAACGCTTTCTGACATAAATAACATTTGCGTTCCTTCTTTCATTTTCCTTTCAAAATGCTTAATGTTTTTTTCTTTAATACAACGCGTTAACAATTCTGTGCTTTCTTTTTTATGAAAGTCAAAAATCATTGCATTGTCATAAATTGGAGCAAGTTTAATTTTTGCTTTTCTTTTATCATCATAGTTAACAATAATCCCCAAATTTGATGCGTTCCTATCTCTGTTTTTTGTAAACCAATCCAAAAGCACAATTTCAGTTAATTTCTTTTTTATTTCATACAAGTCAATTTCAACATCAATTTGTTTTTCTTCTTGCAAATTTCCAGCATAACTTTCAATTGCTTTAACAGCGTCTTTAATTGAGCCAACGTCTTGAAGATAAGCCCCGCACAAGTCAATAAACTCAACAAACTCTTCATTTTCTTTTAAAAATTTTTTTGAAACACTGCCAGAAACAAAACCTGATTCCAAAATTTGTTTTTGATAGGCATTTTTAAACCTTGCATTTTCCCCATATTCAACATAAAGCGCTGGTTTAACTTCCAATGCTTCCATTCCAAGTGTTTTTGCAAGAAAATAATAAAGAATTTCCCCCTCAACACTTCCCTTATAAGAAAATTCGTTGCCTGGTTTATAATACAAATCTTTTGCCATCCACTCATTGCGCAAACCACCTTTGCCATCTTCAATTGGCAAAATAACTTCCCCTTCAAGAGAAATAAGTTCGTCTTCATCCCAGTGTTTTTGTTTTTCTTGCATTTTCCACCTTATAACGTTTTATTAATTATAATATATATCTTTTCTTTTTTCAATAGCAATTAAGTTTAATTTATTAAAACCAAAAATTTCCCTATGCCTTTTTAAAACAAAAAAAGCTGGGAATTAATTTCTTTCCCAGCTCTTTTTGTGTAAAGTTTAATTGTTCGCTTGCTTTTTTAGTGCGAAGTTTTAACTCTACACCCTTAATATATGCAAGCAAAATTTAATTATTCCAAAAAATTGCTTGCACAATTTAAAAATTATTTCTCCATTTCGCAGTGTAATAATTTGTTTGAAAGCACAGTGTTAAACACATTAACAAACCCCACTTTTTCAACTTTAACTTCTCTTAAGTTTTCTTTTTCCTTTCTTAAAAAATTTTTCATGCCTGCAAAAGAAATTAAAAAGCCATTTCTTTGATAAAAATGTTTAACATCTTCTCGATATTCTGGCCTTAATGGGCTAAATTCACCTTGCACTGCAAAACAATTGTTTTTTAATGCCAAATGCTCAAGATAGTTAATCATAATTGTGCCAAGCCCAGTTTTCATTTTACTTTTGTCAAGCACGCGCAAAAGTTCAATGTTTAAATATGGCCTGCCTTTAAAAAATTCAACATAACTATATTCACATTTCAAAACTTTGTTTAACAAAATTTGCCCGCCACTTGTCGAAACTGAATACAAAAAACCTTGATGAAATTCAGTCATATTGCTTTTTTCAATAAACTCTTCTGTGAAAACAAAAACTTCATCATTTTTGCCAATTAAAAAATTAAAATTTACTGCATTTGTGTTTTCTTTAATTTTTTCACAAATAGCTTGGGTAAATTTTTCAGTTGCAAGTTTTTCTTTGCTTAACATATTTCCCTCTTTTTTAATTATTTTATTATGAATTCCATAATATGTCAATATCAACCACATTAAAAGGGCAATTATATTTTTATTAAAATTAATCATTCTTATGCGAAAAAAATGTGTTTACACCACAAAAAAAATTTGTTTTTCAATAAAAAAAGAACTATATCATTAAGATTTAGTTCTTTTTAAATTAAAAGTTTAATTATTCCAATCTTGCTTTAATTCTTCTCACGCCTGCGCTTGAAGCTTCTTCTTTCAAAATCGTAAATTTGCCAAGTTGGTTTGTGTTTGTCACGTGTGGGCCACCGCAGCATTCAATTGAATAGTCGCCAACAAAGTAAACTTTAACATTTTCAAGGTCATATTTATCTTTGAAAAGCCCAAGTGCCCCAGCTTGTTGTGCTTGATCGTAAGTCATTTCTTTCATTTCAACTTTCATGCTTTTTGCAATAACTTCATTAACTCTGTCTTCAATTTCTTGAATTTCTTCTGGAGTTAATTTTCTGTCAAATGAAAAATCAAAACGCAATCTTTCAGGTGTGATGTTTGAGCCTTTTTGCATAATGCTTGGGCCAAATTTTTCTCTTAAAGCGGCTTGCAAGATGTGTGTTGCTGTGTGCAAACGTGTTGTTTCTTCACTGTGGTCAATAAGTCCACCTTTAAATTTTTGCTCTGCACCTTTTCTTGATTTTTCTTGGTGTTCTCTATACTTTTCTTCATAACCTGCTTTGTCAACTGTTAAGTTGTGTTCTGTTGCAAGTTCTTCTGTGAATTCAATTGGAAAACCAAATGTGTCAAACAAACGGAAAGCATCTGCGCCATTAATTACATCGCCTTCAAGTTTTGAAACTAATTTTTCAAATTCTTTAATGCCTTGGTTTAATGTTTTGTTAAACAAAATTTCTTCTTTTTCAAGTTGTTCGTAAATAAAGTTTTCTTTGTCTTTAAGTTCGGTGTAGAAGTCTGCATAATAATCAATAATTGTTTTGCTTAATTGTGGCAAAATGTTGTTTTCAATGCCAAGTTTTTTAATGTGACGAATCATTCTTCTAATAATTCTTCTCAAAATATAGCCTTGGTCTGTGTTTGATGGTGTCACACCTCTTTCATCGCCAAGCATAAATGTTGCTGTTCTAATGTGGTCGCAAATAATTCTAAAACTTCTTTTAAGTTCTGTGTTATATTTTTTGCCGCTTAATTCCTCAAGCAATACAATTGTTTCATCAAAAATACCTGTGTCGTAAACAGATTCCAAATTTTGCAATGACATTAAAACTCTTTCAAGCCCCATTCCTGTGTCAACATTTTTTTGTTTTAATGGCTCAAATGTTCCGTCTTCTTGTTTGTAATATTGCATGAATACGTTGTTCCAAATTTCCACCAAACGGCCATTGCCAGCTTCTGGGTGAATTTCAAGGTCTGTTCCTGGTTTTGTGTCGTAAAAAATTTCTGTGTCTGGTCCGCATGGGCCGCTTGCACCAACTGGACCCCACCAGTTGTGTTCTTTGTTAAGATAGAAAATGTGGCTTGGGTCAACGCCAAGGCTTTTCCAAACATCTGCACTTTCTTCATCACATGGGGCGTCTTCGTCACCTGCAAAAACTGTGAAATAAAGCCTGTCTTTTTCAAGGCCAAGATAGTCTTTGCTTGTTAAAAATTCCCAGCTGAAAGAAATTGATTCCTTTTTAAAATAATCTCCAAACGACCAGTTTCCAAGCATTTCAAAAAATGTGCAGTGTGTTGCATCGCCAACGCTTTCAATGTCGCCTGTTCTAATGCATTTTTGAACATCGGCAACTCTTTTTCCTGCTGGGTGTGCTTCGCCAAGCAAATATGGCACAAGTGGTTGCATTCCCGCTGTGGTGAACAAAACAGTTGGGTCATTTTCTGGAATGAGCGAACTGGATGGTATAATTGCGTGTGATTTTGATTTAAAAAAGTTTAAGTATAATTCTCTAAGCGATTTTGCTGTTAGTTTTTTCATATATATTCCTTATTAAGTTAAAAGATTTTCCTAAAAATTATATAACAAACTCACTTACAAAGCAAGTGTTTAAAAGCAAGCGAAATATTTTTTAAGCACATTTTTTTCAAATCTGAACACCTTGCATTGCCACAAGGCAAAATTTGTGTTATACTAGCTTGAATTTATGATAAAAATGCTATTAAAAGCAAAAAATTAGGAGAAAATAATGATTCAAGCAAATAATGTGACTTTACAATTTGGCTCACGCGTGCTTTTTAAAGATGTTGACTTAAAATTCACAGGCGGCAACTGCTATGGAATTATTGGCGCAAATGGTGCTGGTAAGTCAACTTTTTTGAAAATTTTAACAGGAGAACTTGAGCCAAACAAAGGTGAAGTTATTGTTGAAAAAGGCAAAAGAATGAGCGTTTTAGCGCAAAACCAAAACGCTTATGATGACTACACTGTTTTGGAAACAGTTTTAATGGGCCACAAAAGGCTTTATGAAATTTCAAAAGAAAAAGACGAACTTTACGCAAAACCAGATTTTAACGACGAAGACGGAATTAGAGCGGGAGAATTGGAATCTGAATTTGCTGAACTTGGCGGCTGGGAAGCAGAAGCGGAAGCAAAAAATATGCTTTTGCAAATTGGTATTAGTGAAGACATTTTCTATAATTTAATGGCAGATGTTGACCCAAAACAAAAAGTGAAAATTTTGCTTGCTCAAGCACTTTTTGGCAACCCAGACATTTTGATTTTGGACGAACCAACAAATAACCTGGACTTTAAAACAGCAGTTTGGCTTGAAGAGTTTTTGCTTAACTTTGAAAACACTGTTATCATTGTCAGCCACAACCGCCACTTCTTGAACAAGGTGTGCACACACATTTGTGACATCGACTATGGCCAAATTAGCATTATGCTTGGCAATTACGATTTTTGGTATGAAACCAGCCAATTAATTTTGCGCCAACAAAAAGAACAAAACAAAAAAGCTGAATTGCGTGCAAAAGAACTTAAAGACTTTATTGCTCGTTTCAGTGCAAATGCTTCAAAATCACGCCAAGCAACTTCAAGGAAAAAAGAACTTGAACGCCTCACAATTGAAGACTTTAAACCATCAAACAGAAAATATCCTTTCATTGACTTTAAATTTGAACAAGAACTTGGAAAAGAAATTTTAATTGTTAAAAACTTAACTGTTAAAGGTTTTTTTGAAAACTTGTCTTTCAGTGTTAACCATGGCGACAAAATTGCGCTTCTTTCACAAAACAGCAGAATTACAACAAAACTTTTCAATGTTCTTGCTGGGCTTGAACAAGCAGACGGCGGTGTGATTCACTGGGGCAAAACTGCAAAATTTTCATATTTGCCACAAGACAACTCATCATATTTTGAAGGAAACAGCATGCCAATTACAGACTGGCTTAAACAATTTTCAAAAGACCAAACAGAAATTTACATTCGTTCATGGCTTGGCAGAATGCTTTTCTCCGGCGAAGAGGCAAACAAACAAGTTAAAGTGCTTTCTGGTGGAGAAAAAGTTAGATGTATGTTTGCAAAAATGATGCTTGAAGCGGGAAATGTGTTGATTTTTGATGAACCAACAAACCACTTGGACCTTGAAAGCATCACAGCCTTGAACAAAGGAATGCAAGCATTTAGAGGATGTATGTTGTTCACATCTCACGACCAAGAGCTTGTTGAAACTGTTGCAAACAGAATTATTGACATTAAGAGCCCAACAGAAATTGTTGATAAGTCAATGACATTTGAAGAATACAGCAAACAATATATGTAAATTCAAATTAAAATGCAAAACTTAAAAAAGAGTGAGAAATTTTCACTCTTTTTTAATTGAATTTTACCAAAAAACAATTTGCGTGTTTTATAAGTATAATGTGTTATAAAAATACATATTTAAACATATAAAGTTTTAATTAAAAATGCGAAATACGTTTAACATTTCACTAAAATTAATGTAAACTAAAGTTAGAAACAAAAAGAACAAGGAGATGATTATGAAAAAATTTTTAACCTTGCTTTGCTTTGCCTTACTTTCTGTGCTTGTTTTAACCGCTTGCGGAAAACCAGCAAAAACAGAACATACAGTTAAAATGTCAACAGATGGACAATATTATCAAACTGGCACTTATGAAATTTTTCGTGAGGATGGCATGGCTAATATTGTGGACTACACAAATAATATTCATAAATATGAAAACAACACATCAATTAAAATTCGCGTTCAAGCGCCAGAAAACTTTCACATTGTTTTTGAAGATTTGAATGCAGGAGTTGTTGCAAACTCAAAAGATTGGTTTGAGGCTTCTCAACAAACAAAAGAAGAAGTGACATCAACCATTATGGAAAAAGTTTTGGAATTGCAAAACTTAAATTTAAGCAATGAAGAAAAAGCTGAAAGGCTTCAAGCAGACCCAACTTATACAAAATATTCCCCAGCTGCAATAACTTGGAACAAAATTAGCAAAACTGAATATGTTGGCACATTAAAAGTGACAAAAAACCTTGTGTTTGAAATTTCCCGCAATGTGTTTATGCGTGACGAGTGGACTCTTTACGCCCTAACAGAAGCAGTTGGTTTTAATTTTACAGCAACTTATGATGTTAATTCTGTTTGGTTTGAAAGCGAAGCAAAAAATTTGAGCAATATCTTAAGTGTTGTTAAATTTGATATTTACACTCATCTTTTCAGAATCACAATTGAACAAGCATCTGAAATGGCAGAGTCTTACAACTTAACAAAAATTTACTACACATATTTCAACTCACCAAAACAAACCTTAACCAAACAAGACATTTTAAACGCAGACCACGTGTTTGAAATGACACTGACGCTAATGCAAGATGACATCAACCAGCCGCCATATTATGTGTCAGAATATTTCTTTTTCCCAGAATCACTTGAACAAAGCGCTTTTAACAATGAGTTTAGATATATGGCCTTTTATGTTGAATCTGGCTTGGTGGAATAACAAATTGATATTAACATCACTTTAAACAAATTATAAAAAAAGAAAGCAAATTTGCTTTCTTTTTTTCTTGTTTTTTTGTTTTTCCGCCGCCTAAAATTAAAACAAAGGTTCATCCATAAAGGCTGGAATTTCAATGTTTAAAAGTTTTAAAATTGTTGGGGCAATGCTTGTTAATGACTTACCTTCTTTAAGGCTAACATTTTCAAAGTCCATTCCAGCCAAAATAAATGGCACAAGATTAATAGAGTGGCTTGTGATAACATTATTGTCATCGTCAAGCATAAAGTCTGCGTTGCCGTGGTCTGCTGTCACTAAACATTGTCCGCCAGCTGAAAGTGTGGCAAGAGCAATTAAATAAGCACATCTGTCCACAATGTCAACAGACTCCACAGTGGCGTCAAAATTGCCAGTGTGCCCAACCATGTCGGCATTTGAAAGGTTGACAATGATGAAGTCGTATTTATTTTCCGCAATTTTGGAAATGACATCTTCTGTGATTTCAAAAGCGCGCATTTGTGGGGTTTCGCTGAAGTCTTTCACGTCATAACTTTCAATTAATTTTCTGTCTTCCCCTTTATATGGAGTTTCAATTCCGCCATTTAAAAAGAATGTCACGTGAGCGTATTTTGTGGTTTCTGAAATGTGATATTGTTTTTTGCCATTTTCTGAAAGAATTTTTGCCAAGTTTTCTGTCACTTTTTCTGGCCCTATAATTGCTTTAACATTTTTAAAGTCTGCATTATATTCTGTCATGCCAACAAAATAAACATTTTTCAAATTAACAAGGCTCATTTCCTTAATGTCTTGTTCGGCAATGCTTTGAGAAAGTTCTCTTGCTCTGTCTGAACGATAGTTGAAGAAAATGCAAGCGTCGTTTGACATAATTTTTTCTGGCTTGCCAATTATAACTGGCTCGATAAACTCATCATAAATGCCTTTTTCATAACTTTGTGTGAAAGCATCTTTTAAATTATCGGTGTAGTTTTCCGCTCTACCCATAACAAGCATATCATACGCTTTTTGAAGCCTGTCATAACGCTTTTCGCGGTCCATTGCATAAATTCTGCCACAAAGTGAGGCAATGCGCGTTTTACCTTCAAACTTCTTTTGGAAGTCAAGTGCAAATTTAAGCCCACTGTCTTTTAATGTATCTCTACCATCTGTGAAAGCGTGAACAACAATTTTTTTAATGCCAGCATCAATTGCTGCTTGCACCAAATATTCCAAATGAGAAATTTTTGAATGTATGCCACCATCTGATAAAAGGCCCATAAAGTGCAATGTGGAGCCAAATTTTTTGGCGTGGTTAAAAGCATTAACAACTTCTTGTGCGTCTTTTAAAGTGTTTGCTTTAATCATATTGTTAATTTTTGATAAATCTTGATAAACAACTCTTCCTGCACCAATGTTTAAATGCCCAACTTCACTTCCGCCCATTTGCCCTTCTTCAAGCCCAACGCTTTCGCCATGAGTTTTTAAAAGTGTGTGGGGAAACATTTCTTTCAATTTTTTTAAGTATGGCGTGCCAGAAGCAAACACAGCATTCCCGTGTTGTTTTTCTGTCCAACCAAGCCCATCCATAATAACAAGTGTCACCATATTTCCACCTCGATTTTATTATAACATAATAATATTATCACTAATTTTAAAAAAGCAGAACAAAATGCAGTTAAAAAAGCATTTTACCAAAAAAAAATATTTTTTTGCTTAACTTGACTTGCGTTTATAAACTTGCTTATAATGATTTTAGTTTTTGATGATTAATTTTATTGAAAATATACAAAAGAAAAACAAAAAGAAGGAAATTAATTTATGTTTGGATTTAGAAGTGACGGCAAAAAACTTAAAAAAATTGACCCTATTATTAGGCTTACAAGCTACATTATGACAACAAGAAACGACGCACAAGTTGAAATGGTTAAAGATGTTAACTGTGAAAACATTGACGCGTTCATTAAAGAACAATTTGAAAAAGGAAACAAATTCACCTATATGCACTGCGTGATTGCAGGGCTTGTGAGAATGATTGCCTTGCGCCCAAAACTTAACCGCTTTATTATGAGTGGCAGAGTTTACGCAAGACCAAAAATTTACATGTCTTTTGCAATTAAGAAAACTCTTGAAGATGAGGGCGCAGAAACAACAATTAAACTAGCGTTTACTGGGCACGAAAGCATTTACGATGTGAAAGAAATGATGGATAAAGCAATTGCAGAAGCAAGCGTGCAAAAAGAAGAAACAAAAACAGACAAACTTGCAGCAAAATTGTTAAAACTTCCTCATGTTGTTCTTTCCCCTGCTGTTGGGTTTTTAAAACTTATGGACAAATTGGGAATTTTGCCAAAAGCTGTTATTGAAGCCAGCCCATTCCACACAAGCTGTTTTGTGACAAACATGAAATCACTTGGAATGGATTATGTTTATCATCACCTTTACAACTTTGGAACAACAGGCATTTTTGTTGGCATGGGTAAAGAAAAGCTTGAACCAATTGTTAACATGGACGGCCAAGTTGTGCCAGGAAAAGTTATGAAACTTGGGCTAACAGTGGACGAACGCATTTGCGACGGATTTTATTACGCACGCTCTGTTAAACTTGGAGTTAAAAATATTTCAAACCCTCAACTTTTGGAACAAAGGCTTGAAACTGTTCTTTTGGACCCAGAACTGTAAAATTTAAAAAGCAAATAAAAAGAGAAAAAATGAAACCAAAAATTTTAAAACCAACCCAAGAAAACATTTCTTTAATGGGAGAACAAATTGCAAAAGGCGAAGTTGTTTGTTTTAAAACAGACACCATTTATGGCTTGGCCACAAACCCATTTAGCGATGACGCTGTTAAGAAGATTTTTGAGGCAAAACAGCGCCCAGAGGACAAGCCAATCATCCTTCTTGCCAGCCAAAACTTTGACATTGAAAGCATTGCGGTTTTAACAGAAAA
>JBMNOM010000021.1:0-14833 GCA_050943075.1 Christensenellales bacterium | reverse complement strand
TTTTTGAGAAAAAACTATCAAACGCTTCGAGCAAAATTGTTACTGCAAGAAAAGAGATTTTAGATAGTTATAAATCATATTTAAGTAATTATGATATGGGCAAAGCCATAAACAAAAAACTTGTTTATTTATATGAAAGAATACCGACAGATGGAAGAGTTAGTTATGACAGTGAAAATATGAAAAACCTAAAATCTGTTGTTGATGATATTACAACTTTTATTTTGAAAAATGGAAAAAACACAAGTGTTGATTTTGATAATTATATGCTTGAGTTAGATAAATTAAAAGACTGGAAAAAGAAAAGATATTCTGAAAACGAAGATATGTATTTAAAAGATTTGTTTAGAAGATTAGGCAACCAAACAATACAAAAAGCAATGAAGGTTGGAAGAGTGAATAAACAAAAAGAAGAGGTGAACTTAAAAGGCAGGCGATGGCATGCTTACAAGAAAAAAATGCAATCAAAAGAATTTGATTACTGTTTGTCGTTGTTGAAATATTATCACGATACATATGGAAAAGAGTTTAATGATTTTCTAAGAAGATTAGATAAATACGATTATGAAAGAAGGATTGCAGAGTCGGATATTTATATGTAATTGTTATTACCTCTCTTTAAAGAAAAAAAGAAAAATAAAGAATGTTATTCGCATTGTTAATGTGAAACAGTTTAAGGGATTAAGATAAAGGGCATAATTTTGAAAAAACTTTTTATAGGTCGCCCCTTAATCATAATCGAAAAAGGCAAAATAAATTACGGCAACTTGAAAAAGTCAAAACTTAACATTGACGAACTTATTTCGCAGTGTCGCATTTTGGGCTACTTTGATTTGGCAGAAATTTATTACTGTATTTTTGAACCTAATGGACAGTTCAGTATTATGCCGATTATTGGCGCTGCCTCACCAAAACTTGAAGATTTGAAAATTTTAAAACAGCAACAACAACTGGCAATTCCCCTTGTAATTGACGGCAAAATAGTGCTTAAAATGCTGGGAAAAATAAATAAAGATAGGGAGTGGTTATTCAAAGAACTTAACGCCCACCCAAAGCGGGAACTCAAAAACATTTTATTGGCACAATACGACCAAGTCACTTCAAAACTTGAAATTATTTACAAAAAGTCGTCCGAGAGCCAAGCATCAACTAATACGCTTAAAACAAAAAAATAATGCGGGGTATAAAACGCAGATTTAAAGGCAAAAATATTGAACAAGGAGGAAGAATTTATGATTACAACCAAAGACTTAATGGCACTAAACGAACTGATGACTTTTGAAAACTGGTTTGCAGTAAAGTTGGTAACTCACAGCAAGGCGCTGACTGGAAACCCTTTGAAAAAACAGTTTGTTGATATGGCAAAAGCACACGCAGATCAGCACAAAGCACTTTTAAATTTTCTTGACACAAAGGAAAGTAAAAGGAGTGGAAAATGAAAGAAAAAGACATTTTGCAAGATGTTTTAATTGTCACAAAATTTTTGATGGGTATGTATAACCAGTTTGGACTTGAATGCTCCAACAAGCCTTTAAGGAATCTGTTCAACGCCCATCACACAGAAGTTTCAAAACACAATTTTGAAATTTTTGAAGCAATGAAAAACAAAGGGCTCTACCCTGTTACAGAAGCAGAAAAAGCAGACGTCGACAAAGCAGTTAAAATGCACACAGAAATGCAAAAAGAACTTGACAAAATTAAATAATTTTTTTTGAAAAAACAAAAAAACTTTTAAGAATTAAACATTTTTTTGTTAAAAGAAAAGACAAACAAA
The DNA here is from genome assembly GCA_050943075.1 of Christensenellales bacterium. Lineage (GTDB taxonomy): Bacteria > Bacillota > Clostridia > Christensenellales > UBA1242 > CAJKWP01. Next base: position 13,059 of record JBMNOM010000021.1, on the reverse strand, counting down.
ACTCGAAAAATCCACCGAGTTTTTTTGTTTTTTAAAAACTTATTAAGTATGATATACTTTTGATAATAATGGAGAAAGATATGAAAAAAGTTTTTTCACAAGACAAGAAGTTTTATTATCACATTCATAAAAAAGACAACTTATATCGCATAGCATATTTTTTGCAAACAAACAGCACAGAGCAAAAGCCTGAATTTGCCGCAATTTGCGGAACAAACTCAAGCGTTTTTGACGACCTTTCCTTAACAGAAAAGGAAGCCAACAGAATGCTTGAAAAATATGAGTCGCAGCCACATTTGTTTTTTTAAGTTTTAAAAACTTGTCTTTTTAAGGTTTTTATAATAAAAATTAAAATATAACTCAATCTAATAATAACAACAAAAACCTTGTTTTTTGACATAATTAAGCACAATATTTCTAAAATAAGTTTTAAGGTTTTATCAAAAATTTATTACACTGTATAAGTAAATTTAAAATAAGTTTTTTTGGAGAGAATTATGAAGGAATTTTTCACAGGAAATGGGGGGATTAATTCCCAGTTTAAAATTGGTGGTGTTCCACACATTTTGTGGCTTGTATTACCACTTGCAGTTGTTGCAATTTTATGTGGCGTGTTTTCAAAACACAAAAAAGCGGGAAGAATAACAATTTATGTTTTAGCGGTTGTTCTGCTTGTTTTAAGAGTTGTAAAATACGGCTTTTTAAAGCCTTTGTTATGGAACGAAACTTGGAAGACAATTGTTCCATTTGAACTTTGCACAATTCTGACCTTTGTTTTACCTTTCACCGTGTTTTTTAAAACGGCAAAATTTAACGCCTTTGTCTATCCATTGGCAATCTTTGGGGAATTGTAACACTTGCCTATCCAGAATGGATTTACAATGGCTATGGCTTGAACTTTAACAAGTTGGAATCACTTATCGCTCACACTGCCTTGTTTGCAATTCCATTTTTCTCACAAGCAAGTCAGTTCAATTTTAAATTGCAAATAAGAGATTACTATAAACCAGTGCTTGCGATGCTTGTTTTAATACTTTACGCCTACATTGCAAACAGATTTATCACACCTGGGACAAATCATATGTTTATTAAGCAAAATCCATTGCCAATAAATATCCCTGGTATGCACCATATGGTTTTGTTCGCCGCGGCATTTTTGCTTTACTTGTTTTTGTTATGTTTGCCAAATCTCATAAAAGTCACGCGCGCAAAAAGGCGAAACAAAAGAAACAAATAATACTTTTTCACAAAATTTGTTTAAAGTTTTCTTGTATGACTTTGTTTGAAAAACAATTGATATTTATTTGCTTTCTTGCTATACTTTACAATATGAAAGTTAGGAATTTACAAAATCAGCAACAGACACAGTAGTGCATTTACAATGCACGAGCATTTTTGTTGCTTGGGTAAGTTTTTTTAAGACTAAAAAAAATGCTTTTAACCGCCCAAGTAAAGACTGGGTGGTTTTTTTTAAAAAAGCGTAACAGCGTTCGCTCTTTTGAGACGAAAACTACACCTAACATTATATAAGGAGAAAAAATGGACAACAAAAAACTTGCAGAATTACTTTTCCCACACACAATAAAAACAGTGGAAGATTGGGAAAGCAAATATCCAAAAAGAGACTTGCCAAAAAACGCAAAAGTTTTGCGTTTTGCACCTAGCCCAACGGGCTATTATCACATTGGCGGATTGTTTGGCACTTTAATTGACTATTTGGGCGCAAAAAAATCTGGCGGCGTGTTCTATTTAAGGCTTGAAGACACAGACACAAAACGACAAGTTGAAAATGCTGGTATGATTGCTCTTAATGTTATTTGCAAATTAGGACTGACGCCAAATGAAGGCTTTGGGCTTGAAAACGAAGGTGCTTATGGTCCATACATTCAATCCGAGCGCAAAGATATTTACCACAGTTTTGCAAAAAGATTTGTGGAAATTGGCAATGCGTATCCCTGTTTTTGTGAAAAGTTGGACGACAAAAAGGCAATCATTGAAAGGCGCAAACAATTAATTGAAAGCAAACAAGGCTTTGTGGTGAAAGACCCTTGCCGAAATTTATCTTTTGAGCAAGTTGTGGAAAAACTTAAAACAAAAAAGGACTTTGCTATCAGGCTTAAAAGTCAAGGCGACAAGAACAAAAAATTTGAAATTGAAGACATTTTCAGGGGAAAGAGAACTCTGCGAGAAAATGACGAAGATTTCATCCTTCTAAAAGGCGATGGTTTGCCACCTTACGCTTTTGCACATATGGTGGACGATTACTTAATGGGCACAACTGATGTTATACGCGCAGAAGAATGGTATGCTTCCACAGCAAAACATATTGAAATGTTCAAACTTTTTGGCTTGCGTCCAATAAAATACGGACACACTCCAACCATTTCAATAAACGACAGAATTACCGGACACAAACGAAAAGTCAGCAAGCGTTATGACCCCGAAGCGGATATGCGCTTCTTCTTCAAATCCGGCTATCCAAATCAAGCGGTGATTGACTATATTTTAGGCTTAATAAACAGTGATTTTGAGCCTTGGAGAACAAACAATCCCGACAAACCTATTGAAGACTTTCCTTTTTCCTTTGCAAAAGTTGGAAGCAATAATCCCTACTTTGACTTTACAAAACTAGATAACATTTCAAAAAATATAATTGGCAGAATGACAAAAGAAGAAGTTTACGACAATGTTGTCAAGTGGGCAGAAGAATTTGACCCAGAGTTTTACACATACTTACTCGAAAACAAGGAATATGTTATACAAGTTTTTGGCATTGAAAGGGGCAACAAGCGTGCGCGAAAAGACATTGCCAAGTGGGAAGATGTGAAACCCAATTTGAGTTATCTTTTGGCAGAGCCAACAGAATTTGAGCAAGATTGCCTTACAGACGACAATTTAAGAAGCAAAATCTTAACAGAATATGCCAGCATCTACGACATAAACGACGACAACTCGGCTTGGTTCGAAAAGGTTAAGGCGCTTGCAATCAAGCATAATTTTAGCGGAAAAGCAAGAAAGCAAGATGAAGTTTTTGAAGGCTTTTTGGGCGATGTGACAGATTTTGTTACAATAATAAGAGTGGCCATCACAGGCAAGAAAAGTGGGCCAAACTTGCACGAAATTATGAAAGTGCTTGGACAAGAGCGCGTGGAAAAACGACTTATTAAAGGAGCAAAGAATGATTGACAAAAAACAAATTCTATCCCTTGCAGAACTGGCAAAACTTGAATTTACACAAGCAGAAATTGAAAAACTTGAAGATGAGTTAAATCACCGCCTTCAAAACATAACAAATCCGAAAATCTTGCAAGTGGCGTGGGAGATGAGTGCGCTTTCAAGGATTGACGGAGTGAGATACTCACCTTCATACCCGCACGCAACTTCGTATGAAGAACTTTGCATAAAAACAAGGACAAATCACTTCGACTTCAACACCAAGGCAACAATTTTGCTTGGCTGCTACGTCGCATTGGAAGAAAATTACGAGAAATATTTTGGCAAGGCTTTTGCAGAGCACAAACTGACCGAAGTTTCTCTTTCAAGTTTAAGGCAAGACGAAGTTAAACCAAGTTTAGACAGAAGCGAAATTATGAAAAAAGCGCCACAAACAAACGGGGAATACTTTGTTGTGCCGCAGGTGGTGGAAGAATGAAAGAATTGCTAGAAAAATACGACCTTGTTATTGGGCTGGAAATACACGCCGAACTTAACACAAAAACAAAGTTGCTTTGCGGCTGCGCAAACGAGTTTGGCGGTGCGCCAAACACAAATTGTTGCCCCGTTTGCTTGGCATACCCAGACGCAAAACCACAACTTAACAAAGCAGCAGTGGAAAAAACAATCACAGCAGGACTTGCAATGGGAGCAGACATAAACGACCTTGCAATTTGGGAGCGCAAATGCTACTTTTACCCTGATTTGGCCTCCGGCTATCAAACAAGCCAAATGTTAAGGCCAGTTTGTTTGAACGGTGGAATAACGCTTAAAAGTGGGAAAATTATACGGCTTAAACAAATCCATTTGGAAGAAGACGCCGGCAAATTAATCCACAATGACGCCAGCGGCGAATCGTATGTCGATTTAAACCGCGGCGGCGTGCCTTTGATTGAAATTGTCACAAAACCAGACATTTCCTCGCCTGATGAAGCGGTGGAGTTTTTGGAAGAAGTCCGCTCACGCCTAATGTTTTCAAATGTTGCAAACTGCAAAATGGAAGAAGGCGGAATGAGATGCGATGTCAACCTTTCCCTTGTGAAAAAGGGAGCAGGTGGGCTTGGAGCGCGCACAGAAACAAAAAACTTGAACAGTTTTAAAAGCGTTGCGGCAGCAATAATTTATGAAGCAAAACGTCACGCGCAAGCACTTGACAAAGGCGAAACAATCCTTGTCGAGACAAGAAAATGGAACGAACAAACAGGTCAAACAAGCGGAATGCGTCCAAAAGAAAGCGCCATTTATATTGTTTCACCTGATATGGATGTGGTGAAAATCACCAAAGACGATGTTCAAAATTTGAAAAACAAGTTGCCAATGCTGGCGGCCGAACTTAAAGAAAAGTTCACAAATGAATTTGGCTTGCCGGAATATGACACGATGGTGCTGACAAAAGCACGCGAAACTGCCGCTTTTTATTTGGAATGTGTAAAACATTTACACGAGCCAAAAAAAGTAAGTAACTGGCTTATGGTTGACCTTTTCAAAATTATGAACGAACTTGGCGTTGAACACTTCCCTATTTCTGCAAAACACTTCACAAACATCATAAAAATGGTGGAAGACAAAACCATAACAAAAACAGTGGGCTTGCAACTTTTACAAGAAGTGATTAACACACAAAAAGAACCCGCAATTTTGGCAAAAGAACTTGGGCTTTTGGTGACAATAACAGACGAGCAAATTAAAAACATTTTAAAACAACTTGAAGGCGAAAATCCAAAAGTGATTGAAGACTACAAGCAAAATAAAGACAAAGTGCTCAAATTTATTGTTGGCTACGTGATGAAAAACACACAAGGCAAAGCAAAAAGCGAAGTTGTTGAAAAACTTATTTCCCAACTTTTTGACTAGCCACCTAAAACTTGTCCGCGAAAATACATAAACAAATATGGCAACACACAAGACAAAATGAAAATGCAAACATAAAAAACATAATTGTTAATTGTTAAAAAAATAACTGTTAATTGTTTAAAAAAAGAGAGCGAATTTTGCTCTCTTTTTTTAAAGTTAAACGCTTTTTTTGCGTTGGAATTTTTGATTAATAAAAAGTTTAAATTCTTTCTTCTTTTTTCAATTTTCTTCCAACAAATCTCACAAAGATTGCAAGGCTTGTCAACAAATATGCACCCGCCGTCATTGCAAAAATATATGTTAGTAAAAATAGAACATAAGGCATTTGGCTTTGAATGGTTGAAAACACTGGCAATGTGCTGTTAAAATGCGGGCTTATGAAAAACATATTAAATGTTTCATTGCCAACAAAATTTATCAATGTTAAGTTTAAGATGAGCGCGGTTATTAACAAAACAACAAAGGTTGGAAGTGCTCGCAGCGGTGTTTTAAAATCAAGTTTTGCTCGCCTTGTCACAAGTAGAAAAATTCCAATAAAAACTTGTCCGCCGTGGTGAATCATAGTTTGAATATTGATGCCAATTTCTGAAATAAAAACATCGTTCGGCATAATCATAACTGCAATCCCAGCAAGCGCGCCGAAAGTGGCAAGAAACGAGTATAGCGATTGTTGCACTTTTCCTTTTTTTATCAAGCCTGCAACTAGCGCAACATACATAGGTGTGGAGCAAAACTGAAACGGGAAGGCATACCACTGATAATCCCAAGTGTTTGTTGCCGGTGTATAACTGAACAAAAGTTGTTTGTAAACTTCAAACAGCAAGCATATTGCCGCGTATGTAAGCACAACGACTCTAATTGTCTTGTCGCTTTTTTTCCTCAACAACAAACTGACTGCTATTGTCACCACCACCATAATTACAACAAACATAATATGGAACCAGCCATAAGGTTGGGGCCTTTCCATTGTTGTGCTTAGGGCGGTAAGAGCCCTTTCCAAAAAGTTCATATTTTTCTCCTATGTATACTTACATTTTAAGCATTAATTCTTCTTAAATTAAAAGTTTATTGAAGTAATTAGACTTAATGTATTTTACATAAAAATACTATTAAAAGCAATAAGTTTTGAAAAAAATAATAATGCTTTAAGTTTGAAGTAAATATCATAACCACTTTTCATTATAAAAAAGTGGTAAAAGCACTCAAAGATGGAAAAAACAGCATTTTTGCGTTTTTAAAGTTTTTTGCGCAATTATTTCTTTCTTTCGCGTGCACTTAATACTCTATACCCACACCTCCGGGCATAATAATAAAAGACTGCGCCATCTTCGTTGTTTGTATTTATTATTTATTCTTTTTAAAAACTATTATATATTACTTGGGAGAAAATATGGATGGAAAAATAATTCTTTTAATAGTATCAATTATCGCTCTCGCACTTGTGTGCTTTATCCATTGGCTTTACACGGATCCGTATGATTTACGAGATTGGTTAGTTGATGAATTTGCATTATTTTATATATTGGGAACTATGTCATTAGCGGGAATAGTATTTGGCTTTATTTTTTGGATATGGTGGATAATGCTCGTTATCCTTGGCAGTTTTTTAGTTTCGGACCACTTTATTTAGGTGGTCTTTTTTATTCACCCGTGCAATTTGCTTTAAATAAAAATTTTAACATAAAGTGGTATGTTTGCAAAAACAAAAAAAGTGTATATAAAAGCTTGATAAAAAATGGTTGAAAAAAACACGTCAAAAAACATCAATTTTTGTCATAAAACATAACACTTTATGTCAAAATTTTTATTATTTAAAATATTTAAAAAAGTTTCATCTTTTTCTCTTAAATATTTTATATCTTCTTCTTCCAATAAAGAACTTGATGACTCCTTTTTAAAATCAGATGTGCTTAAAAAACTAAACCTTATGCCGTCTCTTCCTTCATGATCGTAAAAAATTTCAGCAAAGTTGCATATTGCTTTTTGAATTTCTGCTGAATTTATATTAAAGTCAGAAGAATATCTTTTTAATTGTTGGATGTTGTATGTATTCTTCTCTAGATCCATTATTGTAAAATCATCTTTGAACTCTATAGCAAAATACGTATCTAGTGTAATATCTGAACTTAGAATTTCTTTTTTTTCAAACTTTTTATTTTGCTCTGATTGAAACTTAAGCAAAGAATGGGTTGCGAAATAACTTTGCAACTTAAACCCGAGTATAGAGCTTTGGCTTTCGGAATTATTCATTATTTTTTTTCCTTATCATTACTTTATATAATAGTACCATATTTTTGTTTTTAATAACAATCCAATTTTGTGAAAAGATTAATAATAGAGGGTTTACTTCAGTTTTTTTACTAATTCAGCTATCATTTCATTATTTTCTGTTTACAAGGTTAGTACTAAATTAATGGGCTATTTATTTTTTTTGGTAGTTTTTAGGTTTAAGGTAAGAGAACTTCAAGATCAGTAATTTGAGGCTTTAAATAGATATACTTAAATTATTAAAATTCAAAATGTGAAACAAAATGCAATAAAACAGTGTAAAATGTTTCACATTTTTGTTTGATTGTGATAATATGATAATAATTATAAAAGAGGTTTAATATGGTAAACAACCAAATAGAATTAATCGGATTGCTTGATAGTAAGGTTAAACTTGAAAAAAAACTTGCAGGTTTGATTTATGGCTCAATTGAAGTTCGTGAAACTGATAGCAACAAATATATCTATGTTCATTACAGAGATGATGGGATTAGGCACACAAAATATGTGGGTGAGTTTTCTGACGAACTTTACAACTTGATCGTTAAAAATAGCCTTGAAGCAAAACAACTAAAAAAAGAAATTAGGCAGATAAGTAAAAATCTCAAAGAGTTAAATTATAAAGAAAGTCAGTTAAGTGAAAAAGTTCAAATAAACATAGATTTTGCCAGAAAACATTTAGCAGACACTATTTATAAACAAGCAATTCTTGAAGGTATTGCCACTACCTATATGGACACAGAAACCATCTTGGAAGGTGGGAAAGTTAATAATATGACACCAGATGATGTTATGAAAATTATTAACTTAAAACATGCTTGGGAATTTATTTTAAATGCAAATGTTATAACAAGCAAAACGAACTATGCTTTGTTGTGTGAAATTAACAATCTTGTATTAAAAGGCTTTTATTATACAGCAGGAAAAATAAGAACAGTGCCAGTAAGTATTGGTGGCACTACATGGAAACCAGAACTACCAATTGAAAGTGTTGTTAAGGAAGAGTTAGATGAGATAATTAATTCCAAACTTGAAACGGTTGATAAGGCAATAGAGCTACTATTATATACAATAAAAAAACAAGTGTTTATTGATGGGAATAAAAGAACAGCTGTGATTTATGCAAACCATATGCTTATATCACAAACCAAAGGACTAATTGCAATTCCAACAGATCTAATAGAAGAATATCGAACCCTGCTGTTAAATTACTATGAGAATACTGACACAACTTCAATAAAACAGTTTCTAAAAGAAAAATGTTATAGTGAGATTTAGAGAAGTTTCAAATAGATAAAAATTATTATGTAAGGAGCCATTATGAAGTTAGGGTTGTATGAAGAATTAGTCGTTAATTCACTTGAAAGGATTGATGAAGAGGTTTATCAAGTTCAAAAAGAGAGGATTGATGGTGATAGGTTGCCTAAAATTTTGTCTAAGCATTTCTCATCTGTTTTAGAGTATGGATTAAATGTGTTGAAAGAAAAAAAGTCTAACGCTGAAGAACAGATTAACTTCTGCAACTATTTGATTGATGTGGCTCTCCTATTGTTGCAGACAGTGGCGTTAGCAGACTTGGGCAGGTATATAGATACTACAAATGCTCTAACCGAAAAAAGAACGGCAAACATAAATGTAATAAGTCTATTTTAACAAAAGACAAACTAGAAACAACTATAATAAACAAAACAATTAAAGACGTTTTTAAGCCAACAGTTTTAAATGAAATTGCTAAAAACATAACAAATAGTTTTAACAAAGAACTTGGCAAAAACATTGAGCTTGATAACTATGAAAATCATCAAAAAGATGTTGTTAAGAAAATAAATAATTTAGTTACTGCAATAGAGCAAGGAATCATTACACCTACAACAAAAGAAAAACTGCTTTCTCTGGAAGACGAGAAAGCAGAAATTAAAAACAAAATTGCAATAATTAAAAATAGAATGATTGAGCCAATGACAGTTGAAAAAGCTAAAAAATACTTAAGCGATTTTTCAAAACTAGACTACACCAAAGATAAAAACCGCTATAAACTGCTTGAACAGTTTGTGAATAAAGTGTTTGTTTACGATGAGTATTGCGTGGTTATTTACAATGGAACAAACAGTGTTGGCGAAGAGTTTGACTTAAATGACGCAGAAATTAAGAGCCATCTGAATTTTGGCAACAAAAAAACCGAATCTGAAATACTTTTCGGATTCGGCTCACTTGGCTCCCCAGGTAGGGCTCGAACCTACGACCTGCCGGTTAACAGCCGGATGCTCTACCACTGAGCTACTGAGGATTATGTTAGCGCGTTTTTAGCACTGCACTTAATATAGCAAATTATTTTTTTTGTGTCAATGCTTTTTTAACTTTTTTTTGCATTTTTTCTTGTTTTAAATTTTGTAAACACTATTTAAGATTTTATATTATTTAACTTATCATTAACAGGTGTTTTATTATGTTTGCACGCTTTAACCTTAACTCTTTAACATAAAACTTCAATCTGATTACTTATTATTTTTTTTGTTGTTTCGCTTTTTTTGACACCTATAACACTATTTTAAACAAAGGTTCCCGCTATTTTATATTTCCCTATAACTCATTTAACCTAGTTTTTGAAACTCTTAAAACAAAATCCGCCGCCTTTTTAGTATCTGCCTTCTTTCTAATATCCCCCAATTTCATTTTTATTCCTTAATTTTTTATCCACTCATCAATTAAAAAAACAACCTGCTTTTGAGACAGCTTGTTTTATTTTTTTTCGTTTTTAATTATCAAAGTTTATTACCCTTTACTTAAAGCGGATTAATCTATCCACAATGTCAGAGAGATATTCCCCATTTTGCAAAACAATTTTGTTTGCATGCTCTTCATGCTCAACTTCTTCCAAGTATTCATCCCACTTGGCAAAGAAATTTTGAATCCATTCCCTTGAATAGCCGTTTTTAATTGCTCTTTCAACGAAATCTCTTTTTGCATATCTGTTTGGATACACTAAGAAGAAATCTTCGTCTAAATCTGCAAGCCTATTCATAACTTTGTCTGAACTTTTAAGTGCAACAATGTCGTATCTTTCTCTTAATGCAAGCGCACACTCAACATAAACTTTTTCCCAGCCAGGTTGTTTTACGAAATGCTTTGCGTCAAGGTCGTAAAAGCTGACATCTGGCCTAAACTTATTAACAGATGATTTACCAATTCCAAAGAAACCGCAAACAATTACCCCTTTGCGTTTAATCATTAAATCATCTCTCATTATTTTCTTTCTCCTTTACCCAAAAACACAAGACCCAAAGCACCTTGTCCAGTGTGAGAGCCAATTGTTGGGCCAATATATTTTTCCAAAATTGGTGCATTTGGATATTTTTCTTTAACCATTGCGGTTAATTCTTGCGCAACATCAAAATTGCCTGTGTGAGTGATGAAAAATGGTAAGCCCATTTCTTCGTCGTAATTTTCAAGCCTTGAGCATAACGCAGCCAATGCTTTTTTGTTGCCAATCACTTTTGAAACAACTCTTAATTTACCAACAGTGTCAAAATCAAGCACTGGGCGAATTCCAACAAGTTTGCCCACAACTGCTTGCGCGCCACTCACTCTGCCGCCACGTTTCAAGCAATCAAAATCTGTGACAAAAAACGCAACGTCAAGATGTTTAACGACCTCCACAAGTTTGTTGTATGCCTCATGTGGAAACACATTTTCATCTCTTAATTTAATTGCGTATTTCACAAGCAAATTTTGCCCTTGTGTTGCAGACAATGTGTCCACAACATAAATTTTTCTGTTGTTGTTTTGGTTTAATCTTTCAGCCACTTCTTTTGTGACATTATATGTGACACTTAAACCAGAACTTAATGAAAAGTGTATGATATCTTTATCTTGTTTTAAAAGGTTTGTGAAATGCTCTTCAAGTTCAAAGCTGTTCAAACTTGCTGTTTTAAAAATTTTGCCTTCCCCAATTTCCTTATAGAAGTTGTCGTATTGCTCAAGTGAAGAAAAGTCGTCTTTAAATGTTTCTTCCTCTGTAATAACCGTCATTGGTATCACATGAATTTGTTCTTTATGAGTAATCTCTTTAAATTCGTCAAGACATGAATCGGATGAGATAATAAAATTCATTGTTTTCTCCTTAGATTGTAAAACTGATTTTATTATACTAAAACCCGCCGCCCTTTGCAAACATTTCTTATGCAAAAAGATTAGTTAAAAAGGATTTAAAATTAAAAAAAGAAAAGTTAAAATCAACTTTTCTTTTAATTCATTATTATGAGTGGAACTCTCCAATTCTGAAGCCTTTTTCCGCCCTTTCTCTTTCCACAACATCTGCAATGATATCTCTAACTTTAAATGGGTCTTTAACCTTCATTAAGTAAAGATATGGAGAGCTTGCGTCTTTGCAATGCAAAATCACTGTGCCAACACCAAAAATTTTGTCGCCTAATGATTGTCTGATGGAAATATCAAAAATTCTGTATGCATGAACTTCTTCATGAATTGTTGACAAAAGCCCTTTGTCATAAAAAATTTTAACCCATGCATCTGGTTTTTCAACAACTGAATAACGTGTAAAAGAAATTGGCATTCCCCAATATCTTCTTCTGTCTGCCCAGATAACATTAACTGCTTCGCCTTTTGAATGTTTTGCCATTTTATAACCCTCCATTTTGCTGTGTGAGAAAATTTATACCTTAATTATATTACTGCAATTTTAAAATGTCAAACATATTAAAAAAAACTAAATTAATTATTCACTTCGTTTGCAATTTTAAAATCTTCTGAAAGTTTGATTAAAAGGCTTTTAACAATTTTGTCAAGTTTTGAGTTTTCTGTGTAATCTGCTGGAGCAAAATAGTTAACCCTTTTGTCTTTATAAAGTTTGATTGCTGTGTTTTTTGCTTTTTGACTGATTGGGCTGTAAACTGCAAATGAGTTTCCGCCTTTTTGTTTTAAAAGTTTCATACAAGGAATGTCTGTCATTCCATCGCCAAAGTAAAACATGTTTTTATATGGCAACTTTTCTTCTTCTTCAATAAGTTCGTTAACCCCAACTGTGTTATTAAGATCGTCCATTTGGTTTTTTCTAATTCTAAACAAATATTGTGTTTTGTTTGTATAGTTAACCGCTTGACATGGCCAAATTGGGTTGCCTTCTTTGTCGTAAACATAACTGCACGCAAAAATGTTTTTAAACTTGGAATAGATTTCTGTTCCTTCAATAATTTCTTTCATACCGCTTGAAATAATGTAGTGTTCAATGTTCAAATTTAATTGTTTGCCAAATTCATTAATTCTGTCAAACCATTCCAAAACGCCATCAAAATAATGAATGCCTTTTGCAAGATTAAACATCACTTTTTTGTCAATTTTAATTTTTTTCTCGTTTGCAACTTGAACAATTTTGTGCATATATGCCAAAACGTTGTCCATATTATTATCTCTGCCATACTGATTAACTTCTGCCCAAAACTCGCCAACATTGTAGCCAAGAAGCGGAATTAAAGCATGGTCTTGCATATATCCGTGTGAAAGTGTTTCATCAAAATCATACATGAAAGCAACTGTGTTTTTTTTCATTTATTTCCCCTTTAATTAAATAAAAAATTATTTCTCAATTTAATATTATCATAAATGCTTGAAACTTGCAATATATATTATTTTTAAGTTGTTTAATAAACTAAAAAAAATATTAAAATTAATTAAAAAATTAATTAATTAAAATTTAATTTAATATAT
>JBMNOM010000070.1:0-2589 GCA_050943075.1 Christensenellales bacterium | reverse complement strand
GCGTTATTAATAATTAAAAAATTGGTTAAAAAGAAGGATTGTTATGAATTTAATTAAACAAAGTTGGGACAAAAAAGATAAAGATGAATTTGAAAATTTTTTGTCATTTCAAAAGAAACCGCAAGAAAAAATTGACTGGACAAGAAGAATTTTGCAAACATCAAAACCTGTTTATGCCTTAACTTCAAAAGAAATGAGCAACATTGCAAAACAAATTTTGCAAGGAAACGCAGAAAGCTTTCTAAATTTGAAGTGTTTTTCAAGTTATGAAAGCACAATAATTTACATTGCTGTGCTTAATTCGTTGTTTTCTGAATTTGACACCTATTTGCCATACTTTGAAATATACTTAAAAAACATTGACTGTTGGGCACACACAGACAGCGTTAATTTTGACAAACTGGCAAAACATAAACAAAAAATTTTAAATTTAAGTGACAAACTTTTGCAATCAAACTCCATGATTGAAAGACGCATGGCACTTATCATACTTTTAAAATTTTGCAGTGATGAACAAGTTGCACTTAAAACTTTTGAAACACTTAACAAACTGCCTTTTGAAACAGAATATTATGTAAATATGGCTGGCGCATGGCTGCTTTGTGAGTGTTTTGTTAAACACAGAAATTTAACCGCAAAATATTTTGAAACCCACAAAACAAACAAGCAAATAATTAATTTGGCAATTCAAAAATGTCGCGACAGCTTTAGGGTTTCCAAAGAAGACAAAGAATGGCTTTTGCAGTTTAAAATGAAAAAGTAGATAAATTGACTAATTTAAACAAATTAATTTAAACAAAAGCAGCTGCATTAATTGCAGTTGTTTTTTTTGTTTTTGCATTGTTTTTTGAAAGTAAAATTTGTTTGCGCTGTTTTTTAATGTTATTATTTATTTTTATTTTTCTCAAAAAAACGTGCTTGCGTTCTATTAAAAAATCTTAAAACTTGTTTTAAAACAAAAGTTGTGAATTTGTTTGAAAATTGAAAGAAATTTTGTAAACTTAATTTATGAACTTTAAAATTTTGAACAGAAATGCGCTTAAAATATTAGCACTTATCACAATGCTGATTGACCACATTGGGTTTTACTTTTTTCCTGGCCAAATTGTTTACAGGCTTGTTGGAAGAATTTCATTCCCATTGTTTGCCTTCTTTATTGCCGAAGGTGTTTTTTACACAAGAAACCGAAAAAAATATGTTGCGCTTTTGTTCATCTTTGCCCTTATTTCCCAACCATTTTACAACTTGTTTTTTGGGGTGGGAGAACTTAACATTCTTTTCACATTTTTGTTTTCAGTTTTTGCAATTATTTTAATTGAAAATTTAAAAAATAAAAACAAAACATATTTAAACTACATCTTGCTTTTTGCACTAATTCTTTTTGTTTTGGTTTTAAGTTTGCGCGGGGCTGTTGACTATGGCTTTTTGGGCTGCGCTTTGCCAGTTGGTTTTTACTTTTTAAGAGACCACAAATTAAAATTTGTTTTTTTTGTTTTATCAAATGCTTTAATTGCTTTGCCTGTTATTATTTTCAACCCACTTGAATTTAATTCCTACATGCAACTTTTTGCCACACTTGCTGTTCCACTGCTTTTAATGTATAGCGGAGAAAATGGCAAACTTAACTTAAAATATCTTTTTTACATTTTCTACCCACTTCATTTTATTTTGCTTTATTTAATTAAATAAGAAATAAAAAAATATATTAGAAAAAGAAAATTAGATGAAAATAGAACTTAAAAAATTATAATAAAAAGAAAATTATAATAAAAAACCATTCCAAAATTATCTATACAAAATTCAAAATATACAAAACAAAAAAACTGTAATTTCAAGTTACAGTTTTTTGTTTTTTATAAAAGTTTTTATTTTGTTTTATCTTAGTAAAGTTTTATTAAGCTGGTTGTCTGTTAAGCAATTCAACAATAACTCCAATGCCAAGTGGTGTGTAGATGTTTAAGTGTGTTCCAACTGAGTAAGGTGTTGTTGGGAAAGAAGTGTCGGAAGCTGTTGCATTGATATAACCACCATTTCCATTTGATTGGAAATAATGCACACCATTAAAAGCTTTATTCATAAGTGAATTTTCTGAATCCATATCAAGACCAAAGTTGATAAACTCTTGCGCTTGACCATTTAAACCATAGTGTTTTTCATAGTCTGCTTGTGTTTTGAAAATGTTAACTTTTCCTTTAATTCTTTCACTTGTTAAACCTTGTGCTGAACTGCTCTTCATTGCAATTACAATGTTCATATATGGAGTTGGTTTGTCTCCACTGATGAGTTTTGAATCAGCAACAATTGTTTTGTTTGTTGTTCCAAACAATGCTGTGTCTGCACTTGCAAGATCTTGCACAATTTGTGTTGCGCCATAGTTTGCAAACCAAGGTTCCAAACCGCTCACAACAGATTGCATTTTTGAATTAACAATGTTTACATATGTTGGTTTTCCGCCGTCTGCGTCTAATGGTTTGTAATGGTCGGCAATGATAACTGGGCCACCTGCGCCAATAAATTCGCTGTCTTTAATTAAAACGTTTTTTGCGCCCCAGAAGTAGAATAATGAACTGAATGATTCATAACCTTTAA
>JBMNOM010000069.1:0-2664 GCA_050943075.1 Christensenellales bacterium | reverse complement strand
AATTAAACAAGTTGAAAATTCGCTATTAATTGGAATTAATAAATTAAAATAATGAATTAAAACTCCAAGTAAAATGCTTGTTATTGTTGGAACTAAAAGCTCTTTAAACTTTAAATTTACATCAAAACTTTTTCTTAAAAAACACAAATTTAAAAAGCAACAAATTGCATAGCCCAACAAATTTGCTGTCATTATGCCATAAATTGAAAAACTTTTTCCAAGCGCAAAAATGCCTGCTGTGTTTAAAACAAAAAACACAACACTTGTTATTAACGCCTTCCAAGTTTTTTGTTCAATTTGCAAAAGCACCAAAGTGAATTGAAAAAAGCCAGTGAACAAAACACTTAAAGACCCAATTTGCATTAACACAATTGCACTGTTTAACATATCAGCACCAATTGCATTTTGAAATGCAAAAAACATAATTGGCCTTGCCAAAACAAACAATCCCACCGAACATGGAATTAAAATAATCCACAAAGTTTTGTATGAATTTGTGACAATCTTTGTGTTTGTTTATGCTTTACACTTATTGTGTTAATTGCTTTTTGTTTTTGTTTAATTAAAGTTAACACAATATAGTAAACAAGTGCCAAAAGTTCTGAAATTGCAATTGAGATAAAAATGAAAAAAACTGCAACATTAAGCCCTTTAGAAATGAACAAAACAGCAAATAAAATGCCAAGCCCAAGTTTTACCCCTTGCTGAATAATTTGGGAAACAAATGTTGGCAACATGTTGTTGTGCCCTTGAAACAACCCACGAAAAACAGAAATTAAACAGGAAAATATCAATGCGAGCCCAACAGCATAATAACTTGCAAAACCTTCCCCAATGCCTTGAAAAGCAGAAATTTGCTTTGCAAAAAAAACAAAAATCAAAGCAAAAACAAGCCCTGAAATTAAACTGAAAACAAGTGCGGCAAAAAAATAACCCTTAATTTTATTCTCTTTGCCTTCTGCCAAAGAGCGCGAAACAAGTTTTGCAAGTGCCAAGGGAATGCCACCACTTATAAAAACCAAAAAAAACGCATATAGTGGGAAAATGAGTTGATAAACACCCATGCCTTCCGCTCCAATTATATTTGAAATTGGAATGCGAAAAAAAGCGCCAAGAAACTTGGCAATAAGCCCACCCATTGAAAGCAAAAGCGTGGATTTAACAACAGAATTAGCAGAAAAAGTTTTTTTGTTTGTTTTCATGTTTTTATTTTGTTTAAAAGTTTAAAAACTATTTATTTTAAACATTTTTACAAACATTTTTTGAACAATGAATATTGACAAAAAAGCATAATTGTGCTATCCTATGGGTGAAATATTTAAGTGAGGAAAATTATGCAAGAAAAAAAGGAATTTGCAATTAAAAAGAAATTCAAAAGCCCAATTGTTTTGCTTAAAAACAAATATATTAGAGGCCTTACAACAAGTGATGAATTTTTTGAATATATTGATTATGTTTTGGAAGCTTTTCTTTACAAACAAAACTTCTTAAACAAATGGGTTTCAAGAACAGTTAAATCAGTTGATGAAAAAACAGGAAAAACCGAGCTTATCCCAGTTTTGTCAAAAGAACAAAGGCTTGACCTTATTCGTGCGCTTTCATTTATGGCTTATGCTCATAACGAAGGTTTAATTTACGTTAACTGGTCTGCTCTTTATGAAATGCAATTGGATGTTTTACACCCAGCTGCAATGGAAGTTTATCGTGCCTTGGTGAAAAAACACCCAGCAATTGCAAAAGAATGGGATGATGAATTAAAACGTCAAATCACACCAGAAGGACAATCAATTGAAAAATAAAGATGGTTAAACCATCTTTTTTTATTTTAAAAAACAATTTATGGTGCGGCAAATATTAAATTGCAATGTAGCAAATATCCCCCCTCATTTATAACTCTGAACATAAATGTATACAGACAAGACTAAAAAAAGTGATTTTTTGTTGATTAATATTTATCAAAGTTTTTAATATAAAAAAACTGTTTATTAAAAACAGTTTTTTATTTTACATATCTTTTGTTGGAGCATTTTCAATTTCAACTTTTTTAATTTTGAATTTGGTTGCAGTTTCATATTTTTGGTTTTTAAATTCTTTAACTAAAGTTGAAAACACAGAATTTGTTGGTTTCTTTTCTTCTTTTTTCTGCTCTTTTTCTTTTTCCTTATTTTCTTTAGGTGGATTTTGGTTTATAAATGGCGAGGTTGAGTTTTTCTTTGCAGCTGGTTTTTTTGCAGCTGGTTTGCCAGCATCTTTTTTTCCGCCACCACCGCCGCCACCGCCTGAAGCAGCTTTTGACGCTCCGCTTTTTGCAGGAGCTGCTGGTGCTTTTTCTTTTGCTTTTTCTTGCGCAACAATGCCATCAATTGTCATTGTGTTTGCTTTAACATAAACATCTCTTAACCTGTTAATTAAAACAACACTTTCTTTTGGTAAGGTTTTTTTGTTTTGCTCAATAACGCCGTCAAGAAGTTGTTTAAGCGCTCTGTAATAGTCTTTATTGGTTGGAAGCAAACTGCCTTTGTTTTTTTCAAGAAGTGATTGGTATTTTGCTAATATCACACTTCCTTCTTTGCTTTGTGCCAAAATTTTAAGCATTTTTTCAACATAGATTTTGTCTTTAAGTTTATTTTCTGTTAAATACCTTTTGTAAACAGCATTGCCAAA
>JBMNOM010000068.1:0-2758 GCA_050943075.1 Christensenellales bacterium | reverse complement strand
ACCGCGCCGGAGTGGTGGAATGGCAGACGCGTCGGACTCAAAATCCGATACCTGCAAGGGTGTGTGGGTTCAAGTCCCACCTTCGGCACCAAGCAAAAAACACAGCCTGTTATTAGGTTGTGTTTTTTTATTTAAAACACAACCTTCATTTGCGACTGGTTTTTTGCTATTATTGCCGCCAAAAGAATTATAAAAATAATGTTTAATTATTATTAAAAACTGATTAATTTGCACCTATAAATTTAAAACATCATAAATAAAAAAAGAGTTACATTTTTTTAAGTAACTCTTTTTGTTTTTGCTGGTTTGCAAATTATTAAACATCAATTTTTTTTATAATGATGCCTTAATTTAATTCTTTTTCAAGCCTTGCAATGCAATGGTTAATTCTTGCAAGTGATTCTTCTTTTCCAAGAAGATAAAGCATTTCTGCCCCACCGCCTGGTGTCATCACTTGGCCTGTAACTGCAATGCGCACTGGCCACATTGTTCTGCCAATTTTAATTTGTTTTTCATCTGTGTAGGCTTGCAAAATTGCGTTAAGGTCGTCCACTTCCCATTTTTCAACATTGTTTAAAATTGGAGCCATTTCTTTTAAAATTGCCAAACTGTCTGCTTTTTCAAGTTTATTCTTTTTGTTTTCAAAAAGTGCAAGGTCAAAATCTGTGTATTCTGTTAAAAATGCAAACAATTTTGCAATGTCGGAAAATTTGCTTATTCTGCTTTGAGCAAGTGTTGAAGCAAAAAGCCATTTTTCTTTGATGAATTGTGGCAACGCTTCTGTGTATGGTTTTGCATAACTCAAAAATTCATCATGTGACATATTTGAAATGTAAATTGCGTTAAACCAATCAAGTTTTTGATAGTTGAAAATTGCATTTGTTTTAACAACGCCGCTGATGTCAAAAAGTTCAATAAGTTCGTCAAGTGAGAAAACTTCTCTTTCTTGTTTTGGGCTCCAGCCTAAAAGTGCAATATAGTTTAAAATTGCTTCGCCCAAATAGCCTTCTTCCAAAAGTTGAGCAAATGAAACTGCGCCGTGGCGTTTTGAAAGTTTTGAAACACTTCCGTCTGGATTTTGCCCCATAATTGTTGACAAATGCACAGTTTTTGGAGATTCCCACCCAAAAGCGTTATACAAAAGTTGATATTTTGGAGTTGAAGAAATGTATTCTTTTCCTCTGATAACGTGCGTAATATCCATTAAATGATCGTCCACAACGTTTGCAAAGTTGTATGTTGGCATTCCGTCGCCTTTGAGTAAAATTTGGTCGTCAAGTGAGTTGTTTTCAACTGTGATGTCGCCGTAAACTTCATCGTGGAAAGTTGTTGTGCCTTCAAGTGGAATTGCTTGGCGGATAACGTAAGGCTTTCCTTCTTGCAAGTTTGCAGCAATTTCTTCTTTTGTTAAGTTTCTACAATGGCGATTATAGCCAAATGTTTGTTCTGGTTCGGTTTGATTTTCTTCGTCTTTATTGTTTGAACAAAAACAATAGTAAGCATGTCCAGTTTGAACAAGTTTTTCTGCATATTCTTTGTATATGTGTTTTCTTTCACTTTGAACATAAGGGCCAAAGTTTCCACCAATATCTGGGCCTTCATCATGAAGCAAATTTGTTTGTTTTAAAGTTGTGTAAATAAGCTCGGTTGAGCCTTCCACAAATCTTTTTTGGTCCGTGTCTTCAATTCTTAAAATGAATTTGCCTTTTTCGTGTCTTGCAAACAAAAAAGCATATAATGCTGTTCTTAAATTTCCAATGTGCATATATCCTGTTGGGCTTGGTGCAAAACGAGTTCTAACTTCTTTCATAGCTGCTCCTAATTAACAAAAGTAATTATATATAAGTATAAAATAATTGTCAACGATATATAAACAAGCAAAAAAAATTGTGACAAAAATGTACAAAAAAGACAAATTGAGGTTGACATTCGTCAAGTTATATAATACACTTAAATTAAATAAGGGGTAGCAATATGGAAGAATTTAATTTGGACAATTTAACAGAAAAAGAACTACATGAACTAGCAACAAAAATTCGTCAGAAAGAAAACAAAAAACTAAGCGAAATGACTGATGAACAACTCCAAGAATACATTAAGAAAGTTAATGACGATGCTGCAAATTTTGCAAAAGAATATGGCATTGAAATGGTTAGCACAAAAGACTTAAAAGAAGACAAGGAGTAATTATGAAAAAAGTAGTAGTTGATTCAAACATTTTATTTCGCCTTTATGGCGCTTACAAAGCACAAAATATAAACAGCATTTCAAGCTTTAAAAGTTTACAATTGCTTTTAAACCTTTCAAAAGAAGGAAAAGTTAAGCTTTATATAACTCCGCAAATTTTTAATGAATTTTTAAATTTGAAAGGTAAAAAGCCAGAAGCTGTTGCGCGCTTTACCAACTTTATCAAGGAATACATATCAATCATTAAATTCAGTGAAGCCGAAAATCAAAAGATTTTAAAAGTTATGAAAGAACTTGCAACAAAACGCGTTTTAGTGCCAAGCGGATTTAACAATAAAATGCAGTCAACACTACTCTTCCCACAAGCAGAAAAAGAAGGCGACAGAAATTATGCCGACCTTATGATTATGACAGAAGCTGTTATGGTGAATTTGCCAATTTTAACAGAAAACATGAAAGACTTCCAAGGCTATCAATACATAAACAAAGTGCTTAATCCACTTGGATTAAACTACTCACACGAAGTTATGCGTCTTGACACTTTCTATAAACAATTTTTTCCAGTTGAAAG
>JBMNOM010000067.1:0-2819 GCA_050943075.1 Christensenellales bacterium | reverse complement strand
TTTTTCTGCGCCTTTCCAAATTTCATAATTGAATGAAGGCATTGTGATGCTTTCTGTTGGTGCGCTAA
This sequence comes from Christensenellales bacterium, assembly GCA_050943075.1. GTDB lineage: Bacteria > Bacillota > Clostridia > Christensenellales > UBA1242 > CAJKWP01. The sequence continues at coordinate 2,751 of JBMNOM010000067.1, read as the reverse complement.
TTCCTGCACCTGTGGTGTAATTCAATGTGATTGTTGGAGTTTGTGAAAGTGCGTTATAAGTGAATGCAAAACTTGTTGCGCTGAATTCAACTTGACGTTTTGTAATTACAACACTAACTGAATTTGTTTGTGCGTTTTCATGTCGTTGAATTGAGCCTGATTCAGCAAATGCTTCAACGTAAATTACAACGTGATATGTTCCACTTTGATTAATTTCTGTTAATTCAAGTGTGCTTGCACCCATTCCAATTTCAACGCCATCTTTAAACCATTTATATGAAACAATGTGGTTGCTTAAATGTGTGTAGGTTGCTTCAAGCACAATTTTGTTTCCATATTGCACTTGGGAAATGCCATCAAGCGCGGTCAAGCTTGCGTTTTCAATTGTTTTAATTTCCCACAACGCGTAAAGTGTTGCGTTTTCAGTTTTGTTAAAAGTATAAAGAGCTTGGTCAATATATTTCAAAACAATTGAGTTTTCTCTGTCTGTCCAGCCCACAAAGTTGTAGCCGTCTTTAACAAACTCATTTTGTGGTAAGAGTTTTTGTTGTTCAAACCTGAAACTAATTGCCTCCATTTGTCCAGCAGTGTTTAAGTTTCCATTAAAGTTTAAGGTGTAAACTTGTCTGTCGTAATATGCAACAAGCACCAAACTGCCATCTGGCTCGATGTTGCCTTTAAGTTTTGGAGAAGCGGTTTCATTAAACACAAAACCTGTTATGTTTAAAATGTCAATTAAAGCTTCTGTGTCTGTCACACCTGCCATCATGTTTTCGGCATAAAGTGTGTATCCATTATCTTCTTTGTTTTGAATGTAATGTTCAACTTTATATGGCGTGTTTGAATTTGCTTGCCATTTTGCAAACATTGTTCTGTTTTCATCAACTAAGTATAAAAGCACACTTGGGTTGTTTTCTTTTGGAACCCAAACTGCTTGATTAAGCATTTCATTTTCGTCAAAGAACCAGCCTTTAAAGGTGTAGCCAAGCCTTGTTGGCGCTGGCCATTCAATGAATGAACCATAAACTTGGTTGGCAAAAACTTGGTTTGGAGTTAAGTTGTCTTTAAAGTTTAATGTGATTGTGTATTCATTTCTTTCAAAATACAAGTTAAACACAGCAGAGCCATCTGGCGCAACTTCAACCCATTCTGGTGAAAGGCTGCCATTTAATGTGAAGCCTTTAATTGTTTCAATTTCCAAGTTTTGGTCCGCAAACAATGTTGTTTTGTTGATGTCGTAAACTTTAAATGTGTTGCCTTCAAGTGTTAAATAGTTAAGTGTTGTTGTTTTTCTTGTGTCAATCACTTTGTATTCATCAAAACTTGTTCTTCCCACATTTTGAATGTGATAAACAATTGTATAACTTGTGTTTGTTGCTCTTTGCCACACTGGGTTAATTGTCACATCTTTTGCTGGCATTTTAAACGCATTTTTAACATAAGGAATTTGGTCAATGCCTTTAATCACCCAACCAACTTGGTTGTAGCCTTGTTTTGTTAAAACTTCATCATAGGTTGGAACTTGCTCAAATTTAACAATTTCTTGGTGCAAAATTTGCCCATCGTCTTCCACAATAAAGTTATAAGAATTAATTGTATAATAAAGCCTTATGACAGTTGTTCCTTCAATGTGAATGTAGTTTTCTGTCATTTGCGTTAATGAGTTGTTTAATGTGTAGCCTGTTATGTCAAGCCTGATAATTTCAAAAACTGCGTTAATTGGGTTTGTTATTTTAAGCACAAAACCTGATTGGTTGAAAATTTCAATTGTGCCGTCTGCTGCAAACACGTTGTTTTGAATAATGCTTGCTTCGGCTGGATAACCATCATCAAAAGCACTTTGCAAGTAAATTTCAAGTGTGTATTCAGTTTCTTCCGCGTTAAACCATCTACCATAAAACTCGATATCTTTTGTGACAATGTATGGGAAAGCAACAGCATTTTCAGAAACAAAATCTTCGCTGAAGAACCAGCCACCAAATCTGTAGCCTTGTCTGTTAAACACAACGCTGTTTGCTTCTGCTTGTGTTAACTCACCTTCAAAAACTTTTGTTCTAAAGAATGTTTGATTATTTTCTTCAGCGTCTTTTAAGTTGAATGTGATTGTGTATTCTTTTCTTGCCAAATACGCGTTAAGCACACCTGTGCCATCGTGATTCACATGTGCATTTTGTGTTAAATCAGCATTAATTTCAAAACCATTAAACACAAATTTTTCAAGTGCAAATTTCAAGTCCGCATTTTTGAAAAACTTAACTTCAAAATATGTTTGCCCATTTTCTGTGACAGCGCTGAATCTGCCCTCCAAATCCGTGGTTGACTTAATTGTTTTTGTTTGGTTTGGAACTGCTGGGTAATTTCCACTTAAGGTTTGAAGGAAAATGTTAATTGTGAATGGGGTTTCTGTTCCTGGAGTATATTTTGCGTGGAAAGTTGTGTTTTCTTTAATTATGTATGGCCATTGTGAAACTCTGTTTGAATATGAGCCTGTGCCTTCATCAAATTCAAGATACCAATCTTCAAACACATAACCTTGGTAAGTTGGGTTTGCAAAACGCGCCATGTTTGTGCCGTAAAGCTCTGTTGAAACTGTGTCTTGCACTCCATTGTGTGTTTTAACAGTCACTTGATATTGTTCTCTTAAGTAATAAACTTTTAACACAAGTTTGTCTGTTGGCGATGCTTTTCCAATTAATTCGCCAAAACTTTGGTTAACAAAGAAACCTTCATAATTGTAAAGTAAAGTTGCAA
>JBMNOM010000066.1:0-2848 GCA_050943075.1 Christensenellales bacterium | reverse complement strand
CTAGCAATAGCCTTTCTTTCAACACTCATGCCATAAACAAGCCCAATTCTATTAATGATTTCCTGCTGTGTTAGCGGACAGTCTGCATTGCTATACTCTTTTAAAATATTTAAAACATACATAAGAAGAAGTTTTTTATTATTTTCACTTGCCATTTTTCACCCCACATAATTTAACTTAATTATAACAAAGCAAAGTTTTTAAACAAAGCAAAAAAGTTAAATCACAAACCCAAACTTTCTTTTTGAATCTTTGTTTTCAGGTTCTTCTTCAACCGCAATTAAAACATCTTCTTTTGTAATTTCAAAACCAGTGCTGCGGTCTGCTTGAATAAGTTTTAATCTTTCAAAAAAGTTTCTAACAAATCTTCCGTTTGAAAAACTTTCTTTTTCTTTTTCTTTTTCAAAAAACTTTTCTATAATGCTCAAACATTCGCTTTGCAAAGTATATTTAGTTTTAGAAATCATAAGATTTAAAATTTGCATAAGCTCAACAACTGAATAATCTTCAAACTTTATTTTAAAGGCAATTCTGCTTTCCAAACCTCTATTTACCGAAATCATTTCCATCACTTCTTTTTCATAACCGGCAAAAATAACAACAATATCATCTCTTTTGTCTTCCATTTCCTTAACTAATGTTGCCAAAGCTTCTGGTCCAAAATCTTTATCTGATTTCGAAATTGCAAGTGAGTATGCCTCATCGATAAACAAAATACCACCCATAGCACTTTGAATTACATTCTTAGTTTTTTCAGCGGTGTGCCCAATGTAAGACCCAACAAGATCAACCCTTGAAACTTCTAAAAGTTTGTTTTCTTTGATAATTTTTCTTTCGTAAAATTCGTTGGCAATAACTCTGGCAATACTTGTTTTACCAGTTCCTGGATTTCCTAAAAAAGCCATATGAAGCATTGGTCTATCATCTTTATTTTTTTCAAGCATTTTTGCAATTCTTTCAACTTGTTTTTTAACACTTTCAAGCCCTATAATGCTATCGAAACTATCAATGCCTTTTCCAGCCTCTTTTTGTTTGTTTCTTCTGTTTCTTTTAACGGGCTCGTGAAAATATTTTTGAATTTCTTCAAGTTTTATAACTTGCTCTTTTTTTTCAATTTTTTTGTCAATAGCATACCTTGTTACTGCACCTTTTATATCATTATAGTTTTTATACCTTTCAAAAAGAGTGTTTAAAGTTCTTTTATTATCAAACACAAAACCCAAACTGTTGGCGTGATTTGAAATATTGTTTATCTCCTCATTTTTTTTGTAAACATTAAAAATTGTGAAAGGATATTTTGCATCTATATTTTTTTGCATATTTGCAAAAAGAAATGGATGTATTAAATAAATATTAAAAATGTTTTTATAGGTTTTTGTTTCCTTTATTCCAATATCGTCCATTTGAAAATCGTCTGTTGTTAAAGAGCAATAGTTTTCATTGCCTCTTATTTGGCTTCTGTAATTATACTGGGTAAGAAGTGCGTTGCTTGAAATTCCCTTCCCACTAAGATATGAACAAATTATTTCGGCAAGTTTGATGTTGTTATCTTCCGTGGCAATAACTATATTATAATCCATATCCGCACCAGAGTTATAAAACTTGACAAATTCATCTAATAAATCAGGCGCTCTTTTTATAAACTCTTTTGAAAAACCAAATTTCTTTATCTCTTCTTTCAGCTCTTTTTTAGTTTTTATAGGCTCTACAAAAACAGGGCTGTATCTTTCAATTTGCCTTTCAACATCTTTGTTGTTTTTATTTTCCAAATCTTCTTTAAGCTCGTTCTTTTCCATATTTACTCCTTTTTTTGCATGCAAATAAAATACCCCATGAGTTAGTTTTGCATGTTGTTTTTTTTGAATTTTGTTTGCTAAGTTTAATTATATAAAAGCATTTTTTAACAGCCACATATAAATCATAACCATTGCATAAGTGTCAAGTTCGCAATAATCTAACAGACTTTTTCTTAATATTTCTCTTTCTTGTGGCGTTTTTTCAGCAAGGCTTAAAAACACAACTTGTGCATCAGTTCCATTTTGAACATTTTCAAGATTCTTATAATTTAAACCTGCTTCGTTTGGAAAAAGTGCAGGAAGTGTTGATTTTATTGAAAAACTTCCACCCATGTTTTTATGATAAACATAACCACCTGTAAACACATCTAATAAGTCAACAACTCTTTTGTTAAGTTTAAGTAAAGCATTTTTTAAATCAGGAAAATCATCTGCAAGTTCTTTTATTCTTGTAACTTCAAAAGATTTATTGTAAACAACAATACTCCCACCATCGTCTTTTATGTATTTAATAAGATTTTCAGCAACTTCTCGCCTTGGATCTGATTTATGCTGCGCCAAAAATTCGTAATGTTTCAAAGGCTCGTCTGCCGCTTCCATAACATGAAGCGAGTATTGAAAGATAATTTTTTGATTGGGCTTTGTGCCGTCAAACATAGGAATAACACTTTCTATTGTTTCAAAATCTAAAAAGTATAATGGGTATGTAAAAGTTTGCAAAAACTCTTTAACTTTTGGTTTGTCAATGTAATACTCGTCACCTTTAAAGTGCCATTCTAATTGCCTTTGTTGTATTTCATTAAAAGTGTGATGACTGTTTTTTAAATCTTCAAAACTTATAAGATTGTTTTTATAGAACTCAATTTTTTTATTCATTCTTAAGCGATATAAATCGAACACATTTGGCTTTGGCAAATGAGAAATATAATAATTCCAAAATGCAGATTTATAAGGTTTGTTAATGTTTTCATCAATATCAATATTTGGCTCAGTTTTCATTTCTAAAACCGCAACTGCTTTCTCAACATTCTCATCAATCTCCGCCATGTGAG
>JBMNOM010000020.1:0-16438 GCA_050943075.1 Christensenellales bacterium | reverse complement strand
TCAGACGGAGATAAAGTTGATTTGGTGATTGAAACAGATGAAACCGGCATGGCAAAAAACATTGCCAAATTAAAATGGATAACTTATGTTAATAATGAAAAATCAAAAAAAATGCTTGTTAAATATTTTGAAAATTTGTTTGAATAATTAACCAAAAAGTCTTGGGCTTGATGGTGAATTTGGGTTGCAGCAGCGGTTTTCACAACAGCCGCTGTTGTTTCCTTGTAAGGCAAGCAATAATAAAAGCAAAATGTTTGTGTTTGTTGCAAGGTCTGTGTTTGTTGCGCTTGCAATCACACTGATTAAAAAAGCAAACAAAATATCATTTGAAAAGAACATATTTTCCTCCTTAAAACTAATAATCTTGGAATTTTTTATCTTTTCTGTCAATTTGCGCTTTTTTTCAATTGACAGCGCTTAAAAAATTTTTATAAACTTTTTTTAAACATTGTAATGTTGTGTATTTATATGATTTTTGTTTAATGTTTGTTAACAATAGGAGTTTTTATGTCAAGGTTGCTTGCATTATCCACTGAAGAAAAAAATCAAATTTTAAAATACTTACCAAACGACACAGTCACCACAAAACTGGCTTCTTTCTTTCAGTCTTTTTCAGATTTAACTCGTTTAAAAATCATCATTTGCCTGTCTATTGGCCCAATGTGTGTGAACGATATGTCCTCAATTTTAAACTTGAACCAAACAACAATTTCCCACCAAATGCAAATTTTGAAAGCGCAAAACATTGTGGATTTCACTCGACAAGGAAAAATGATTTTTTATTCCCTAAAAGGCTTTGAAATTAACAATTTAATGCTTGGTGCAATTGAGGCTGTGTGCTAAAAATTTCAGTTAAAAGTTCATTTTTTTAAAACATAAAAACAAACATTTAGCTCCTTATAAAACAAAATGTAAGGAATTTTTTCCTTGTTTTTTTATGTTTAAATTCCCCAAATGGTTGACTTATCCACAGTGATATTGATATAATAAATTGATTATTAATATAAAAGGAATCAATATGCAAGAAATACACGACCTTTGGAATAAAGTGCTTACTAAACTTGAAATGCTTGTGACTGTTGTTTCTTTTGATTTGTGGATTAAAACCATTGAAGTGATTGACTTCAAGGATGGAAAAACCCTTGTGCTTGTTGCATCTTCCACTTTTGCAAAAAACCAACTTAACAAAAACCATTCCGGCCAACTTAAAGAAAGCATTGAGTCTGTTTTTGGTGATAATGTTAATTTTGAAATTTTGGATGCAGAAGAAAAAGAAGCCTACATCAAAAAGAAAAAGCAAGATAATTCCGGCGAAGATAAAGAAATTAAAGAAGAAGTGTCTTCTTTTAACGAAAAATACACATTTGACAACTTTGTTGTTGGCAAAAGCAATCAGTTTGTTTATGCCGCAGCAAGAAGTGTGGCAGAAAACCCTGGCGAAAAGTTTAACCCTCTTTTCATCTATGGCGGTGTTGGGCTTGGCAAAACACACATTTTGAACGCCATTGGAAATTTTGTTAAACAAAACTCTCCAGACAAAAAAATTATGTATGTGACTTGTGAAAAATTCACAAACGACTATATTGATTCCCTAAGAGCAAGCAAAGAAAAAGAAAAAGCAAACCTTTTGTTTAGAGAAAAATACCGCAATTTAGACATTTTAATGATTGACGATATTCAGTTCATTTCAAACAAAACAAGCACACAGGAAGAATTTTTCCATACTTTTAATGAACTTTATCAAAAAAACAAGCAAATCATCATTTCATCCGACCGTCCACCAAAAGAAATTGCAACACTTGAAGACAGGTTGCGTTCTCGTTTCCAAAGCGGCTTAATTCAAGACATTCAAGCGCCAGACTTTGAAACCAAAATTGCAATTTTGAAGAAAAAGGTTGAACAAGAAAGATACAACATCAGCGAAGATGTTTTGGAATTCATTGCAGAAAACGTGAACACCAACGTGAGAGAAATGGAAGGGTTGTTATCAAAAGTTTACTTCTATGCCACATTAATTGGCAAAAAACAGGCAACACTTTTTGAAGCAAGAGAAGTTTTTAAAGACCAACAAGAAGTGCAAAAAGAACAAACTTCACCAAGTCAAATCATAACAGCTGTTTGTGCTTACTTTGGAATCAGCGAAGCGGAAATTGTTGGCAAAAAACGTAGTAAAGAAATTGTTGAACCAAGAATGATTGCCATTTACTTAATTAATGAAATTTTGGATCTTCCACTCACAGCAATTGGCCAACTTTTTGGCGGAAGAGATCACACAACAATTATCCACGCAAGAGATAAAATTAACGAACAATTGAAATCCAACAACAAAATTAGAACAATTGTGAACGAAATTAAAAACCAATTAAGAGATAATGTTTAAGCGTTAATGTTGATATGTGGATATTCTCCCACAAGTTGTTAACAAATTATCAACAATTAAACAATGCATTATTTCACAAGATTTAGGCTTAAAGTTGCCCACCCAGCACCACATCTTGTGCAAGGCAAAACTTATCCACTTTTAAACACAGCCTAATAATAAGATTATTATTTAATCATTTAAAAACAAAAAAAATAATTAGACAAAACCACAGAAAATCAAAATAAAAAAGAGAGGAAAAAACATGAATTTAGTTTGTGAAGGACTTGACCTTTGTGAAGCAGTGTTAACAGTTTCAAAGGCAATATCAAACAAAGTTGCAAACCCAATTTTGGAAGGAATTAAACTTGTTGCTGAAGACGGCACATTAACATTAACCGCTTCAGACACAGATTTGGCAATTGAAAAGAAAATTAAAGCAGACATTAAAATTGAAGGGGAAACAGTTGTTCCAGGAAAATTCTTTGGCGAATTTTTAAAAAAATTAACAGGAGAAAGAATTGAACTTTCGTTGTCTGAAAACAACCAATTAAAAATTAAATATACAGACAGCGAAACAACAGTTGCTTGTTTTTCAAGTTTGGAATACCCGGGTTTTCAAAAAATTGACAGCAGTGAGTTTTTTGCCTTAACAAAAAAAGACTTAAAAGCACTTATTAATAAATCTGCTTTTGCAGTTGCGCTTGACGATTCACGCCCAATTTTGAAAGGTGTGCTTTTGGAAGTTGAAGCAAAAGAAATTAGAGCAGTTGCACTTGATGGCTACCGCCTTGCGTTAATTAAAAAAACTGTTGCTCATTCAAACATCAGTGTTTCTGTTATTGTTCCAGCAAAAAGCTTAAACGAAATTTCAAGAATTATGGATGACCGTGACGAAATTGTTAACATTTACATTCAAAAGAATTATTTAATGGTTGACCTTGGAGAAACCAAAATTATTACAAAACTTTTGGATGGCGACTTTTTAAACTATCGTCAAATCATTTCAAACAACTATGAAACAATTATAACAATTAACAAAGAACAATTTGAAGACAGCTTGGAAAGAGCAGCGCTTTTATCAAGAGTTGGACAAAACAATCTTGTTAAGTTTGAAATTAAAGAAAAGAACTTACAAATAACATCAAATTCAGAACTTGGAAACATTAAAGAAAATGTTAATGTTGTTTTGAAAGGAAAAGATTTAAACATTGCCTTCAACGCAAGATATTTCATGGAAGCCTTAAGAGCAAACGCAGACGAATTTGTTAAAATTTCATTTAACAATGCGGCAAACCCTTGCATCATCACACCACATGAAGGTGAAGAATTTTTATATTTGATTTTGCCAGTTAGAATGATTAACTAACAAATAAAAAACAAAAGAAAAAACAGCTTAAACAGCTGTTTTTTTATTTTATTTTCCTTGCAAATTTTCTTTTTCTGTTTTTCTTTTCTTAAAGTATGCTTTTAACCTATAACAAGTTTCAATTAAAATGATGACAAAAGCAAGCATAACAATTTCAAATGGGAAGAGAATGTCTTGCAAACTTTCCAATGATGGTTGGAAGAAAAACCCTGCATAGCCTTTTATGATTAAAGTGATTAAAAAGCAATAGTAAATTGTTGTTGATAAAACCAAAAAATATGGAACCCATTTTGAATTAAAACTGAATTTGCAAACTTTTAAAGTTAAAGCAAGGGAAGCAAACAAAAACAAGGAGTAGTTTGAAACAATTGTTGCAAGAGAATGCATTGTAATGGGTGTTAAATTAAGCCCACTTGAAGGAAAAGCCATATAACTTATACCCGCAATAAACGCAAGCGGAACAACTCCATCCAAAAAGCTTTGATAAGGAATGACAAGTGTTAAAACAACAAAAATCATAACAATGAAATTAAACGAAGTGGGAATAAACACATTTTTTAACAAAATTTCGCCCATTGCAACCAAAACTGAAAAATATGCAATTTGCATAAGCAAAATTAACACGGCAAAAAATTTAAGAAGTGTTTTTTTTGCTTTTATTGATTTATTTTTAAAAATAAAATAAAGCAAGCACATTAAAAAAAGTGTTAATCCCAAAGAAAAAAGCCTTTGAAAACTTGTTTGATAATTTGGCAGGAGCGAGCCAAAATTGAGAAAAAAATCTTTAATTACATCCATTTTGCAATCCTTTAATTAATTTAAAAATACCATAAATATTATATCATAGCAAGGTCATAATGAAAATTTAATTTCAAAAAAATGTCAAAAATTAACAAGTGGCAAGTTTTAAAGCCAAAAACAAACAAGGAATTGTCAAATTTTTAAAACAAACAGTGTTTTAAAAGAAAAGAAAACTTTAAATCTTAATTAATAGTTGACAATAGCCTTAAGTTTAAATTATAATTACTTCGCTTTATATATTATATATTAAGGCTTTAGCCGTGCCTTAATATTGATTAAAATTAAAAAGCAAAGTTTTGCAAACGCAAAACAATGATTGAAAAATTTTATTTTAAAAAGGAGACACTCATGAAAAGAACATACCAACCAAAGAAACGCAGAAGAAGCAAAGTTCACGGTTTTAGAGAAAGAATGAGAACAAAAGCTGGACGCAATGTTTTGAAAAGAAGAAGAGCAAGAGGCAGACGCGTTCTTTCAGCTTAAAAATAAAGGTATAATATGAAAAGTGAAAATCGTTTAAGAAAAAGAAAACATTTTAATTATATTTACAAAAACGGTGAAGCTGCTTCAACCGCGTTTGTGAAAATTGTTTTTTTGAAAACGAGGTTTCAGCCTTTTAAAGTTGGATTTAGTGTAAGCAAAAAAATTGGCAAAAGCGTTATTAGGAACAAAGTTAAAAGAAGAATGAAACAAGCCTTCTTTGAACTCACTCAACTTGTTAACAAAAACTACAATTACATTGTGGTTGCAAAACAAGGAATTGAAAATTTGGATTATCAAAAGATTAAACAAGAACTTGAAAATGGACTTCGTAAGGCACGCGTGATTGATGAGAAAATTAATTAGCATACTGTTGTTTCCGCTTAAACTCATTTTGATGTTTCTTGTTTATTTTTACAAGTTTTTAATTTCACCATTTTTGCCAAAAACATGCCCGCACACTCCAACATGTTCTACCTATGCTTTGCAAGCTTTAAAAAAGCACGGAGCAATTGGCGGAACAATTTTAGCAGCAAAACGAATTGCAAGATGCACTCCAAACTGCAAAGGTGGAGAGGATTTTGTGCCAATTAATTTGAAAGGAGAAGATAAATGGCTGTTTTAGAACTTTCACAATTAGGTGGCGTATTAGTGGATTTGTGGGTTAAAATTATAACATGGTTCACAAGTGGCGTTTCAAGCTATGTGTGGGCAGTTGTGCTTTTAACAATTGCAATTAAAATTATTATGACACCTCTTGATTTCTTTAACAAAAAGTCTTCAAGAAAAAACACCAAAATGCAAGCAGTGATTCAACCACAACTTGAAAAACTTAAAAAGCAATATGGTAATGATCAAGCTTTATATAACCAAAAAATGACAGAACTTTATAAAGCAAACAACTACAACGTGATGGGCTCTTGTTTGTTTATGCTTGTTAACTTAGCACTAACTTTAACAATTTTCATTTCGCTTTTGAATGGGCTTAATGCAATGGCTTCAATAAGAATTAAAAAGCAATATGGCGATTTAAAACAAACATACTATCAAACAGTTCAACAAGAAATTTTAAACGGCAAAACCGAGCAAGAATCAATTGAAATTGCTCAAAACCAAGTAATCATTAAATACAACGAAGTGAAAGAGTCTTGGCTTTGGATTAAAAACATCTGGAAAGCAGACACAACAACTTCAAGCATTCCAAGTTTTGATGAATATGCAAACATTGCAGGTTCATTTGAAATTGCTGGCGAAACTTATGAATACAAAAAACTAACCGATGAGCAAAAAGCACAAGTTAAAGCTGAATATGAAACCATTATGAACCCTTTAAAAGAAAAAGAGGGTAAAGCAAATGGATATTATATTTTGCTTGTTTTAATTGTTGGAACATCAATATTGTCACAATATATGATGCAAAAGAAACTCACGGGTAAAAAAGACAAAAACCAAGAAGAAAAAAGTGCAGACCCAACAGCAGGGGTTAACAAATTTATGTTAATTTTAATGCCAGTGTTGTTAGGCTCATTTGCGCTTAGCTCAAACTCTGTCTTTGCAATTTATTTGCTAACTTCACAAATTATTTCAATTGCAACAACACCGCTAATTGATTTAGTTATTGATAAAACTGAAAAGAAAGTTTATGAGGAAAAAAAGGCTTCATCAACTCCAATATATAGTAGAGAAAATCTTGCAAAGCACGAAGGCGAGAACCAGAAACAAAGCTCACGAAAGAAAGGAGATAAAAATGATTGAAGTTGAAGGAATTGGAAAAAACGTTGAAAAAGCAATTGAAGATGCGCTTTTACAATTAAAAACCTCACGCGACAATGTTGACATTAAAATTATTGAAACAGGCGGGCTTTTCAAAAAAGCAAAAGTTTTGGTTTCAATAAGTGAAGAATATCAAGAAACCTACAAAAAACATCAAGCAGCCAAAAAAGCAATGCTTGAAGAAGAAACCCCTGTTAAGGTTGAAAAACCAAAAGAAGACAAAAAACCAGAAGTTAAAAAAGAAGTAAAATCAGAGGTTAAAACTGAGCCCGCTGTTAAAATTGCAACAGAGCCAGAAAAACCTGTGGTTAAAGAAGATAAAGCAGAAAAACCACAAGAAAAACATTCTTCCGACAACCAAGAAGCACTTAAAGGCAAAGAGTTTTTGGAAAACTTCATTAAAGCAGCTTCACTAAACGCAGTCGTTGATATGTTTGAAGATGAAGAAGAAATTTTCTACACAATTCTTGGCGAAGATGCTTCAAGCTTAATTGGTTACAGAGGGGAATGCTTAAACAGCTTGCAATTCTTGGTTTCTGTTATCAATGGCAAAAATAACCGCAAAAACAAAAAAGTGCGCCTTGACATTGATGGCTACCGCGAAAAAAGAAAGGGAACACTTGAAATGCTTGCAAGACGTGTTGCAAAGAAAGTTCAAAAAACTGGAAAACAAACACGCCTTGAACCAATGAGTGCGTATGAAAGAAGAATTATTCACACAGTTGTGCAAGAATTTGAAGGTGTCACATCAATTAGCCGCGGCGAAGAACCACACAGATATTTAATCATCAAAAAAGATGGTAAAGATCAAGCGCAAGCAAACAACTAAAAAAAACAAAAACAAGCTTAAAAAAAGGCTTGTTTTTTATTGAATATATATATATATTAAAAGTTTAATATAAAAGTAATAAGCGGTGATATTCAAAATCTTTGCTGTTATAATTATATTATGCTATAATAAATTAAAATTAAGCGAAAGAAGCGAAATAGTGAAAAATTTAACCTGTTCTTTCGCATACTAGATATATGGAAAAAATAATTGCAAGCATTTCAACTCCTCATGGCACAGGTGCAATCAGCATTGTTAGAATGAGTGGTGAAGGAAGTTTAAATTTAGCTTTAAAGTTTTTTTCTGCAAAAAATTTGTCTTTGGACACAGTAAAACCTAGATATATGTATCTGGGCGATTTTAACGCAGAAAACATAAGCGAAAAATGTTTAATGGTGTATTTCAAAGCGCCATATTCTTTCACGGGCGAAGACATGGTGGAGTTTCAAATTCATGGTGGAGAGCTTTTAACCCAAAATATTTTGGAAGTGCTTTTAAACAATGGAGCAGCTCTTGCAGAAAATGGCGAGTTTTCAAAACGCGCGTTTGTCAATGGCAAAATGTCACTTGATGAAGCGGAAGGAATTGTGGATGTGATTGAAGCCACTTCAACCGCCCAACTTAAAGCAGGGTTTGAACTTATGAAAGGCAAACTTTTCAAAAGTGTGGAAGAAATGCAAAACATGCTAACACAAACAATTGCAAGAATTGAAGTGACACTTGATTATCCAGAACATGATGACGAGGAAGCAGAAAAAGACCTTGCTCTTTTAATACTTGAAAAAATTAAAACAGACATTGAAAAACTTTTGAAAAACAGTAAACATTCACACCTCATTAAAGGCGGTGTTAACGTTGCACTTGTTGGAAAGCCAAACGTTGGAAAAAGCAGCTTGCTTAATGCACTTTTAAATCAAGAAAGAGCAATTGTCACAGACATTAAAGGCACAACAAGAGATATCATTAAAGAAAGCATTAATTTTGAAGGTGTTCGTTTTAATTTCTTGGACACAGCAGGCTTGAGAGAAAGCACAGACGTTGTTGAAAACATTGGAATTTCAAAAACAAAAGATGTGATTAAAAGCGCCGACATTGTGGTTTTCTTGCTTGATGGTTCATTGCCAATTGATGAGGAAGATTTAATAATTTACAAAGAAATTAAGCAATATAACCCACTTGTTGTTTTAAACAAAATGGATGCAAAAATTAACCAAAAAATTCCTTTTGAAAATGTGTTTGAAATAAGCGCATTAAAAGAAGAAAAAATTGAAGAGTTGAAACAACTTCTTTATGATAAAACAATTAAAGAAAAAATTGACGCTTCACAAATGGTGCTCACAAATCAGCGCCACATTGAAGCTTTAAACACAGCAAAGGCATTAACAGAAAATGCATTGAAGGCAATTCCGGGTTTAAGCGCGGATATTGTTAACTTTGAACTTAAAAATATATGGCTTGAACTTGGTAAAATCACCGGAGTAAGCGAAAACGAAAAAATTATCGACGAAATCTTTTCAAGATTTTGTTTGGGGAAATAATATGGCAATAAATAATGTATATGACGCAATAGTTATTGGTGCTGGTCACGCCGGCACAGAAGCCGCACTTGCACTTGCAAGGCTTGGCAACAAAACTCTTATGTTTTGTTTAAACTTAGATTCAGTTGGTTTTTTGGCTTGCAATCCATCAATTGGTGGAACAGCAAAAGGGCACTTGGTTTGTGAAATTGACGCCCTTGGCGGCGAAATGGGCGTTAATGCGGATAAAACCGCAATTCAAATGCGTATGCTAAACCGCGGCAAAGGCCCAGCAGTCTACTCTTTAAGAGCACAAACAGACAAAGTGGCGTATCACACCGAACTTAAGAAAACAATTGAAAATCAACCAAATTTAAGGCTTAAACAAGGCGAAGTTAGTGAAATTTTAACAGATAATGACAAAGTGACAGGAGTAAGGCTTAAAACTGGCCTTGAGTTTTTTGCACGCACAGTTGTTGTTGCAACAGGTGTGTATCTTAAAAGCAAAATAATCATTGGAGAGTTCACAAAAGAAGCTGGTCCAAATGGTTTTTCACGCGCAAATAATTTAACCGATTCTCTTTTAAATTTGGGCTTTAAAATGTTAAGGCTTAAAACAGGAACACCAGCCAGAATTGACGCACGCACGGTTGACTTTACTGATTTGGAAGTGCAATATGGCGATGACAACATTCAAACCTTCAGTTTCAAAACAAAGGTTAAACCAAAAAATGTTGTTGTGTGTCACTTGACATACACAAATGAAAGAACACACGATGTAATTAGAAAAAACTTGCACCGCGCTCCAATGTATTCTGGGCTTATTAATGGAATTGGCCCAAGATATTGCCCATCAATTGAAGACAAGGTTGTGCGTTTTGCAGATAAAGACCGCCACCAAGTGTTTTTGGAACCAGAAGCAGTTTCAACAAATGAAATTTATGTTCAAGGTGTAAGCACTTCTTTGCCAGTTGATGTGCAAGAAGAAATGTATCAAACAATAAAAGGGCTTGAAAATGCTCAACTTATGCGCGATGCTTATGCAATTGAATATGACGCAATTGAAGCCACACAACTAAAACCAAGTTTGGAAGCAAAATCAGTTTCTGGCTTGTTTTTCGCTGGGCAAATTAATGGCACAAGCGGTTATGAAGAGGCGGCGGCACAAGGGCTTATTGCAGGTATAAACGCCCACAATTTCTTGGCAGATAAAGCACCATTAATTTTAAACAGAAATGACGCTTACATTGGCGTGCTTATTGACGATATTATCAATAAAGACCTTGTTGAGCCATACAGAATGATGACTTCAAGGGCAGAATATAGGCTTATTTTGCGCCAAGATAATGCAGACTTGCGCTTAACAGAAATTGGCCGTCAAATTGGGCTTGTAGATGATGAACGATATGAAATCTTCCAAGAAAAATTAAGAAAAATTGACCAAATGAAAGAAATTCTCAACATAAGGCTTAAAAATGACGATACCTTAAAACAAATGTTTGCTGCATGCGGGGAAAACTTGCCAGATGGCGGAATCACGGTTAAAGACGCAATTAAACGCAATAATATAACAGCGTTTCATATTAACGAGCATTATGGCTTGTTTAAAGATTTTGAAGACTTTTTAATTGAATTTATTAACACAGAAGTTAAATATGAAGGTTATATCAGACAACAAACAGATGAAATTGAAAGAAACTTCAAATATGAAAGTTTGGAAATTCCAGCCGATTTTGACTATAACTCAATTAAAGGGCTCAGGTTTGAAGCAAGACAAAAATTAAGCAAAATTAGGCCAATTAATATAGGTCAAGCAAAACGCATTTTGGGTGTATCTCCGGCCGACATTTCCGTGCTTATAATTATGGTTAAAGCATATAAGAAAAACGCGTAGAGAAGCAAAGATAACAAACAAAATAAGCTATGTAAATGGCAAAGATATAATATAATTAAAGCTTTAAAGTAAGTAAAAATTTTCCAAAAATACACGCAGTTTATTAAAAAAAGTTAACTTGCAAAAAAATGTTTAAAGTCTTTAGTTTTGTTATTTAGGTTGCAGGAAACCTAATAAATTGTTCAACAACCAAGTGACAATGAGTTATAAATTGAAAGGTAAAAACAACGCAAACCCAAAAACAAAATTGTATGATTAATAAAAAACGCAAGATAAATCAAGGGTTTTGCAAGCAAATAAATTGCAAACAAAAAGATAGAAAAAAATATAACACAAAGAAAAAAAGCGCGCGAAAAAAATATAACATAAAATTAACAAAAAAAAGGGAAAAAATGCAAAACAGATTAAACTCAATTTTTTTAAAATACGAAATAAATTTAAGCCCTCAGCAAGCAAACCAACTCACACAGTTTTATACTTTAGTGATTGAAAAAAACAAAATTATGAATTTAACCACAATCACAGACGAAGATGAGTTTATTGTTAAACACATTTTGGACAGCGGGCTTGGGGTTAAATTTTTGCAAGATAATGCAACTGTTTTAGACATTGGCAGCGGCGCAGGTTTTCCTGGAATTGTTTTAAAAATTTTAAACCCAACACTTAAAATTACATTGCTTGACAGTGTGAGAAAAAAGGTAGATTTTTTAAACGAAGTAATTCAAAAATTAAACCTTAAAAACATAACAGCAATTCATGCAAGAGTGGAAGATTTTGCAAAAGAAAATTACGAAAGTTTTGACTATGTCACAAGCAGAGCCGTGGCATATCTTTCAACACTTTTAGAGTATAGTTTGCCATTTTTAAAAATAAATGGTAAAATGATAGCATACAAAGGGCCATTAATCGAAGAAGAATTAAATAATGCACAGAATTCTTTAAAAATTCTTTGTGGAAAGGCAGAAAATATAATAAAATTAAATATAGAAGATAATGATAGGGCTTTTTTAATTGTCACAAAAACAAAAAGCTGTTCTAGGGCGTATCCAAGAGCAAAAAACTTGCCAAGAGTAAAGCCTTTAAACTAACTATAATACAAGGAGAGATTATGGGAAAAATTATTGCATTTGCAAACCAAAAGGGTGGAGTTGGAAAAACAACAACTTGTGTTAACCTTGCTTCTTATGTTGCCGCAATGGGCAGGAAAGTTCTTATAGTTGACATGGATCCACAAGGCAATGCAAGCAGTGGAATTGGTGTTGAAAAAACATCTTCCACAAAAACCATTTATAATGTTATCGATGGCGATGCTTTGGTGCACGAAGTAATCTTGCCAACCTACATAGAAAACTTAGACATCATTCCAGCAACTGTGGATTTAGCAGGTGCGGAAATTGAACTTGTTCAAATGAGTTCAAGAGAAAAAATTGTTAAAAACATTTTGGGCAGAGTTAAACCAAATTACGACTTTATTTTCATCGATTGCCCACCATCACTTGGGCTTTTAACTGTTAATGCTTTAACTTCAGCAGATTCCATTGTAATTCCAATTCAATGTGAATTTTATGCTCTTGAAGGTTTAAGCCAATTAATGAACACTGTAAGGCTTATCAAACACCACTTAAACCCAACACTTGATGTTGAAGGTGTAATTCTCACAATGAAAGACAGCCGCTCCAACCTAGTGGCACAAGTAAGCCAAGAAATTGTTAAATTCTTTGGAAAAAAAGTTTTCCAAACTGCAATACCAAGAAACATAAGGCTTGCAGAAGCGCCAAGCCATGGCCAAAGCATTTTAACTTATGATGCGGCCAGCAAGGGGGCGCAAAGCTATGCGATGCTTGCAGAAGAATTTTTAAAGAGAAATAAACTCAGTTTTAAACCAATAACAAAAGAAACAAAAATCAAAAGAGGTGAATAATGAGTGGTGTTAAAAAAGGGCTTGGAAAAGGCTTAAACGCACTTTTTTCAATGTATGAAGAGGAAGAAGAAGTAATAGTTGCTCCTTCCAAACAACAAAAACAAAGCGCAAATATTGAAGGCTCGGTTGATGAAATTTCAATCAGTTTAATCAAGCCAAACGTAAACCAACCAAGAAAGATTTTCGATCAAGATGCACTTAAAGAACTTTCAGAGTCAATTAAGGTGCATGGAATCATTCAACCAATTGTTTTAAACAAGGAAGAAGATGGTTCATTCATGATTATTGCAGGTGAAAGGCGTTATCGCGCGGCAAAACTTGCAGGGCTTGAATATGTTCCAGCAATAATTAAAAACTACACCCCAAAACAAGTTAAAGAAATTTCAATCATAGAAAACTTGCAAAGGGAAGACCTTAACCCAATTGAAGCAGCAAGAGCAATTAAACAGCTCATGGAAGAATATTCTTTCACACAAGAAGAAGTTGCAGACAGAATTGGAAAAAGTCGTCCAGCAATTGCAAACCTTTTAAGACTCTTGACCTTAAGCATTGAAGTTGTTAAAATGGTGGAAGAAGGTAAACTTTCAGCAGGACATGCGAGAGCGCTTGTCACAATAACCAATGTTGCAGATCAAATCAAAATTGCGTCACTAGCAAAAGACAACCGCATAAGCGTTAGAGATTTGGAAAGAGTTGTAAAAGAATACTTAAACCCAAACCGCAAAAAAGCCACCAAGATTGAAGAGCAAAGCCTAGAACTTAAAGAACTTGTAAGTGAAATGCAAAGAACGTTCGGAACAAAAGTTTCAATTATTGGAAACGACAAAAAAGGCAGAATTTACATTGATTACTATTCACGCGACGATCTTGACAGAATGGCGCAACTTGTCGAACTTGTAAACAGCAAAACCTTAACACTTAAAGACTTAAACAACTTCAATAAACTAAACAAAAGCAATTAAAGATGGTTAAGTAAAGAAAAAGCAAATAAAACAACAAAATTTCACCCTATTATATATGCGCCAAGTCAAAAAAGTCAAAAAAATGTTTCACGTGAAACATTTTTTCTTTTTTATCACCAGTTTTCACCTTATCTCAATTATTTCTATAATTAATAAAATGCCTAAATTACACAGCCCATTCTTTTATGGTGTCAATAATTAAATCACTCAAATTTCTTGTTTGCTCACCTGACTGTTATTCATCCTTTTAGTTAAGTGTATATTGTATCGTGATTAATGAAAGTAAATAACCACAGGGCGTTTTTGAAAAAATGATTTCGCCATGCTTAAAGGTTGTTTAAGTAGACTTCTTGTTTTAAAATATTATAAAAAATTTCTCACACGAAATAATTTTGGCTTTTGTGCAAACATGTTGTGGGGTGTTGTGTGATTGGCAGTGGTATGGGTAAAGCATTTTCTTGTGTTGTAAAGCCAAGACATAGCTTACATAATTTTATTTTAGAGATGTGGTTGTAATATTAATCTTGAAAGTTATGTAAATTGTTTCACGTGAAATAAATTTGTCTTTTATATAAATAGGTTGGGGATGATTAGCCATAGTAAATAAGGGTAAGGTTTTTTTGTATAGTTTTATTTTTGAGATGTGGTTGTAATGTTGGTGCTAGTCTTGAAATGATGTGTAAAATGTTTCACGTAAAATAATTCTGGCTTTTGTGTAAATGGGTTGTTATTGTGGGATTAGCCAATAATAAGGGTAATGTGTTTTTTTGTGCTGTAAGGTTAAGATAAGACTTTCCATAAGGTTTGTTTTTTAGGATGTGATTGTATATTGGTTTTGAAAGATGTGTAAAATGTTTCACGTGAAACATTTCCATATTTCGCGTAAGTTAACAAATAGCCTCGCAGCCGCTTTTATCAATGTTTTACAATCGAGTGGTTGTATGGTTGCATATTAATATAAATTGATTTAAACGCAAACACCCGTGCTATTATTCTTATTAAACTTTGTAATTGAGTTATAAAAGACTGGAATACAAAGTTATCAAAAGCAATGTAATTGTGATGGAGTTTGAAGTTCTCAAAATATTATCCTTTGTCTAATGGTTGCAAAAGTATTTTATTATTGTAAATTGGTGTGTAATTACTCCGCCATAAAGCACGTTAAACCCCTATCCAAATATTAAATTTAAGCAAATGCGTTTTAATAAAAAGCGAATTGCGGTTAAGTATAGACAAAAAATTCAAGATTTAAATTATGGTTAGAAGGTAAAGTAAATATCAAAGGTTAAATTAATGCCAAAGGCTTAATATGGCCTTACATGTGATCAGCACGAATTACAGAATAATGTTTCACGTGAAACATTAAAACTTTCATTAAACCATCTAAACCCTTAATTATGTATAAATAAAATATGTATGACTGTTTAAGTTTAATTAGGGTTGGGTTAATTTTATTTATCAAATCTTTAATTGTTGTCTTTTGCAAAGAAGAACTATTGGTAAATGTTTCACGTGAAACATTGTTATTCTAGTTGAGGTGGCAGGGTGTTGACAAGGCGTAGTTGAGGCGAATATTGAAGGGTTAAATGACATTTTAAATATGATTTTATTGCTTGTTTAAATGATGTGTATTTTGAATGAATTTGGTTTATTTGTTGAATGTTTCACGTGAAACAATAAATTATTAGAAATAAATATAGAAATGATTTATTAGTAGTGATATTAGTAATTAAGCTTTGAAAGATAAATCATGAAAACAAAATGATTGTATTGTGCGAGTGTTAAAAGATGTTAATAAAGAACATTTTTATTTATGTAAATTCAATAGAGTTATTATATAAAGATTAAAGGGGCGGAGGCAGTTTTACAAGGTGTTGAATTAGTTGTGAAAGAAGGAAGCGTGGAAATGCTTACCAAATTACAAAGCTCATTTTGATTGTTATGATAATGTTTAATTGTTTGTTTTTGTGAGTTTGAAGAAATTAGCCTGTGTTGAAATAATTGAAATTGCTATCAATTTAAAATGGAAATAATTAATAATGTTTTTTGTTTTCTTTGAAAAATTAATGATTTAATAAAATAGTGATAAAAATGCGTGTTTTTTATTAAAAAATCAATGTTTTTGATTAAAAATTATTAAATTATTGTTTAATGGTGTGGTTGGTTATTTCGGTGTTTGTGCTAGTTGTTAGTTATGTTTTATAAAATGATGTTGCTGTGTGCAAAAACACTACGTCTTGATTTTGCTAAGGTTAATTCTTTTACAATATTTCAGTATTTTGGTAAAGTTTGTTTTACAATGTTTGTGGCCTCATAAAATTTATTTTTTTATTGATTTTTTTTAGGATTTAAGACGGTGACAGTATTATTATTTGATTATTTGCCGCCATATTTGTTCATGGGCTATTTTAATAAAAGAAAAGTTTCTTGTTTTAAAATTTAATATATCTATAACAGTGAGTGTTTGTTAATTATGTTAGTATTGAAAAATGAGAATGATGTTTGAATGAAGTTAAAATAAAAACAGTAAATG
>JBMNOM010000019.1:0-16688 GCA_050943075.1 Christensenellales bacterium | reverse complement strand
AATTAAATTCCAGCTTTTACTTTGAATTTTTCCATATTATTATAATATAGGTTTTAATAATAGTATAAAAATCATTATTAAACGACATTTTTTTAACAAAAAGGAAAAAAATATGGAGAACACAAAAGAAAAAAGACAAAGTTTTTTTAAAAAACAAAAACACAACGATTTCAAAAACATTAGTTTTGTGGATTGGATTGAAAAGTTTATTGAAAAAAAGCAAACAAGCATTTCAAAAGTGACTTTTGTTGGATATAAAAGGGTTGAAAAGTCTTTGCGTGGTTATTTTGGAAACAACTTAAAATTGAACGAACTAACAGATGAACATTTGAGACAATATTTTAAACATCTAAAAGAAGAGCGCAACAACAAAAACAACACAATCAAGCATCAAACGCGTCTTATTTACCCAGCACTTAAACAAGCGCACATTAGCGGATTGATTAAACAAAACCCAGCCGATTTTTTGGAGCCGATAAAAATTGAAAAAACAATTCCGTCATTCTACACCAAAAATGATTTAAAAATTTTGTTTCAAAAAATTAAGGGACACAAGGCTGAACTTGCAATTAAAGTTGCCGCCTATTATGGTTTTAGAAGAAGCGAATTAATTGGGTTAAAATGGAAAAGTGTGGATTTTTTTAACAAAACAATTAAAATTGAAAACAAACTTTTGGTTTTAAACAAAGAAATTATTTCCACCAATGTTTTAAAAACTGCTTCAAGCAACAGAGTGTTGCCACTTTTGCCAGAAATTGAAAAGGACTTGCAGCTGCACAAAAAACAAATTGAAAACCAAAAAAAATTGCTTGGCAATGCCTATAACACACAATTTTTGGAATATGTTTTTGTTACTGAAAACGGCAATCTTTTGCGCCCAAGTTATGTTTCACAAGCATTAAGAAACATAATAAAGCAGCACAAACTTAAAAAAATTAGGTTTCACGATTTGCGTCACAGTTGCGCAAGTTTGCTTTTGTCAAATGGTGTTGCAATGAAAGACATTCAAGAATGGCTTGGGCATTCCAATTTTAAAACAACGGCAGATGTTTATTCACACTTAACTTTTTCATCCAAAATTGAAGCGGGTAAAAAGTTGAGCAAGTCATTAAATTTTGCAAAAAGCAACACAAAAGACATTGAAAAACTGAAAAATGAAATTAAACAACTTAAAAAACAATTAAAAGAAAAACAAAAAGACCTAAAAGCCCTTGAAGCAGAAACCATACTGGAAAACACCCAAAACACCACCACAGAACAGCAAAACATTTCCACCCAATAAGCCATAAACATAACACTATTAGCAGTTGGTGTATTTGCAGCGGGAAAAAGACAATTCAACGTTAATGGAACAGTTAACTTTACTTCAAGCCTTGTAGACGCTATAGTAAGCGTTAAAAAAGCAGATGGTGCAACAACTATTGAAGGGCTTACATATGAATCAGTTGGCACTTCACAAGCAATTAAAGGTAAAGCTGACCAAGACCTTGAAGATGTTGCTCTTGGCGCATTTACAATGGATGACGATAAAATCTATATTGGTTATGAAGTATCAATTAAAAATGATGACGTAGAAAAAATTTACGTTAGAATCACAGCTCCAGCTGGAAAAGATGCTTTAGAAGCACTAACACCAATTGTTACAGGCGCAACACTTGTTGAAGGAACAACAGGTGACTACGAAGTTGCAGTTGGTGGAACACTTGTTGTAACATTTACATTCCAACTTGATCCAGATACAGCATTAGTTGGAACTGGTCAAAACCTTGGAATTAACTCAGCATTCAAACTTGCTTCAACAGCAAGTGGACTTGCTGCTTAATCTTAGCACAACAAAATTTTAAATATATTTAAAACGTATGGCAGATAAAGATAAGCAGTTTTTAAACTGCTTATTTTTTGTTGTTTTGGAAAGTTTGATTGGAAAGTTTGATTGGAAAGTTTGATTGGTTTTGTTTTTTTTGTTTATTTTCAAATTTTGGCTTTTTTAAAGAGTTTTAGTGTTTATTGGTTTTTCTTGCGTGCAGAAGGTTGAAAATGAATGGTTGGTTTTGGTTGGAATGATTTTTAATAGGGGCGTTTTCGATTTTTTTCGACAAGTGTTGGAAAATGGTGTTTTTTTGTTTGACTTAGGGACGGGGCATTACTTATAATAACTTTAATTAAAGCGTTTTGTTGTTGTTTGTGTTTGCACAAGCCTAACAATGTGAGCTGCTATAAAATAAAAAAATGGAGAATTTATGAAAAGAAAATTTAAACTTATTACAGCAGTTGCTTCTTTAAGTTTGGCAATTATTTTCTTGGGAATGGGAATTTACGCTGCCGCAACCGACAGACAAATTGGCGTAACCGGTACAATTACAATTACAGCAGAAAGAGTTGCTGCAACCGTTATTGTTCAACAAAGATATGGAACAACAGGTAACTATAACGCAATTGGTGCTCCAATTCAATATCAACTTACTGGCGAGGCAAATCAAGCAAGAGGAACAAAACAACTTGGTGATAATGGCGCCATTGCTCTTAGTGAAACTGTAGTTGTATATAGTTTCCAAATTGTTATTACTAATGATTTTGCCGCAGCAGTTAAAATTGGTGTTAACCCCAAAACTGTTTCTGTTGGAGAAAACAATTCATATTTAACAATTTCACAAGACGTTAAACTTGGAGAATCAACACCTACATTGACAAATGGAATGTATGAAGTTCCAGCTGAACAAGTTTTAACTATGACATATACATACACAGTTAACCCAGCAAACTTGCCAAGTCCAATTCCACAACAACAAATTTCAGTTGAACTTGAATTAAAGAGATTATAATTTGAACTTAAAAAAACTCTTTTTAACAAAGAGTTTTTTTGTTGCAATTTTTTGTTGATGTTGCTGTTTGCTTAAAAAAATGAAATGGGTTTATTATAATTTAAACAAAAAATTGGGTGTTTAAAGCGCTTTTGTTTGCTTATATGCCCAATTTTTTTAATATTTTAATTAATAGTTACACAATTTAGTTACACAATTTAGTTACACAATTTAGTTACACAATTTTGTTGCATAATTTAGTTACACAATTTTGAAAATGTTGCCAATTTCGGTTGAAGCGATGTCAATTTTGATGTGTTTGCTTTCAATTATGCCTTTTGACGCAAGAATTGCGCAAACTGTTTGAAAAGCCTTGTCGGGTGTGTTGTTGTGTTTTGAAAGATGGGAAAGCACAAATTGTTTTGTTCCGTTTCTTGCCATTGTTTCAATTGCGCCTGCACATTGTGTGTTGGAAAGGTGGCCTTTTGAGGACAAAATTCTTTTCTTTAAATGGAAAGGGTAGTTTGGGTTTGTGCGAAGCATTTCTTCATCGTGATTGGATTCAATGTAAACAACTTGGCATTTTTGCGCAAGTGCAAGCACGTTTTGGTCGTAGATGCCAAGGTCGGTTATAATTGCAACCCCGCTTTCTCCATTTGAAACCTTAAATGCGCTTGTGTGGCTTGCGTCGTGAGAAACTGGAACGCTGTCGATAATGGCGTCTTTAATGTTGAAAGTTTGGGAATAGAAAACTTGTTTATAAATGCTTAAAATTCTTGTTAATTTTTTGTTTAAAGCGGGCCATAATGATTGATGAGCATATATTGGAATGTTGTATTTTGAAGCAAAAACATCAAGGCCTTTAATGTGGTCGGAATGTTCGTGAGAAATGATGATTCCGTCAATTGTGCTTGGGTCAACTTTAAGGAGTTTTAGGCGTGAAACAATAATTGACGCGCTTATTCCTGCGTCAATTAAAATTCGTGTGCTATTATTAACTTCTATGTATGTGCAGTTTCCTTCGCTTCCGGAGGAGAAATTACAAACTCGTATCATTGTTTTGTCCTTTGTTGTTTGTATGGTTAATTGATGAATTGATCAATTTTGTCTAAAATTTGTGTTTTGCCCACTTTGGTTTCGCTTGAAAATGGGAAAATGTTTGCTGTTCCAACTTTTAATGTTGAGGCAATTTCTTTAATGTAAACAGGAAGTTTGCTTTTGGCAATTTTGTCACTTTTTGTGGCAATAATCACACAAGGAATTTGGTTGTTAAAAGCAAATTCTTGCATCATAACATCCAGGTTGTTTGGAGTGTGGCGAACATCCACAAGTAAAAACAAAAGTTTTAAGTTTTTGCTTTTTAAAAGGTAATCTCCAATTAAAGAACTCCATTCTTTTTGGCTTTCTTTGCTTGCTTTTGCATAACCATAGCCAGGCAAGTCCACAAACCTTACTGTGTCATTATTAACTGCAAAATAATTAACCAGCCTTGTTCTGCCTGGTGTTTGTGATGTTTTTGCAAGTTTGTTTTGGTTTGTTAATGCGTTAATTAAACTGCTTTTGCCAACATTACTTCTGCCAACAAATGCAATTTCTGGCACGTCGTCTTTAAGCAAGTTGCTTGCTGAAGCGACACTTGTTAAAAATTTTGCGTTTTTTACAATCATTTTCTTATCCTTATGGCCTTGCTTAAAAAAGCCGGCATTTTCTTTTTTGAATTTTTTAATTAAAATTAATCAATTTATCTGTTTGCTGAATTTGCTTTTAGATTATAGCACAAAAAAATGCTTTTGAACACCCAAACGCAAGAATTTAATCATTTTTTAAATTTTGTTGCTTGTTTTTTTTGTTTGGTTTACAATGTTTAAAAAGGAAAGACAAAGTGAAACAAAAAACTGTTGATAAAGCCAACTTGGAAGAATATGGCAAACACTTTATGGCGCTTGCACTTGAAGAAGCAAACAAAGCTGCAAAAAAAGGTGAAGTGCCAATTGGTGTGGTTATTGTTGAGGATGGCAAAGTGATTGCAAAAGCCCATAACACGCGCAACAAAAAAAGAAGTGCAATTTTGCACGCGGAAATTATTGCAATTACAAAAGCATGCAAAAAGAAAAACGACTGGCGTCTTGAAAACTGTGATTTGTTTGTGACGCTCATGCCTTGTCCAATGTGTGCTGGTGCTGTGGTTAACGCAAGAATTGGCACTGTTTTTTATGGCGCAGACAATGAAAACAAAGAGCTTTTTGAAAAGATTTTGTCTTCAAGCAGTTTAAACCACAAAACACATTTTGTTGGCGGTGTTTTGAAAGATGAATGTTCTGTTATTCTTAAAAACTTTTTTAAAGACAAAAGAAACAAGAAATAAGGTTTTGTTTGATTTAGTTATAAAAATGTTTTATTTGACATTGTTTTTAGTGTAAAATGAGTTATAATAATTAAAATGTTAATTTTAAACTTCTTTAAGGAGGATGTTATGATTGTTTTAGCAGCAGACCACAAAGGTTATGAATTGAAAGAAGAAATTAAAAAATTTTTTAATAATGAAAATATTTTAACAATTGATGTTGGCACATATTCACCCGACAGTGTTGATTATCCAGATTTTGCAGCACTTGCAAACAAAAAAGTGCTTGAAAGCCCAAATAATGTTGGCATTTACATTTGCTATACTGGAATTGGAATGAGCATGTCGGCAAACCGCAACCCAAAAATTAGGGCGGCGCTTTGCTCCAACAAAACAACAGCAGCTCTTTCAAGACGCCACAACGACGCAAATGTGCTTGTTTTACCAGCCAAGGTGGTTTCGAAAAATAAAGCAATTTCCATTATTAAAGAATTTTTGACAGTGGACTTTGAAGGCGGCAGACACCAAAAACGCGTGAAGAAACTTGAAAAAACAAAATTTTAATTTGTTTTTGTTTAAGGAGTTTATATGATTAGTTATATGTTTAGTGTGATTGAAAAGCAAATGCACTGGGACAAAATTTATGACATTTTGACAAGCAAATATGGAAAGAATTTTGAAATGATTTTGCTTGTTAAGAAAAGCAACCCACAAATTGCAAACTTGAAAGACCATGAAAAAAGCTTTTCAAGGCTTAAAGTGCTTGAGTTTGAAGACAATAAAAGCGAAAACTATATGATTGCACATGCACTTGAACAGGTGAAAGGCAAAGCCTTAATTTTGTGCAGAGATTATTTTGACTATGCCACAATTATGAGTGATTATTTTGTTGAAATGCTTAAACATAATGTGCCAATTGCTGTTTATAGACGCCCAAAGCAAAAAGCAAACAAAGTGAAAATGTTTTTTGAAAAACTTTATGCAAAAATTGTTAAATTGATTTTTGGCTACTCGCTTTATGATGGCGACATTGGGCTTGTTTTGTTTGGCGAAATTCCTTTGTCTGTTTTAAAAACAGCAATTAACCCAATTATTTTAACAAAGGTTAACAGATGGGTTGGGTTTGACATTAGCTATGTTGAAAAAGATGATTTGCCAGAACCAAAACCAGAAAAATTTACACTTAAAAAACAAATTACAACTCTTTGCATTGAAAGTGCTTTGCTTGTTTTAAGCATTGCCGGCTTTGTGATTTTGGCTGTGTTTGGCAAACTGACGTTTTTGCTTGGGCTTTTGTTTATTGTGTTTTTTGTGTTGTTTGGGTTTTTAACTTTGCATGCTGCTTTAAAACTTTCCATTGTGAATTATTATGGCGATTTGAGTGTTGAAAAAGAAACACAAGAAGAAAAACAAACAAAATAGTTTTAACAAAAAAATAAAATTGACGCATTATTGCGTCTTTTTTTATAATTTTATCAATTTTTAATTAAATATTTTCAAATTATTGAAATTGTGTGTTTAAACGCAGAGTGTTTTTAATAAAATTTTGTTAAAATGCTTATATTAAATTAAGGAGTTTTTTATGAAAAAAATGATTAAACTTGCAAATTTGTTGGTTAATTATTCCACAGAAATTAAACAGGGAGAAAAAGTTTTAATTGAGGCTTTTGACGCCCCAAGCGAGTTTGTTGCAATTTTGGTGGACGAGGTTTTTAAAGCAGGTGGGTTTCCATTTGTTTTGCAACACAACTGGCTTATTGACAAAAAGATGATTTTGAATGGAACAGAGGAGTTTCACACAGCGCGCCAAAAACACAAACTTGAGCTTATGAAGGATATGGACGCTTATATTGGCGTTAGGGCAAAAGTGAACACATTTAATTTGAGTGATGTGCCAAGTGAAAAAATGATTTTGGAAAACAAGTTTTTTTCTGACGCAATTTTGGCACAGCGTGTGGACCACACAAAATGGGTGATTTTAAATTATCCAACACCTGCGTTTGCTCAAAATGCTGGTTTGCCAACAGATGTGTTTGAAAAATATTATTTTGATATTTGCACATTTGATTATAAAAAAATGCAAGCGCCAATGGAAAAATTGAAAGCGCTCATGGACAAAACAGACAAAGTTCACATTAAAGGAACGGGCACGGATTTAACATTTTCAATTAAAGGCATTGGAAGTGTTGTGTGTGCAGGGCAAAGCAACATTCCAGATGGCGAAGTTTTTACAGCGCCAGTTAAAGACAGTGTTAATGGCTACATCACATACACAATTCCAACAGTTTACGACGGCAAGCGTTTTGACAATGTTTATTTGGAAGTGGAAAATGGCAAAATTGTTAAAGCAACAAGTTCCAACACAAAAGCCATGAATGAAATTTTGGACAGTGATGAAGGCGCGCGTTATTTTGGAGAGTTTGCAATTGGGGTTAATCCATTTGTGACAATTCCTATGCTTGATATTTTGTTTGATGAGAAAATGGCAAAGAGTTTTCACTTAACACCAGGCGAGTGTTATGAGGAAGCAAACAACGGAAACAAAAGTATTGTGCATTGGGATTTGGTGTGCAACCAAAGTGAAGAATACGGCGGCGGAGAAATTTATTTTGATGATGTTCTTATTAGAAAAGATGGCATTTTTGTTTTGCCAGAACTTGAAGAATTGAATTTTAAAAATTTGTTGAATTAATTAAAATTTATAAAAATAAAAGAAAAAGTCATAAAAACTATGACTTTTTTTAATTTTTTATTAAATTTTTGCTTAAAATAATTAAATTATGCAATTTTAACAACTTGTTTGCTTTTAAAAATTGAGCAATTTAATTTGAATTTATTTTTCAGAATAAGGGTTTTCGCCCTTCAAAAATTTGATTACAACTGGAAGAACTTTGTTTCTTGCGTTGTCATAGATGTTCATTGTGCGGTTGTTAAAACGAAGTTCGGTTGGAACTTCTTTGATGATTTTAAGTGCGCTAATTCCAAGTTCATCCACAATTGCCTCGCAAATTAATTTGCCAACAACAGGGGTAAAAACATCGGGTGTTAGGTTGTTTTTATCTTTAATATAATCAAAATCTGGGTGGCGCAAAATTTCGTCGTAAGCAGAATTAAGAAAAATTGCAAGCCTTTCAAGTGAAAGCGGGTTGCCGTTTGCTGCAGCCAAAATTAACCATTGCATTGAAAGGTCAATGTTTTCTGGCACCAAGTTTTCTCTGCCACGCTTAAAAATATAGCCCAAAAAATCTTGAGCAACAATGTCGCCCAATGTGGCTTCGGTGTAAATGTCGCCAAATGCTTTGCCATATCTTGAACTTAAAAGCCTTTCTGGTGTGGTTGCCACAATTCTTTCAAGGCTATTTCTCATTTTCATAAAAGCTTGCCTTGCTTCAAAAATTGAAAAAGTGTTTTGGTTTTCTTGTTGCATGATTTCTTCCTTTCTTCTAGTATACCAAATTTGTTTTGTTTTTTTTCTTTTTTTAGCCACTTTCTTTTTTAGCTATTTATATTTTATCACTAAACAAAAAAATGTGAAATAAAAAAAAGCAAATTATGTTTGCTTTTTTCGCTTTTCTTATTTTTATTTTATTTTTCAAAAGCATCTTCAACTGCTTTTTTTGTCCCTTTTGCTGCTTTCTTTGTTTTTTTGGCAAGATCTGTTGCGCCTTTTTTCACATTATCAGCAGCCTTTCTTGTTGTTTTTTTAATTTTATCTCCTGTTTGTTTTGCTTTTTTTTCTATGTTATTTTTCATTTCTTTCATTTCTTGTTTCATTTCTTTTTTCTCCTTTTTACTTGGTTTAAATGCTTTAACAATTTCTTGTGCAACTTCGCTTAGAGTGGAAGGTTTTGGGTTTGTTTTTCCTTTTTTGTTTTCTTCTTTAAGTGTTTCATATAACAGCGTTTTGCTTATATGAGCAAATGGACATACAACAAAAACAACTAATATAAGTGTCATTAATCCAAACCAAACAAGTGAGCCTGTTTGTGAAATTGGAACAAAAAGTTTTGCAATTATAACAACGCTTCCGTTAAACAATGTTAATATGACTGTCATTAAAATTAAGGTTAAATATAAAAGCAAAATTTTTCCTTTGTGGTTATGTGTTAATTTTTTGCTTTCTGCCAATGCTTCAAACACACCAATGTTTCTCTTTTCGCTTAAGATAAAGTGCATTTGCGAGTATTCCAAACATTTGTAAATTCCTGGCACAATTAAGAAAATTCCCCAAAACGCAATGAAGAAAATTTTAACAACTTCTGCAATGAAAAGATTTAAAATGTTTTTAAACTCTTTGGCAATGTCTTCAATTTTTGCTTTCTTTTCGTCCAATGTTTTAATTCCAAAGCCAGCCATGCCCACCATTAAGCACCCATAAACGCCAATACTTATAAAAAAACCAAATGGTGGCAAAAATAAAAATGACGCAAGCAAAAAGGACAGTGACACAATTGTTGCTGTTAAAAATGGCAAATATTTGTCGCTGATTTCATAAAATGTTTCTTGAATTATCTCTGCTGTTGTTTTTCTCATATTTTAATTATTGCCAGCTTTAATTTTGTTATTCATTTTTGCTTTAATTTTTTGGTGTTTTGCCATATATAATTGTTTTATTAATATTAAGGTTTTTTTTCTAAAACTATTGACAAAACTTTTTCAATTGTGCTAAAATACCCCTGACGCCGAAAAACCGGTGTTATTTTTTAGGAGAAAATATTATGGCAAATCCAGTGAGATCAAAAATTATCGTGGCTTGCACAGT
Organism: Christensenellales bacterium; assembly: GCA_050943075.1. GTDB lineage: Bacteria > Bacillota > Clostridia > Christensenellales > UBA1242 > CAJKWP01. Next base: position 6,781 of record JBMNOM010000019.1, on the reverse strand, counting down.
ATGTAAAGAAAGAAACTATGCCACAACAAAAAACAAAAAAACACAATCTGAAAGAATTGAACTTAACAAGTTTTGTTCACGTTGTGGAAAACACACTCTTCACAAAGAAACAAAATAATTTTTCGGAGGGAAACCATGTCCAGTAAAAATAAAGGGACTGCAAACAATTCTGTGAAAACAGAAAATGTGGTTGAAACAACTGAAGTGAAAGAAACTGAAATTGTGAAAAAAGACAAAGCAAAAAAACAACCAAAAGTGAAGAAACAATCTAAAGTTTCCAAAAAACTTAAAGAAACAAGTTCTGAACTTAAAAAAGTTGTTTGGCCTTCTTTTTCAAAAGTGGTTAAACAAACAGGCGTTGTTTTGGCTGTTGTTATCATCTTCACAATTATATTGTTTGGTATTGACAGATTATTAAGTTGGATTTTTAGCTTACTTGCTTCAAGCTAAAAATTTTATCCATATTTTAAATTTAGGAGATATTAATGGAAAACCAAGAAGCTAAATGGTATGTTTTGCACACCTTTTCTGGATATGAAAATGTTGCAAAAGAAAATTTGGAAACTGTTATTGAGAAATATAATCTCGGACACAGAATTTTTGATATTGTAATTCCAATGGAAGATGTCATTGAAGAAAAGAACGGGAAGAAAAAACTTGTTCAAAAGAAAGTTATGCCTTCTTACTTGCTTGTTAAAATGATTTACGGCGACGATTTGTGGCACAATGTGACAAGAACAAGAGGCATCACAGGTTTTGTTGGTCCAAAAGGACGTCCACTTGCTTTAACTGAAGAAGAAATTATCAAAATGCGATTAGAAAGAATTAATGTTCCAACAGATCTTTCAATTGGCGACAAAGTTGAAGTTATTGACGGGCCTTTGAACACAATGGTGGGAACAGTTATTGCTGTTGACACAAGTGCTCAAAGAGCAAAAATTAACCTTGAAATGTTTGGTAGAGAAACTCCAGTTGACTTGGAATTTAACCAAATTAGAAAACTTTCAAATTAATTAAATTTTAACTTGTTTTTTTAATGAAAACAATTAAAATATATATCTTGGCTGGAAAAACCGGCCAAAAAAGTGGGAGATTATTTCGTAAATACACCACTTACACACCATAAAAAAAGGAGAAAAAACTATGGCTGTAGTTAAAAAGATTGGCGCAGTTGTTAAATTGCAATTGCCAGCCGGTAAAGCAACACCTGGACCACCAGTAGGTTCATCACTTGGACCTCATGGTATCAACATTGCTGCATTTACCAAAGAATTCAACGAGAAGACAGCTTCTCAAATGGGTCTTATTATTCCTGTGGTTATCACAATTTATCAAGACCGATCATTCACATTTGTTTTGAAAACTCCACCAGCTGCTGTTTTAATTAAAAAAGCAATTGGGATTGAAAGAGGTTCAGACAAACCAAACAAAACAAAAGTCGGAAAAATTACTCGTGCTCAAATTGAAGAAATTGCTCGTATTAAAATGCCAGATTTAAATGCAAATTCCTTGGAAGCTGCTATGTCAATAGTGGCAGGTGCTGCAAGAAGCATGGGTGTAGTTGTTGTGGAGGAATAAGCGTATGGCAAAAAGATTTAATGAAGCTAAAGCTCTTGTTGACTCACAAAAACTTTATGCACCAGCTGAAGCTATGAACCTTTTGCTTCAAACTGCAAAAGCAAAATTTGACGAAACAGTTGAACTTCACGTTAGACTTGGTGTTGACGGCAGAAACGCTGATCAACAAGTTAGAGGCGTTGTAGTGCTTCCACATGGAACAGGTAAAAAAGTTAAAGTGCTTGTTATAGCTAAAGGTGAAAAAGCAGACGAAGCTGAAAAAGCAGGTGCAGACTTTGTTGGTGGCGACGAAATTGTTGCAAGAATCCAAAAAGACAACTGGCTTGACTTTGACGTATGTATCACAACACCAGATATGATGAGTGTGGTTGGTAGAGTTGCTAGAGTTCTTGGACCAAAAGGTTTAATGCCAAATCCAAAGAGCGGAACAGTGACAAACGACATTGCAAAAGCAATTAACGATGTTAAAGCTGGTAAAGTTGAATATAGACTTGACAAATTTAACAATGTTCACGTTATCTTGGGTAAAGCAAGCTTTGGAGTTGAAAAACTTAACGAAAACTACCAAGCAGTTATGCAAGCTTTAGTTAAAGCAAAACCAGCAAGTGCAAAAGGACAATATATTAAAAATGTTTCAATTGCATCAACAATGGGACCTGGAATTAAAGTTGCTGACAGAAGCTAATTTTAAAACAAAAAACCGACTTTTAATTGTCGGTTTTTTTATTGCAATTTTTAGTTTGGCCTAAATTGCAATTTTTTTGTAGTTTTTTCATACATTAATTATATTTTATGCTGTTTCATTTTAAAAAAATTGTGTTTTATTTTAATTTAATTTTTAAAAAATTAGGCTTGTTTTTCTTTGCAAAAAGGTTTAAAATAACAGGACACTTATTTTCAGTTAATTTGATGTTTAATTAAATTAATATGATATAATAATTTACTATCTTAAAAGGACGCTAATATGTTTAAATTATTAAAATACATAAAAGCCAAACAATACATTTTGTTTGCCCTTATGGCGGTTTTTATTGTTTTGCAAGTGTATGCAGAACTTAAAGTGCCAGAATTGTTTTCAAAATTGATTAACACAATCACCACAAGCACAACTTTTGACAGCGCAGAAATGACACGCACAGCACTTATTATGCTTGGCTACATTGTGGCAACGCTTTTAATTTATTTTGTAATAACTTATTTAATGGCAAAGTTTTCAGCCACAGTTGCACAAACCTTCAGAAAAGTGTTTTACGAAAAAGTTATGAGCCTTTCACAAAACGAAGTTAAAAACTTTTCACCTTCAAGTTTGATAACAAGAACAACAAATGATATTTCAAACATTGAAAGGTTTTTCTCACAAGGTTTGCGCATTTTCTTAACAGCGCCAATTATGGCCGGAATGGCAATTGTTAAAATTTTGAATGCAGATTTAAATTTAACACTTGGCACAATTGCAGCTGTTATGGTTTTAGTTATCACAATCACAGTTATTTTCTTGGTGGCAATTCCAAAGTTCAAAAAAATTCAAACCTTGCTTGACAAATTAAACTTAACTGCCAAAGAAAGTTTGACAGGAATTAAAGACATTAGGGCATTTAACAAAGAAGGTTTTCACTCAAAGCGCTTTGATGAAGTTGCTTTTGACATCACAAAAACAAGCACTTTCATTGATAAGGTTATGTCACTTCTTGACCCAATGATTGTGTTTGTTTTAAACTCACTTGTGCTTTTCATTTACTGGTTTGGCGCATATCTTGCAAGCAAAAATGTGCTTAACATTGGTGACATTTTGGCTTTCAGTCAATATGCAACAATGATTCTCTTCAGCTTAACTTCTCTTACATTTGTGCTTATCATGTTGCCAAGGGCAAGCGTGTCGGCAAAGCGTGTTAACGAGGTTATGACAAAAGAACCAAGTGTGATTTTTAATGAAAATATTGAAAAAAATGCCTCAAAATCAACAAAAAACGTTGTTTTGGAGTTCAAAAATGTGTTTTTTAAATATCCAGGCGCAAAAGATGATGTGCTTTACAATGTTTCTTTCAATGTAAAAAGGGGCGAAACTGTTGCTTTCATTGGCTCAACCGGAAGCGGAAAAAGCACACTTGTTAATTTAATTCCAAGGCTTTATGATGCCACAGAAGGACAAATTTTTGTTGATGGAAAAAACATTATGGATTACTCTCAAAAAGAACTTATTAACAAAATTTCTTATGCTCCACAAAAAGCATTTTTGTTTAAAGGCACAATTAAATCCAACTTGCTTTACGGCAATGAAAATGCAACTGATGAAGAAATAATCAAAGCACTTGAAGTTGCTCAAGCCAAAAACTTTGTTTTGAAATATGAAGACGGAATTGACCACGACGTTGCCCAAGGCGCAACCAATTTTTCTGGTGGCCAAAAACAAAGGCTTTCAATTGCAAGAGTATTAATTAAAAAATCTGACATCCTAATTTTTGACAACAGCTTTTCAGCGCTTGATTTTAAAACCGACCAAAAACTTCGCAAGGCAATTTCAAAAAACTTTGCAGATGCAACAAAAATTATTGTTGCGCAAAGAGTGGGCACAATTATGGATGCCGACAAAATTATTGTTTTGGAAAACGGAAAAGTTGTTGGAATGGGCACACACTCACAATTAATTAAAAACAATAAAATATACAAAGAAATTGCAGTTTCTCAATTAGGGGAAGATGCACTTAAAGGAGAAAATGATGAAGACAAATAATTCAAACGCAATTGCTTCTCCTGCAAAAGAAACACAAAGTAAAAAACATCATAGCGGACAAAAACCCAAAAACGCAAAACAAAGTTTGAAAAAATTGCTTAAATTAACAAAAGTGCACAAAAAAGGCATAATAACAGCATCAATTTTCAGCCTTTTTGCAGCAGTGCTTTCCATGATAGGACCACTTTTTATTGGAAAAATCACAGACGAATTGCATCTTTCACTTAAAAATGGAACAGCGTTAAACTTGAAATTAATTTCAAGCATTGGCATTTTCCTTATTGTTGCTTACGTTTTGTCACTTGCCTTAAACTACATTCAAGGCTACATTATGAGCATTCTTTCAAACAAAATTGCTTATAAATTGCGTGGCGATATTAATGTTAAAATTAACAAACTTCCACTTAAATATTTCGACAAAAACACAGTGGGCGACACTTTAAGCAGAATTTCAAACGATGTTGCAACAATTTCATCAACACTTTCAGAAAGCTTTTCATCATTTATAAGCAGTGTGGTTAGAGTTGTTGGAATTATCATAATTATGTTTATGATTAGTTGGCAACTTGCACTCATTGCAATTCTTTCATTGCCAGTCACATTTTCAATCACAATTTTAATTATTAAAAAATCGCAAAAATATTTTGTTAAAAACCAAAAAGATTTGGGCGAACTTAATGGCTTTGCAGATGAAACATATTCAGCACACAGTTTAATTAAAACATTAAACATTGAAGACAAAATGAACAAAAATTTTGAAAAAGTGAACGGCGAACTTGCACACAGTGTGTATAAAAGCAGTTTCTATTCTGGTTTAATTCATCCAGTTTCAAGCACAATTTCCAATTTGACATACATTTTAATTGCCATTGTAGGTGCGTCTTTAATTGCAAAAGACCTCATTCTTGTTGGTGCAATTGCAAGTTTTGTGCTTTATGTAAGGCAATTTGGCCGTCCAGTTTCTCAAATTGTTTCAATTTTTGGCACTTTCCAAACCACACTTGCAGCAAGTGAAAGAGTGTTTGAAATTCTTGACGAAAATGAAGAAGAGGATGAAAAAGACAAAACACTTAAATTTAAAGGCAAACGCGTTAAAGGCAATGTGGAATTTAAAGATGTTTGCTTTGGTTATGAAGAGGGTAAAGAAATTATTCACTCATTCAATTTCTTTGCACCAGCGGGAAGCAAAATTGCAATTGTTGGCCCAACAGGGGCGGGTAAAACCACAATTATCAATTTGCTTATGAGATTCTACGAAATTAACAGCGGCGAAATTTTAATTGATGGCGTTAACACGAAAGACATGAAACGCAAAGAAGTTAGAAGCTTGTTTGGCATGGTGTTGCAAGATTCTTGGCTTTTTGAAGGCACAATTAAAGATAATTTGTGCTATGGGGCAAAAGATTTAAGCCAAAAGAAACTTGAAGAAATTTGCGAAAAACTTGGCGTTGCGCACTTCATTAAAACCTTGCCAGAAGGCTACAATACAATTCTTAATGATGCTGCAGTGCTTTCACAAGGACAAAAACAACTTTTAACAATTGCAAGGGCAAGCATTCAAAATGCGCCAATGCTTATTTTGGATGAAGCAACAAGCAACGTGGACACACGTGCAGAAATGCTCATTCAAGAAGCTATGGACAAACTTTCAAAAAATAAAACAAGTTTTGTTATTGCTCACAGGCTTTCAACAATTAAAAATGCAAATCAAATCATTGTTATGAACGAAGGCAACATTGTTGAAGTTGGCACACACGACGAACTTCTTGCAAAACAAGGTTTTTACGCCGAACTTTACAAAAGCCAGTTTGAAGAATAAAACAGCATTGTAATTGTTGCATTAATAAAAGAAAGAACTAAATCTTAAATGAAATAGTTCTTTTTTTTGTGTTTTATTTAAAAAGTTGCTGTTTTTTTGGGGCACCTTTAAAAACCGGGCTAATAGTTTTTTTTAACTAAATAATATCAATATCTGTTAACAATATACAAGTTATTGTATTATTTTTGGATAATTGAGCGTATGCATTATTTAAAAATTTACACATTGTTTTAGAAGGGGAATATTCTCCTAGTTGTAATAAGCCAGAATCTTTATCATATAAAACTTTGCTAGTATCAAACTTAATATATCCACCTACTCCCGATGGTAGTTCATCTTTGGTATCTAATATTAGAATTGCATCTTTAGATTTATTTGTAAACTTTATTTGTGTAAAAGTTATGTTAATAAAGGTTAAATCTGCATCAAAAGCAGACACTATTTTTGTTTCATTATCTATTGTGAAATTAAAAAATCTGTTTTGTAAATATAGTAAATAATCTCCGTCACCGTTAATTGAAGTTAAAAAGGTTTCATTTTCCACTTTATTACCGATTACTTTAATTTTATGAAATTCATATAGGTCATCATTTAAATGCAATTCTTTTATTTTAAATTTATAATCATGAAATGCACTGTTATCCATTATTTTC
>JBMNOM010000065.1:0-2939 GCA_050943075.1 Christensenellales bacterium | reverse complement strand
ATTGTGCCTTTTGTGAAAGAACTTTCAACAGTTGAATTGGTTTTAAGCATTCCAGCAACCCCACCTATATAACCAAAGCCAGATTCGTTTAAAATGTATGCGCCATAGTTATAAGCATGTGATAATTTTGAATTTGAGGCAATTGTTCCAGCAACTCCGCCAACATAAGTGTCATCAACTGAAACGCGACCAACGTTAATTTTAACTTCGTGAACTTCTGTGTTTGAAACATTTCCGCTGAAAGAACCAATCACACCGCCATAAACTAATGTTCTAATTACGCTTGTGCCGTCTGTGATGTTATTTTCATAACCCTCAAGCTCTGTGTTAATTTTGTTTTTACCAACAATAACATTATTAATTACAATGCTGTCGCCTTGTCCAACTGCAAAACCTGCTTTTGTTGCGTTTTTAATTGAAATTGCATCTAATGTGATGTCTTTAATTGTTGCCCCTGAAACGTAAGCTGCAAGTGCACCAGCATAGCTTGTTTTGGAAACTTCTGTTTCAATTGATATGTTTCTAAGTTCAATATTTTGAATTAATGTGTCTTTACCGCTCACAAAACCAAAGAAGCCATAAAGTGCGTTTTGCCCTGATGTGCTTGTTGTTGTGGTAATTGTTAAACCATCAATCACAAGTGTTTTGCCTTTAACAACAAATTGTCCAATGTATGGTGTTTCTTGTGAACCAATTGGTTGCCAATTTTGAATGCCCAACTCTGCAAGAAGTTGTGCGCCTGTGATAACATTGTCTTCTTCTTCGCCAAGTTCAATTGAATAGTTAAACACTCTGTTTGGGTTTTCAACAATGTTTTTAATTGCACCCAAAACAGATGCGTGTGTGGTTAAAATAGAGCCTGGGTCTGCAACTCCTGTTGCTTCTTGTGAGGCTTCCATATCCAAAAGGAATGTGCCTTGTTTTTCATTAAATGACCAGATGTCTGAAAGTCCTAAGTCAGCAATTGTTTTTTGAACAAATTGATTACGTGGATAAGCATTAACATTAACAAGTTCTGCACCATTCAAAGTTCCAAAAAGTGGCAATGTGCCAAATGAAACTGATGTGATGTTTTTATATTCATTAAGTCTTCTGTGTTCGTGTCCATCTTTTTCAACATTATTAAAAGCCACCAAAGCAAATTTTGAAGCAAGTGTTGGTTCTGCGTCTAAAAGTGTTAAGTGTTTAACATTTAAAACAACATTTTTAACAGCTGCTTGTCTAAATTCCCCAGTTATTGGGTCACCAAAAATAATTGCTTCATTTTGGTTAACAACGCCTGCAAAGCTGATGTCGTCTGCACTTGTTGTATATTGTTTGATGAATCTTTGTTTTGTTGAGGTTTGGCTTGATGTGAAGTTGTCCGCGTCAAAAGAAGCGAGGTCAGAAACAATTACAGAAACGTTAAACAAAATTCCGCCTTGATTAAGACCAACTGCTCCACCAATATTTCCAAGTGCAACAAATTCCAAATTTGTTTCAACCATGTTAATCACTGGTCTTGTTCCGTTATACACGTTTGCACCTGCAATTCCACCAACATAAGTTGTTGTGCCAGCAGATTTTAAAATTCCGTCAATTTCAACCTTTCCAATGAAACCATTGTTAATTCCTGCAATAACACCAACATAATCAGCGTTTGCTGCGTAAATGTTAACATTTGTGAATTTAATGTTTTCAATTGAAGCGTTTGAAGAAAGCACTCCAATAAAACCAACATTTTTTGCAAGGCTTTCAATTTTTAAGTTTGCAATAATGTGTCCTTCCCCTCTAATTGAACCAGAAAACTCTGTGATTGGTGTCCAGTATTTTCCAGTTTCGTAAAGTGAAGAAAGATCCAAATCGTTAATAATTTCGTATGTATCAGTTGTTTTGAACAATCCTTGTCCAATTTTTGATAATTGCAAGGCAGATGAAATGTACCATGGGCTTTCAATTGAGCCATCGCCAACAAAAACATCAAATTTGAATGGTCCAAAGTTTTTGTTTGACGTTGTCACATTAATTGTTGCAACTCCACCTTTTCCAGCAGTTAATGATTTAACTGATTCGTTATATGAAACAATTTCAGAATTTGAAGATTCAACAGTTATTGTTGTGCTTTTTGAAGCACGGGTGTGGCTAATTGGCAAAATTATTGAATCGCCTTGATTGATATAAACAATTTCATTTTCATCAATTGTAAGTGCAATTGTTTCATTATTCTTTGCAAAGTAGTATGAAAGTGTACCAATAAAAAGCGCTCCAATAAGCACCACAAAATACATTAATAACCTTTTAACTCCATTTTTTCTAGCGGTCATAAAAACCTCCTTAAGTAGTTAATAACATTTTAACATTATTAAATCACACTGTCAATATGTAATATATTTTAATATTATATATACTGCGCTTTTATGTAATAATAATTTAATTTATTTACATTGTTTTTTGCCATATTAAAAGCAACTAACCCAAAAATGCACACTTGTTTAAAGGTTGATTTTAAACATTTTTTGTTAATTTTTCAAATAATTTAAAAATAAAAAACTGGGATTAACCCAGTTTTTGTTTTATTGTTCGTTTTCTGCTTCTTGTTTTTCTCTTTCTGCTTTTGCATCTGCAATTGCTTTAACATCGCTTTCAAGCACAAAGCCAACAGGGCGCAAAACTTTTTCGCTTCCTTGTTCAATTGCAAAAGTGTCAATTCTTTGCAAATATTTTGTTTCTGTTGAAGAATCTGTCAATGTGTTAAACAAGTAGATATATCTTCCATCAAAATCAAATTTCTTTGTTTCAAAAGTGCCTTCAACAACAACTTGTTCTTGTTTGTCTTTAACACTTATGCGTTTAATTGCACTTTCAGCTGTGTAGTAAACATAGTCGCCATTAACTAAGATTGGTGTCACATTTTCACTCACAAGTGCAACTGGGCTTTTGCCAGCTTCTTTCATAACAAG
>JBMNOM010000018.1:0-16808 GCA_050943075.1 Christensenellales bacterium | reverse complement strand
TTATTTATATTTTAATTAAAAAAATAATTTAAGCATAAAAAAAAGCATTCCAAACTTTTTTGTTTAAAATGCTTTTATGTTCATTTGTAATTATATTTCAATTTTTTAATTAACTTTTCTTTGTGTTTTTGCACACTGCTTTTTTCTTTTTTAACCTGCACTGACGCCACTGGCTTAGTCATAATATAATACCTTAACTCGTCCAAAGCGTGGTCATCTTTTTTAATTGGAGTGTCGCCTTCGCCCCAAAAATATGTTTTAAATTCCCTAATTAAATTAACACAATTTTTAAAAATGAAAAGTTTTGTTGTGCCATCTGCGCTTTTTAAAAATGTTTTAACGCGCGCAATTCCGCTGAACAAATCTTTATTAACATTTGTGTTAACATTAATGCCTTGGTCGTAAAAAAGCTCGGCAACGCTTTTTGAAGCCGCCAAAGTGCGCTGGTTTGCAGCGGAATCAATAAGCGCTGAAATGTTGCCATTAAAATCCGTGTGCCAGCAAAGTTTTTGGCAAATTTCTTTAATTTTGTTTGCGTGATACACAATGTCTTTTTTTGCTTCGTAATGTTCTGCAATCACATAAATATTGCCGTCAAAATCAACAGCATACCAGTGTGCTGAAAGTGGGTTGTTAAGCCCTGGGTCAATTGAAATTATGTCATACCATTCTTTTGGAATTGAAAAAGGTTCAACAACATGCACATCTGGGTTAAACTCGCTGTAAACAGCCCCACCATTAAACATAAATTTGCCAAATTTTCTGCTTTCAAGCTCGTCTTTGCTTATTGAAGAAGTCAATTTTTTAATTTCTTCTTGGTTTAAAAATGGATTGTCTTCCCATTGCATTGTCATACTCCAAATTTCCTCATCGTTGTTTTCGTTTAAGTAAATTTCGTTGTAAACCCAAGTTAAACCCTTAAGCGGTGTCATTGTGCCAAAAAGTGCGCCGCAAGTGTCAATCACACGCATTCGGCATTCCATGTAAATGTCATAGGGTGGCTCTTCGTCAAACCAAACATAATCCAGAGATGCACCTTGAAATTTTTCCCTTCCTTGATCACAACTTTTAAACCCAATTTTACTAATTGTGCCAAACACATTTCTAATTAAAATATAATCAATCACACCGCCGGAATAACTTGCTTTTTTGCCTTCACTCATCACAACATCAACAATCCATTCTGGTTTTAAATAATGCAAAATTTTGCTTTGAGCAACATCTCTTTGCACCTGGCGTGAAAGCGACACCACCCAGCCAGAAGTGGCTTTTGAAATTGTTTTATAAGGGTGATTACCGCGTGCGTAATACACAACTTCAACCGCACCACACTCTGTTTTGCCAGTGCGGTTTCCCCCAAAAACCCATTTGTTGCGTTTTATGCATTTATGAAATTCAATTTGTTTTTTGTGAACTTTGTCTGTTTTATTGTATAAATCTATTGCATAAAGTTTTTTTCTTTTTTCAAGTTCGGTTTCAATTTTTTTAATTTTATCAAGTATAAAACTCGCTTTCAACATTTCCTCCCAAATTAAACAACGAACAAGCAAATTAAGACAATTATCTTAAATGTTTCGTTTGGCAATAAATTTTATAATTAATGTATGAAAAATCATTACATTGCCCCAATTAAATTTTTGTTTGTTTTTCTTATGCTTGCGTTTTTCCCCTGCATTTTTTTGTTTGAAGAAAAAGCAGTTGTTTTTGCTGTGGAATATCCTTATGCTCAAATAACAAATAACTCAACTTTGTTTTACAAAAGCCCAGAAATTAACGACGCAAACGCACTTTTTGTTTTGGAGCAAACATATTTTGTTAAACTGTTGGAAAACGAAAAAAACAATTTTTATAAAGCGGAATATATGGGCGTGGTTGGCTATGTTTTAAAAAACAATTTGCGCTTTGTTAAAGGCACACCACAAAAGCCCTTTGCAACAAACATAAATTTCAGAGTTTATGCTTTTGAAGGGCTTAATTTGCGTTCCACACCAGTTAACAGCGAAGGGCCTTTTAATGTGATTACAACAGTGCCATTCTTGGAAACAAACCTTGTTTACTATGGCAAAACAAATGGCGAGGAAGCAATTCCAAACAAAGGCAAAATTTGGTATTATTGCAAATATATTGTGCCGGCAACAAGCAAAACAGAATTTGGCTATCTTTATTCAGTTTTTTGTGATAACTTAACCAAAATTGAGCCAAATCAAGAAGTTTTGGAAGAAATTGAGGCGCCAATTTTTCAGCCAGTTTCTCAAGAAAACGGGGGCAATGCCTTAAGCAATTTAAGCAAAGTAATGCAAATTATAATTGTTTTGGGCGTAAGTTTACCTTGTTTGGCAATTATATACTTTTTGTTTAAAACAACAAAAATTGCGCTTGACGTGGGCAAAAATAAAAAGAAAATTAAAAAGGTTAAAAACTCTGACTATTTTGAGTTTGAGGATTAACGCTTCCGCAAATGACTTTACTGACATTTTTTAACCTTTTTTTTTGTTTTAAACTAACTTTGCTTTCAATTTTAAAATTTTCGTTAATTGCACTGTTAATGTTTTTTGCAAAGGTGTTTCTAACTTCAATAATCTAAGTTTCATCTTTTAACATTGTGTTAAAAAAAGTTTGGTCACACCCTTTTCTTATAAGTGTTTTAATAAAACTTTCAAGTGCCAAATTAATTTTTCGGAAATATGTTCGCAAAGACACATTAAAAATGCTCACGCATTCAAAACAGGTTTTGCCTTCAATTAAATTGGCAATTAAATATGGCGTTAAATCAGGCTTTGTGTTTTCCAAGCATTCTTTGATGATTAATTTTAAATTAATTAAATTAACCTTTCTTTCAGTTAAATTTAAAATGTCATCAGTCACACTTTCAACAGAATTAAAAGCCAAATTGCTGCCAGAAGTGTAAAATGAGTTGATTGCCCTTGAAAACACAATTTTGTCAATTGCATCTGCAACCCTATCCAAATATCTATACACACTTAATAATGTCTTTGCCCAAACAAGCATAAATCTCTCCTCTTTTTTTGTAAAATCAAAAGAATTATAGGTTAGAGAATTGCAAGTGTCAATGCAACTGTGCCAACTTTTTTGCGTTTTTGTAAAATATTTATTAATTTTGTAAAAAATAATCTTTAGATTTATGTTTTTGTCGTTTTTTGTCGAAATTTTCTACATTTTCATACAAAGACAAATAAAATACAACATTTTACGCAAATAATATAACTGCGTTTTTTAAGCCACACTGACCTGCAAAAACAAATTTTTTGCTATAATTATAATTAAAAAAAATAAATTGAATTTTTTTTAAAACTTTTTCCATCTTTTCTTTGCAAAAAATTTTGTTTAAAGTTTTGTTTGTGTTAAGCCCCAAATTGCCCAGCTTGCTTAAACTGCTTACTTGAATAATAATATTTTAAATTAATATGCAAACAATTTTATTCACTTTAAAGCAAAAACAGCAATAAAAAACAAGCTTTTGTTTAAAAGCTTGTTTTTAATTGTTAAGCACGAATTAAACTTTGTTTAAATTTAATGCTTTTTCTTGGCATTATTGAGCTGTTGTAATATCAAAACTTGGTAAAACTTGATCAACAAGTGAATAGTTTTCAACTCTTGCAAAAATCTTGTTTGCAACCTCATTTCCTTCTTCATCAATGTGAATGTAGGAAACAACATTGCTTGTTAGGTTTTGATAAAGCGTTTCAAGTTTTCCAATGTTAATTAATCCAAAGTATTCTTCGCCAATTAAGTTAATTGTTATGTTGAAAATTGCAACACTTTGTCCTTCAAACTCAAACAACACATTAATTGCACCAAATTGTGATGGATCGCCAATAATTACAGCATCCGCCAAAACATCAATTGAGTTTTTCAACCTTGCAATTTCAACTTCGCCATCTTTTGCAAATATTATGTTTGTGTTAAACAATGTGAACAAGTTGTAGTTTGGAACATTGCTTATAAACGCTGTTGCAAAGTGAACATTGCCTTGTTTAAATGAATAATATTGTTGTATTGGAAGTGTCCAGCTGTTTTCATTGAAGTTTGTTGAAAGAGCAAGAATTTCATCTTTGTAAAGAACAGTAATTGCATTCTTACCATTTCCATCATTTTCAAAGAAGATGTCAAACAAGTTTTGAGTTAAAGCGTCCGCAACAGCAGCGTCTGCATAATTCACTAATGCATAAGTTTTAACTTGACCATCAAATTCATATCTCAAAGCTTTAATTGTGTCATATTGGTTTGTGAATATGTCTTTAAGTTTAGTGTCCAATGGAGTTGCTGCGCTTACTTCAAGCCTGTTAAGTGGCTCGTCAAACAAACGAGAAACATCAATATAACTTGTGTTATTGTGCCTGTATGTTTTTGCGTCAAAGTAAACTTGTTTGCCGTTATAGGTTAATTGCAAGTATTCTGCATTTTCAAGGTTTTCAACCAATAACAATCCATCCCAAATGTATGAAACAACGTCTTTGTCATTCAAGTTTTCAATTATGTTTTCGCTGGTTTCAACCTCTAAAGTGCCGTTTGCTCTTGTGATGTTGTAGAAGAATTTGCCCGTTGGCAAGTTTTTGTTTGTTAATTCATGCCACAAGAGTGAGTTTGCATTTCCTGCTTTTGAATACACCATCTTAATTTCACTTGGTTTTAATGAAACGACTGTTCTTGGAGATGAAACATATTCATAAGTGTAATCAATTCTGCTGATTGCTGTTCCATGAAGTGGTTCACTTGTTGACAAGTATGAAATAATGTTTGTCACTTTTTCACTTGGAACAGAAATATTGAATTCAACTTCAGCTTCATTTTCATTTCCATCTATTTCGGTTAATTTTTTCGCAATTATTGCTGCTGCATATTGTGTTAAACCTGATGTGTCTGTAAGCCCATTTGATTGCAAGAAAACATTTTCAATGCCTTTATAATATGTGGTTAAATCGCTTGAAATCACATAATCAGAATCTGGGTTTTCTTGTTTGATAACAGAAAGTTCACTTTCAAAACTGATCATTGAGTTTTCTTTAATGTAAACACCCAGTTCAAAGCTGTAAAATCCATTTGCGTTGATGAGTGTTGGGCCCTTAATGCCAACAGCTTTATCAAGTTTTTCAACAAGCACAATGCTTGTGTAATTGCCTGCGCCCAAACTTGAAACTAAAACAGGAACATTAAGTTGAATTTCTTTTATGTTTTCAGATGTGTTAACTGCTTTAACAACAACTGTTTGTGCTTTTTGAAGCACGCCACCACTTAAAATGCTTTGAGTGACTGCGTAAAACTCTTCATGTTGAATTTCTGCAGCAGTTTTTCCTGCAACTTCAACCCAAACTTTGTCAATTGTGCCTTGTTGTGAAGCACTTGAAATTGGAGTTAATTTAAACAACTTACTTGATTTCAAAATTGTAATAATTTCGTCATATTTTGTTGCACTTTCTGGTGTTGCATCACCAAAGAATGAAATTGACAACATTGAAGCAATTTGAGTTAAATCAAGTTTTGTCCAAACAACTGAAACATTAAGTTTGTCGTTTGCAACTGGAATAATTTCAAATGTGTGTCCATCTGCAATTGCAGTTTCAATAATATCTTTAAATGTTTTGCCATTTTCTGATGCAATTATGCTTGAAAGCGCAATTTCAGAGAACAATATCTTATTTGAATTATTGGTGTAATTACCTGTATAAACAGTTGTTTGTCCACCATTAATCACTTTAAGTTCAAGTGTTGCTGTTCCACCAGGAACAATGTTTGCACCCAAAATGGTTGGCAAGCCATCATATCTTATAAACTCACTTGTAAGCACTGCGTTAACATTAAGTTTTCCGTCCAAGCTGAATGAAACTTGATAGTTCTTTTCTTCATTGCTTGTCAAGTAAACTCGTGAAAGTCCTTTGTGTTCAGCCGTTGTTGTTTGAGTTAAAACATTCTTAATTGTTAAGCTATTTCTTTCAAACAAACGGTTAACGCTGAAGGCAACACGTGAATTTGCATCTTCATTTTCTTTAATTTCAATGTATTTCACAAATATGTCTTGGTCTTGAATTGCAGAGTTATCAACTGTTGCAACAACATAGCCAAGCCCTGGTGCTTGAGATTCAAGCCTATATTGTGGATATGTGTTAAACACAAGCCTAATTGAGCCAATGCCAATCCACTCAATGTTTTCTTGTTGTTCTGATTGATTAATAAACACATTTTTTGCGCCATTAACTGCAACTTGAACATCAATTTCAAGGTGAATTGTTGTGACAGCGCTGCCTTCTGGAAGATAAATTGTTATGTTTCCATTTTCGTCAATTCTATCTTTTGCTCCTGCACCACTGTTAAATGCAAAACGCAAATAGTTGTTGAAAAACCCCTCCCTTAATCTGTCTTGTGTTGGTTTTTGGCTTGAAGCAAGTAATGCAACATTGCTTGCCCAAGTGTCAAAGTCGATATAGTAAGGAACTGTTCCGTCTGGTTGAGTTGAACCTTGACGATAATCATCAATTCCGCGGCCTTCAATTTGTTCATAAACTTTTGAAGTGTCAATTCCAAAGTAGTATGGTGAAACTTGATAGTTAACTGGGTTTAACACGTGAAGCACGCCATTAAATCCAATCACATAATACTTATCAACTCCAACATATTTTAATGCTTGGAAGTAATTAAATTGTGCGCTAGAGTCAAGTTTAATTGATGTTTGTCCATGAATCATCTCGTCATCAACAATTTCAAAAACTTTAAGGTCGTTAATCACAACTGTGTAAGGGTGAACGTCGTTTAATTGAACATTATTAATCACGCTTCCATTTGGCAACACAAAGTTAATATAACTTGGTGCTCTTGTTGGTAAATTCACAACTTGAATTCTATAAATGTCGCCATCTTTAATTAAGTTATTTTCATAATCTTTAAACGAGTAAGAAATTCCAATGTTATATGTGTAAGCAAAGTTGTAAACAGGAATTTCATAACTCTTGGTTATTTCTTGCGTTCCTCTCACTCTTGTTATGTTAAGTGCAATTCGGCCAACTGTTGCTGTGCTTGATGGCCCAACTTTAACTTCCAAGGTGTCGTTGTAATATTCAAGCCCTTTAACTTTTGTTAAATCGTCTGCTCTGATTGGGCTGTCTGCAAATGAAATGTAATTTGCATTATAACTTGGGAATTCTTTGTTCCATTTGTTCAAATGCACTTCAAGCATTGAAAACTCTTGTGTGTCGTTTTTGTTTAATTTAACTGGAAGAATTTGATCAACACCAGCAAAGATAACATCAACTTCTTTAATTGTTCCAGAGTTTGATGTGTCAATTGTCACCATTTTAAGTTTCTTATCATTAACAATTCTAAACTCGTGTGGGGTGAGATTTTCTCTTATAGAATAGCCTGTTATAATCCAGTTTTCGCCATTTGAAACAAAACTTATTGTTTGTCCTTGAACAACTGCTTCAAGTTCAAGCACGCCATCCTCATCAACCATTTGATTTGGTATTGTGAATGTTCCATTACTAATGCTGTAAAGTGCTGGATTTGAACTGCTTTGTTTAATTACAAGTTGGTTTTGTCCAACTGTTGTTGTAAGCCTAATTTCTGCGTTAAGAAGAGCACTACTATTGTTAATATAGATGTATTGCTTACTTGTTCCACCAACTTGTTTGCTTTCCATGCTATACATAATTGTGCCGCTGGCTGATATATCATAACCCAAAATGCTAAAGCCTTCATTTGGAAGAACTTTTGTAGCTCCTGGTCCAATTTCAACATCATAATATTGATATCCGTCAAAAAGATAAACAACATAAGAGTTTGTTGGATAAGGATTATCTGCTAACACTGTGTATGTTAAGTTTTTTCCACTGATTGCAAATTTAACTTTGCTTGTGCTGTCTGAAATTTCTGTCACTTTATACACATAGTTTGCAATGTTTCCACCAATATCTGGGAAAGCCTTTTTCAAACTAATGAATGAATATCCATTATTGCCGCTCACATAATTATTATCAGAAATATTAATTGTTTTTGAAACTAATCCTTCTGGAGAAACAACCACATAACCATTAAAGTTTTGTCGTTTAATGTAAAGCATTCTGTCGTTTTCAAGTGTTGGAACACCAATTGGTGTGTTCAATTTCTTGTCTTCAACAGCAATGTAATTAATTAAATTAAATGAATTGCCATCTCTAACTTTTGTTTCTTGAACAACTGGTGTGTATCGTTGATACAAGAAGAATTTCACTGTGTTAACTGTGTAAATTTCTCCTGAAAGTGAATCTTTAAGAAGAATTTCAATGTAAACATAAACATTAAATTGTGTTTGTGAGAACACGCTTCCGTCAAGATATTTAACAAGGATTGGTGTGTCAAGTGAAACAAAGTCATCTGTAAGAAGAGCAAGCTCATCGCCATTTTCTTTGCGCAAAATTAACATTGCTGTAATATTATTGTTGATTGTTTGCTTGTTTAAGTGAATTGTGTGGTCAATGCCCTCGTCATCTTGAGTTGCAGAGTGTTGAATAATAAGTTTATCGCCTTCAAACACTTTTCCTCCCGCCAAACCAGATTCGTAATTAATTACTTCTTGTGGTTCAACAACAAAGTAGAAGTTAAGCGAATAGCCAAAATTGTCAGCAATTTTAACAATTATTTTTCTTTCTGCAAATAATGGTTTTGTTAAATTGATTGAAACTTTTGTAATAATTCCGCCGCTTGCAATCTTAACTATGCTTGCCACTGAAGAATATTCAGTGTCCAATGTGTAATTAAGTTGTAAAGCTTGGTTTGCAACGTCAACATTCAATTTGTATGCCAAAACTTTTGTTTGGTCCACATTATCTGCTTCTGCAAAAATGTAGTTGTATAAATTTGAGCCTTGTGCAAAATCATTTGCTGAAATTCTTTCTGGGTTTGCCAAAGAGTTTTCAATTCCGTTTTGATTTAAAAGCCTAATATTCCAGTTTGGAACAATTTTAACTTGAATTTCTCTTCTAAACAAAATTTCTGCTTCTTCGTTTTGTGGTGTGTTGTTGCCATTGTCAAATTTATATGTGAAAATCAATGTCACCAAAAGCCCACCATTTGGAGCACCAAATGGCATTAAGTTAAAGTCGTAAACAACTTCGTCTGGTCCATCTGTGCTTGCTGTAGAGCGTGTGACAGGTGGAAAACCCGGAATAATTTCATAAGGAACTGTTGGTCTGTCGGCATAATATGCTTCAATGAAGTCATTTTTTGTTTTCAAATCAAGTTTAATTTCAGCTTGTTTGCTTAACAACACATTTGAAACAATTGGATTGCCATTTGCGTCATAGTTAACAAAATTTTCTCCGCTAAGTTTTTTAATTCCAAGTTGTGAAAGCAAGCGGTTGTAGTTTTGCCCAACCATAAATTCCATCATTCCTTGGCTTTGAATTTGGAAGTTTGCTTTAACAACATAGGAATATGTTCCCAAGCTGTTAGAGTCTGTTGTATCTCCAATGTAAATTCCAACAGATGCGCTTCTAACTGTCACATCATCTCCAAGGCCTTCATAAGAAATTCTGAAGTTTGCTGGTGTGACGCTTGACGCATCTTCAGAAACTTTAACTTCATTCAAAAATTCAGTGTCGTTAATTTCAACACCAAGGTATGTGACAACAAGCCTTCTCATCACAACAAAACTTGAGTTGTTGCCTTCTGTGTTAAGTTCAAACACTTTTGAAGCACCATTTGTGCCATTTGTTAAATCTTGCAAAGTGTAGAATACTGTTGATTCTTGGTCTTGCGCGTTAACAAACTTAAATTTAACATTGTTTTGTGTTAAATCTGCAAGTGTTGAAGAGCTTAAACTCATTGGCATTTTAATTGTTTTAACTTGTCTTCTGTCTGCTGTGCCAACTTGGAACGATGTTATGAACACGTTGGTGTTTGTAGAAGATTTATACATATTAATTTTAATGTTAGAGTTAACTGTTTGTGCAACTGTGAAGCGAATTGCTTGCGCACCATTAAAGATGTCGCGTCTGTCTTCTCCAAGATAGAACAATTCACTGTTTGCGCCTTCAACTTCATTGATGTTGTTAACTTTAACAGAGTAAACAGAAGAAATTTTGCTGTAAACTTTAATTATGTATTTTGCACGAGAAATGCCGCTGACATAAATTTCAAACTCAACTTCTGCAAAATCATAAGTTGGGTTATTTTTAAATCCAAATGTAAATTTTGATGTTTTTAAACTATAATTTGTTGTGCCTGTTATAAATGAGCCACCAAGAATTTCAAATTTGCTTGAATCTTGTTCACCACTCACAACTCTGTATGTCACATAAGCATCTTCTTTTTTGTCTTTGTCGTCAAGTGATTCAATTCTAACTCTTGGTTCACTTTGGAAGCTTGGGCTTTCAAGCAAGTTAATTCCGCCTCTTTCTTGGTCATAATATATGCTTTCAAACCTAATGTCAAGCCCTTCAAGTTCTGGATAGAATGTTTCAACAATTGCGTCTGGTGTTATGTTGAATGCAATGAAGCTTTCCATAAAGTATGTGTCAAGTGAAACAGTCACTCTTAAAACAATTCTTGTGTCGAAAGCAACTGCATTTGTTGCAATAATAACAACGCCATTTTCAAGTCTAACATCTGCAATTACACTGCTGCCAGTCACTGGGCTGATATTAATGAAATATTCTCCTGTAAAACTTTGGCTTGTTGCAAAGAATTCGCCATCAACTTGTCGAACTTCCAAGTCAACACCATTATTAATATATAAATAATGTTTATTATTAGACGTATCAATATTATTGTTGAAAATGTAAAGTTCAATTTCTTCAAGTGCAATAAGTTCATGTGTGATAAGTTCAGAACTGTTTGTTTTTCCTGTTGCTTCAAGCGCTGGTAAAACTGTTAATGTAAAGTCAAATTCAAATTGGCTTGAATTTGGAAGTGTGACAACAATCTTAAAGTAAAGTGTTTGTGTTTGTTTAACTGGCAAAATTGTGAAGTTTGTGAAAAGAATTCCATTTTCAAAAGTATAATAGGTTAAAATGTTTGGAACAACAGAAAGCAAGTTGCCTTGGCTGTCCAAAACAAAAACTTTCCAGTCTGAAACTTCAATTTTATTCAAAGTTTCATCTTCTTTTTCAATAAAGGCAAGTTCTTGTTCAAAATCATAGTCTTGTCCGCCATAAACACTTTGAGCATATTTTTTGTTTGCTTGGTTTTCTGGGTCAACAACGTCAATAAGTGAATTAAGCACAATGTCAAATGTGTCAATAAGCCCAAACCTTGTGTAGAACGCAAGACGAGCGTTAATTACGTTTGGAGAATAAAGAATTTGAATGTTGTTTTCCTCATCAACAAAAAGTTTGCCATTTGAGTTGTAGATAAAGAATCTCAATTCATTTGTGTTGTCATAAGGAATGCCACTTCTTGTTAAAGTTAACTTAAATGTTTTCAAAATGTCAGATTGCACTTGTTCATCAACAATTGTTGGAGAATCAAGTTCAATTTTCTTTGCATTTAAGTTAAGTGATGTGTCTGTTGTTGACAACGAGTAATTATTTGGCATGTCTTTAACAATAATTGTATAGTCAACACTTGCATAAAGATCTGTGTTAATTGTTAAAACAACTTTATATGTTCCAACATTCTTAAACACAAGTTTTCTTAAATTATTGCCATCAAACACAACATAGTTTGCAAATTGTCCTGCAACAACATTGCTTTCAACTGCCCATGTGTTTGGGTTTAAAAGTTGAATTTGTTTAATTGAAATGCTGAGAATGTTGTTTGGAGTGAAAGCAAGAGTTTGAAGCCCATTTTCTCCACCAAACCTAATTTGCCTAAACATTTCAAAGCGTTTTGTAATGAAGTAGTTTTCTTGCAACTCTTCTCCAACATAAACGCCAGCAAGTTCTTGTTTTGTTGCAGGTTTGTCTGCAGTAAACGAGTTAACAGTGAAATCAACTGTCAAGTTTTGTGCGCCCATAAAGTAAAGGTATTCTGCTTTATCTCCTGCCACCAAATTGTCGGCGTAAGGATAGAATGCCTTCAAAACAGCGCTTGATTTAATTTTAAGTCTGTAATACACCTTGAAGTTTTGATTAATTGTTGCAACGACAATAATAAATGTGTCTTGTCCAACAACTTTAATTTCAAGTTGTCCGCTTGTTGGGTTAATTTTGGCAACAATGTTGCTCATGCCTGGGCTTAATGGGTCATCCATTAAACTGAAAATTGCATCGTTTGGTCTAAGGAAGAAACCATAAGGATTTTCTTCTGTTGCAAACACACTAATTATGCTTGCGTCTTCAACAATGTCGTAAGCGCCAACTGTTTTTAAGTGGTCAATTGAAAGCAATGACGCCAAGTCGCCATTAACTGCAAAGTTTGCATCATATAATGCGCCATCTTCGTAATCCAAACTGTATTGCACAACTGGTGTTTGAATTGGCAAAATGATAACTGGGAATGTAATGCTTGCAACATCTCTAATTAAAACAGTGATGTAAAGCATATCGCTTAAAATGTTGTTTGTTTGTCTAATTACAATGTTTGCAGGAACACCACTTTGTGTTGTAATTGACCAGTAAGGTGTTTCTGGTTCCAAATCAGAGAAATTAACAATTAATGAAATGTCCTCATTTTGTGTTGTGAAAAGTGGGGCAAGGTCATCAGTGAAGGAATATGTTCCTGCTGTTAAAACCAAATATTCCACTCCCCTGTAAACAACAAAGTTATTTTCCGCTCTGTTTGGCGTGATATCTGGAATAAACACAATTTTGTATGTTCCAACAATGTAAGAGCCTTGGCTTGAAACTTTGTGAGAAACTGTCACGTAAATTGAAGCACTTTCTCTAAATGTGCTCTTAAAATGCAAGTTAAATTTAGTTCCGTCAAATCTAATTTCAAAAAGCGTGCTAATTGTTGACATGCCGTTTTGATCTGTAATTGCAATTTCAACAAATGGGTAAGCGCTTGTTGCTTGTGTGCCAAGAATTAACTGTCTTTCACCTTCAATTCTGCCAACTTTGAAATATGCCTCGTCGTCATTAACGCCAAGAATGTTTTCAATCACATTTTGATTAACGTTAATTTGAACAACAGGTTTGTTGTTTTCATTTGGTAAATTTGTTGTTTTATTAGGATTTGCGCTTGACATAATGTTTGGGTTAACATTCAAGTAAATATCTCTTGCAAAGTCAAAAATGTTTCTTTGATAATCGCCGTCAATACCTGTTCCAGTTGTGTCAAGAACAAACACCAAGTGGCGCAAAGTTTGTTGTGAAACATCTTCAAGATAAAGTGTTATTTCAACAGTTGTTCCAACAATGCTAATTCCACTGCCGTTTGCACCCACACCTTTTGCTGCAACAACTTTCTTTGTGCTTGCGTCATAAACAATTGGTGTGTATTCATCATCATTTATGCTTTCAAGCCCTTCAATTGGAATTGTTATTGTAAGTTCGTGTTGTGCGTAAACACCTTCATATCTGTTGGTTTCAATTTTTTCTGCTGCACCATCATGTCCATATTTTTGTGGTGTTCCAGAAATCACTGGGTCAATGTTAATTTCAAGGTTAAAAGTTAAACCTATTGTTGTTCTAACAGTAAAACTTAAAGACGCCTTTTGTCCAAAGTTTTTAAGAATTTGAAGCCTTGTAATCGAGCCTTCTTCGTCTTCAATGAAGTAAACATATTCACTAATAATGCTTCTGTCATCGTTGTCATAGTAAACACTCACTGTTTTAAGTAGGTCAAACACATTATATCTAACTGGGTTTGTGCCAGGAATTGGGAGTGCATAGAAAAGTTGGAAAACATTTGGCGATGCTCCAACATCTGGAACAAGAGTCAAATTAATATACGAGTTTCCTTCCCCTGTCACAGCAACTTGAATTTTTTGGTTTTTGTAATCTGTAAATGAGTCATCAAAGTCTGAAATTAAATAACTTTCTGTTGCATCGTCATAAACATAGTTTTTCTTTGTTATGTAGTTGTATTTATCTTCCATGTTAATTCCGGCTTCGTTTGTGGAAACTCTCACAAGCTTGCCAGGGTTATGAATTGCAAAATAAAGTGAATATGAAGAAACAACTTTTCTTCCACCAATGCCATTTAATGTTTCAATGCCAACTTTAACGCTGTGATTTTCTGGTGTGGCATTTAAGAAGTTGATTGATTGTCCACTTTGTGAAATTTGCAAGTATTTACCTTCCAAATCATCACTCACCAAGCGCCACAATGTTTCATCTTTAATTTCATTACCATATTTATCTTTGGCAATAATGTTAACAGCTGATGTGCCCTCTTTGTAAAGTGCTTGTTTCAAAGCTGTGTCTGTCATATTTGAATTGCTGATTGTGTTGTTTGAGCCAGCTTTGCTTGCATAAGGAACATTTTCATAAAGCAAATTATTAACACCTTGTTCAGCAGAAAGTGAAGTTTGAACAATAAAAGGATTGCTTGCAGAAGATTTTCCTTCAAGAGCGTCAATTGCAAATGTAATTTCTTTAATTAAGCCATCATAAAGTTCAAACAAAGATTGTTCAACTTCTGCGTCCACATTAAGTGTTTCGCTGTTATATGTAATTGTTTTTTCAATTTTTTTGGTAATTTGTCCAAGTTTGCCTTGTGTGTGCAAAAGTTCAATTTTAAAATATCTAAAACCAGTATCAGTTTCGCTAACATATTGAATTGGGCCTGCTTTAACCACCAAACTGAATCTGTGGTCAATAAACTTGCTTTCAACAATTTCAAAAATGTTTGTTGGAACATCTTCAATTAAAAATCTTAAAGAAATTCTGCCTTGTTCCCAATCTCTAATAAAGAATTGTTCTTGTTCTTCAAGCAAATTAAACACAATTTCAAAAGCGTTGTCTGTTTTATGAACAATGGCAATTTTGTCGCCGTCAAGATATACAGAATTAGATGCAACTTCAACATGTGCGCCCAAATTCTTAATTGTTTTTCTTGTCACAAAAGCCAATGTTGACAAGTTGCCTTGTGCGTCCGAGCTGTATGAGTCAATGATATAGCCACCTTCTTCATCAAGCCTTGCACTGCCATTGTAATTTGTTTCAACAGTTGCAAATAAAACTTTAATTTCATAGTTTTCTGGCAATTCTTCTTCGATTTTTGGAGAAACCAAGCCATCCACAATTTCATAAACAAGTGTTGTCACATCACCAATTTTTAATTTTGTTGGTGTTTGCAACACGTTTAAGAAAATTGACAAGTCTAAATCTGGATCGATGGTGTTTGATTTTTCAATGTAAGCAAAGTAAACAACTTTTTGATATGAATTGCCTTCTGGAACAACAATTCTTGTCTCACCCAAACTTGATTGTTTTAAGTTGTATTGATCAACAGTTGTTTGTCCTTCTGCACCAGCATCATAAATGTAAAGCGCTTCTGCCGCTGGGAAAACTTGTTTCCAGTAAACTCTGCCACGAACAACATTCAAACCAATAATGTCAATGTTGTTTTTTGGTTTACCTTGGTTGTCCAATGAATTCAAATTTAAAACAGGTGTTGTGTCAATTGTTTCAAAAAGCACAATCATTGCTTTCACTGAAGAGTCTTCAGTTTTAAGCACAATGTCCCAACTTGATGCGCCAATGTCGGAATAGTTAACGTTTGGAAGAACAAAGTTATATGTTTTTCCATCACTCATACCAAACTCAAATGTTCTTCCACCAGTTAAAGCAATTATGTCATTGTTTGGCTCAAGTGGAACATTACCTTCTTGGCTTTCCACATATAATGCAATTGCAACTTGTGGAATGTAATCATAAAGTTTTGTTTCGCCGTCAGAAGCAATGATGTCAACACCAAGGTTGTAAAACCCTTGTGAAATCAAAGTTTCTTTTCTTGCGTAAAGTCTTGTTGTTTTGTTAAATGTTGCATTAACACCCAAGGCACTAACATTAAAGCCCCCCACAACAAGTGAAGCCACTTCAACAAGTGCAGAGTCTTGAGTTGTAATTGTTTCGTTTGAATTTAAAAGCCCCAAAATAATTTCTTTTGCATATTCTGGGTCTGTGATATTTTTAACACTTTCAAGTGCACTAAGTTCATCTTCAACTTTGGAAAATGCTTGTGCTTTAATTTCAAAATTTGTTCCAGTTTGCAATGCCCTAAATTCTGCTTTGTTATATGCAACAGAATCTCTAACCATTTCAACTGAAGAAGTGTTTGGAGTTGTGAAATAAATTTTCTTAAATTCCTCAACAGTTCCTTTTGTGCCATTTTTGCTATAACGATATGCACTGGCAGCAGGAATAAAATTGGCTTCTGCAAAAAAGGATGAGCCCACATTAAATTTGCTTGCAGGTGCGCCATCAATTAAGGCATAGGTTTTAACTTCAAGTGAGTGAACAGGAACATCAACAAAAACATTTGTTGTAATTGTTCTAACTTTAACATTTTCGCTTTGAGCCTTTAAGGTTGAAATTCCACCCTTAATCCACTCAACGCTTTCCCCACCAAGGTTTTGAAGTTCTTTAAAAACTCTAACAGTGAAAGGGACGCCAATTTCAACGTTCTTTGGAATAATGATAACACCGTCTGTAATCTCTCCATTAACATCAGAAATTTGTTCTCCTTCAGCAAAGGAAAGCGTCACCTTTGTTTGTGTCACACCTTCTTCATTTGCCATAATTTGCATTTCAAAATTGTCAGTCACCTCATAACTGCTTAAGTTAAAAGCAATTGAAGTTGGCTCAACAACTTCTTCTTTAAAGTAGCCCGTCAAAAACATTGTTCCAAGCACAACGCCTGTCACGCCGATTATTGATGATAAGCAAATTAAAAAAATTTTAAAGAATCTCATAAGTACTCACCTTAGTTAT
>JBMNOM010000064.1:0-3099 GCA_050943075.1 Christensenellales bacterium | reverse complement strand
ACTCACTTGTCAATTATTTTAAAAAAAATATATATAAAAACAAGCCAAACAAAAAAGCAAAAAAGTTATTTTTAAAATTATTAAAAAGTGCGTGCAAGTTTGTCAATGTTTCCTGCGCCCAAAACAAGCAAAGTGTCTTTTTTGCGCAATGTTTTAATTAAATATTCCCTTGCACTTTCAAACGATTTAAAATATAAAACTTTCTTGTGTTTCTTTTTCAAATAATTGTAAAGTGCCCGCGCACTGCCTTGCGCAACATATTTTTCCCGCGCGGAGTATGTTTTAATAATTAAAAGCTCATCACATTCACTGAACGCCTTTTCAAAATCTGGCATAAGGCTTTGCGTGCGTGAATATGTGTGGGGCTGAAAGGCAACAACAATTTTGTCTTTCTTAAAACCCCTTGTTGCAAGAATGCACGACTCAATTTCAGAAGGATGATGAGCATAATCATGCACGATGTATGGTTTTTCTTTAATGACTTCAAAACGCCTTAAAATGCCTGAAAACTGTTCAATTGTTTTAATTATGGTTTTGTTATCAATGTTAAAATGTTTTGCAACCGCAATTGTTGCAAGCGCGTTGTAAATGTTGTGTTTTCCAATAACATTAAGCTTAACTTTAAAAAGCTTTTTGTTTTCAAAATAACAATCAAAACAATAGCACCCATTATTTTGCTTTTTAACTTTGCGTGCGTTATAACCTTTTGCACCATAAAACAATGTTTTTTCGTGAGTTGTTTCAACTTTTTCATATTTAACTAAATGTTCACAATTATTTGCAAAACTTTGATAAGCTGACACCACATTTTTAAAAGTTTTAAAATAATCCATGTGCTCTTTTTCAATGTTTAAAATAACGCCAACAGTTGGTTTAAGATGAAGAAAATTGCTTTTATATTCACACGCCTCTGTAATAAAAAATTCTTTATCCTCGCCCAAAACAATGCTTGAATTTTCACTTTTTAAAACTCCGCCAATGTGTGCAGTTGGTTTAAGAGAAGCTTTTTTAAAAACTTCTGTAATCATTCCTGTTGTTGTTGTTTTGCCATGAGAGCCACTTATTGCAATCACTTTTTTAAAGCGTTTTGACACTTCTTCCAAAAGTTCTGCCCTTGATAACACAATCAAATTGTTTTGTTTTGCCGCCACAAATTCTGGGTTGTCTTTTTTAATTGCGTCTGTGTAAACAACAACACCAGCACTGCCCAAATTTAAGGCATTATGCTTGTAAAACACCTTAACCCCAAGCTTTTCAAGGCTTTTTGTTGTGTTGCTTTTTGCCGTGTCGCTGCCTTGCACTTTAATTCCAAGCGAAAGAAGTATGCGCGCCAAACCACTCATACTAATTCCACCAATTCCGATAAAATGATATGTTTTTTCTATTCTCACGCAAATATATATGATTTTTGTAAAAAAAATGATAAAAACATTTGCGTATAATCATAAAATAATAGTAAAATAATTATGTCACTAAGGCAAAATTAAAAGAAGGAAGGACAAAAACTTGAAAATTTCAGACATTAGAATCAGATTAGTTAAAAAAGATGACAGTAAATTGAAAGCAGTTGCTTCAATTACAATCGATGAATGCTTTGTAGTTCATGACATTAAAATCATTCAAGGAACTGAAAGTGTATTCATTTCAATGCCAAGCAGAAAAACACCAGATGGCGAATACAAAGACATTGTTCACCCAATCAACACTCCAACAAGAGAAGCGATTCGTGAAGCAATCTTAGCTGAATACGAAAAAGTTCTTGCTGAAGAAAAATAAATTTTAATACTTTAATTATTAGGCATCCAAGTTAATTTAAGATAATTAATAATTTATCATTGCGCAAAAATTAAGATTTCAAGCAGAGTGTAATAAACCTCAAAGTTTACTTGCACTCTCTTTTTATTTAACAAACTAACCGCGTTTATGCCCTTATTATTTGTTGTAATTCAACCACTGCCCTAATTATTTGGTAATTTGTTTTAAAACAAATTTATAATGTTTTATTAGTTATTTTAAAATGCTGTAAACAATGTTTTATATTTGTGAATTTATTAAAAACTATCTTTCTTTAGATTTGCAAATAAAAACACACCTGCTTTAATAATTAACTTTTGTTTTATGTATTTGAATTGAATTTGGTTTAAATTCTTTAAAATAATGTAATATCAAAATTTGAAAATAAAAAAAGATGAGTTTTTGCTCATCTTTTTGTTTTAATTAATTATTCAGCTTCTTCAACTGTTGTTGGGTCGATAACAACGCGAACAAGATGTGGCCATTGACCATCTTCAAACGCCCAGATTGTTGGGGTGTAGTCAAAGAAACCTGCTGTTCTGAATGGGTTTGTTGTTGTGTTTCCCATTGCGTCTTCTTGTGTTGCTTCAATAAACCCTGGTTTTCCAGCAAAGAAGTTTGTTTGAACATATGCACTGCCATAGTTAACAACAACATAGTTAGTAATTTTTCCTGCGCCATCTTTTTCAGATTTCATTTTGTTTGCAATGCGTTGGAAGTGTGCACCATTAAAGATGTCGTCAATGAATTTTTCAAAACCACTATAACGAATTCTTGATCTTGTTTCTGCATAGAGATTTGCGTTTCCTGTTCTTGAAATTGAAGCAGAGCTGTAAACATATTCCATTGAAGAATCTTTTGGCATATAAACAACCAAGCCTGCAACAGAGTAATCAGAATCTTTGGCGTCACTTTCAAGGTTTGCGTTAATGATGTATGAATGTGTCACTTTTCCAAAGTTAACATAAGCCATACCACCAACGCTGTATCCTTTGTAATCACCTGTAGAAACATAAGATTCTGTGATTATACCTGCGTTAATTGCAACCAAACCACCAACAAATTTTGCACGCACTGTTGTGGCTTCAGAGAAGCTTTTTTCAACTGTTGCTTCTTTTTCAACAACTGCAACAAGTCCAGCTGCAAAGTTTGTGTCTTCTGTTGTGATTATTCCGTTGATTGTGCCTTTTGTGAAAGAACTTTCAACAGTTGAATTGGTTTTAAGCATTCCAGCAACCCCACCTATATAACCAAAGCCAGATTCGTTTAAAATGTATGCGCCATAGTTATAAGCATGTGATAATT
>JBMNOM010000063.1:0-3248 GCA_050943075.1 Christensenellales bacterium | reverse complement strand
AGCACAAAACAGACTAATTTAATCTGCTTTGTGCTAATAATAACTTCGTTCGACTTGCATGTTTTAAGCATGCCGCCAGCGTTCGTCCTGAGCCAGGATCAAACTCTAACGTTAAAATTAAAATTGCCTTTGCAATTAATAGTTATAGTTTAATCTTACTCATTCTCTTTACTGACTTCGTAAAAAGTATTTGTACGATTACAAGTTAATTTTTCAAAATTAACAGGTTTGTTTTGTTTTTATTCGCACATAAAAACCTTTATTATCTTATTCAATTTTCATAGTTCGTTTGCACTGTTTTTCAACAGCCTAGTTATCTTAACACAATCGACATTATTTGTCAACAACTTTTTTTAAATAATTTTAAGTTTTTTTTATTAACTTTAAATCACTTTTAAAAGCGTTTTAAAACTTGCCTTTTGCAAAATAACTTTATGTATTATATGCAAAGTTGGATAAGATGTCAACAGTTTTTTAAACATTTTTTAATTTTTTTCAGTTTTTTTTAATTACTTGTTTTAGCATAAAAATTAACACTTTTAAGGCATTTTTGCACAATATTTTTTAATTATTTAACAAAAAAACAACCGCTTGGGTTGTTTTTGTTTTTTAATGTTTCACTCTTTAAAAAGTGCGTTGTTCTTTATATTGCTTTTTCTCTGTTTGCGCTTGAGGTTTTTCCTCTGCTGTTTCATCCCCATTTTGCCCTTGCGCCATTTGATTTAAAATCATTTTTGCCTTTTCTTTAATAAAAAGTTCGTTGTCGTTAATAAATTCTTGGTTCAATGCAAAAAGTTTTTGATTTGTTGATGGTGTTAACCAAGCAAAATTTTCGCCAAAGAAGTTAAGCATTGCTGATGTAAATTTTGGCCCATTATTAATTTTTCTTAACTTCAAACCTTCATGAATTTCATCAATGCTAAGAATGTCTGCCCCAGCCAAATATTGGTTTGCCATAATGTCCACAATACCAAGAAATTGAATGTCTCTTTGAGAAAAACCAGTTTTAATAAACTTGTTGCCTTCAAGTTTTAAAAAGCATTTATGTTTTGGAAATTGGTTTTTTAAATTTTTTTTCAAATCTCTAAGAAGAAAAGCTTTAATGTCTGCTTCTGTTGGGTTTTCAATTAATGTTTCGTGTTTAACCAAAGCCACCACAAATTTTGAGTTGAGTTCAAGCATTTTTTTAACAAAGGTGTTTGCAGTAAATTCATATTGCATAATTCCAAGGCAATCAAGAAATAAGTCATAATATTTTCTTTCATAGGCTTTGATGTTTTTAATTTTTCTGTTTTTCCTAAAAATAACTTCGTTGTAAACAAACATAGGTGATTCCCCACTTTTAATATAAATACTTTAACACACAGCGCGGTTTTTGTCAATGTGATAATTATTTTGTAATCAATTAAATTTTGCGTTAAAAAACATAGAGTTAAAACAAATTTATTTCTTTGTTAAAACTCTTAAAATAGTTTATATATAAATAATATAAGAACATTTAATAAATATAACTTCTAATAAACTTTTTCAATTAAACACTAAAACTTTACAAATAAAAAACACTTGAATTTTTCATCAAGTGTTTTGTTTTTTTAATTACATTTTGCGTTTTGAGAACAAATCTCTCACATATTCGCCTGCAACAACTTGAACCATTGTTCTGCTCATTGGGCTTGTGATTAAGAACGCCTGACCAACACCAGCAGTCAAAATTGAGTTTTGCTCTTCTTCGTTAATTTCACCACTCTTACGATAAAGCTCAATAAGGTCGTTCATATCGTTTGGAGAAAGTGAGAAAATTAAAGAATATTGAGAAGCGTTAATAACCGCGGTTGATTGTCTTTGAATTGATTCTGTTCCCACAAAGTCTTTAATGTTTTGTGTAATAACAATTTGCATACCAGAGTATTTTCTAATTCTTTTCGCCATTTGCGCCATAAAGTCAAGCGCAATTGGGAATGTTGGGTTAATGAAAACGTGCGCTTCGTCAACTGCAACAATAATTTTTCTGTTCATGCCAAATTTGTCATTAAAGTCTTTATTTTTAATTATTTCGTTGTCAAGATATTTAAACACCAAAAGCATTTGCGCGCTGGCAATTGTTTGGTTTCTGTTTGCAAGCAAGGAACGGAAGTTAAATGTGACAAAATTTTCTTTTGTTTCAATGCTTGTTGGGCCATTCCAAAGGTTGGAGTTTCTTCCACCTGTTGCAAATTTTTGAATGTATGTTTGACAAGTGATGTAATTTTTTCTGTGATAGTCATCTCTTTCAGTTTCAACTTTGTGTGTGATATATTCATACAAATCATCAAAAATTGGATAGTCTTCTGGTTTAAGTTTGGACAAATCTGTTCTTGATGTGATTCCCTTTTTTCTATAAACTTCCACAACTGCAGAGTTTAATGCTTCAAAGGCGTCTGATGAAATACCTTCCAAAATAACCTTAAAGAATTGTTCAAGGAATTGCAAGTGCACACTAAATGTGTCACTGTCGCCATCACCAAGTAAACTTGGGTTTTCGTCATCGTCTTCTTTAATGTCGTCTTTCAAGTTTGTCATTATGTGGAATGGGTTAATGATACCCATTGCAGATGAACCAACATCAATCACTTTTCCGCCAAGGTTTAATGAAAGTGGTGTATATTCATCTTCTGGGTCCAAAATAAAGATTTTTGTGTTGTCTGCGGCAAAATTGGAAAGCAAAGTTTTTGTTGCATAACTCTTACCAGAACCAGACTTACCAATAATCATCATATTACTGTTAACTCTTTCTCTATCTCTTTTGAAAAAGTCCACAAAAACTGGAAACTCGTTGTAGCCAAGATAAAAACCATTTGGGTCTTGCAATGCGCCCGAAATGAATGGGAAAATTGCGGCAAGTGTGGAAGTTGGAATCCCACGTTTTGTTTCATTTATATTATCTCTCATTGAGATGTTTGAACTGATGAAAGCATCAACTTGACGCCCAAACATTTCAGTGTATTTAAAACCTTCTTGTCTTAAAATTGCACGCACTTCTTTTCTTGCAGGCTCTTCACAAGTGATGAAAGTGTTAACATCATACAATTGTTGGTTGTTATTTTTCAAACTCACCAAAAGTCCACGCAATGTGTCAAGGTGGGTTTGGTTTTCAATTCTTTTACTGCTTTTTCCGGAATAGAAAACTTTTGTTTCCATTTCCATAATTGCTTTGTCAAGTTGTCTTTCTGCTTGATAACGGTCAATTGGTTTAAGTTTAACAACAACTT
>JBMNOM010000017.1:0-18381 GCA_050943075.1 Christensenellales bacterium | reverse complement strand
GTTTGGTTTTCAATTCTTTTACTGCTTTTTCCGGAATAGAAAACTTTTGTTTCCATTTCCATAATTGCTTTGTCAAGTTGTCTTTCTGCTTGATAACGGTCAATTGGTTTAAGTTTAACAACAACTTTCGTTCTATCAAGCAAGAAGAATGGCGCACCCCAAGCATTTGGAACTTGAAGTGGATAGTCTGTGACAACAAAGTTTCTGTATGGTTTGCCGTCAATAATCATTCTGCTGGCTTTAAACCTAATTTCTTTTGGTGTTGCCCACTCAAGATATTTATCCATTGTGATGCCTTCAAGCTCACGCTCGTCAAATTCTTTTCCAAAATTTGCGCGGATGAAAGTTGCAAGTTCTCTGCCATAAATTCTTTGTGTATAAAGTGGTGTGACAGCATTAACAAGTGTTGTTGCAATGCCGTTCATTGTGGTTTCAAGTGCTTCTTTGTCTTTGTCATAAACAACAATATAGAAGTGATCTTTATAAATTTTTTCTTGCCTGTTAAATTCTTCCATGCCAGAAACTCTTTCTTCAAAAATTCCGCCACGCAAGTCAACTTCTCTTTGGCTAATTTCGCCTTCATATTGCAACTCAAGCAAGTTGTCATATTTTTTGTCTTCGTTGTAAATATAATTGTCCAAAATCATTGCTTTGTTAACTTTAATAATTGAAGCAGATTGCTCTGCACCAACTCTTCTTAAAGCATTTGCAAATGTTTCAACAACCATGTTTTGTTTGTAGTCGTTAAGAAGACCAAACTCAACTGGCACAACTTCCAAAACTTGTGCGTAATATGATTGAAAATCAATAAATCTGTCTTGATAAATTCCAACAAAAGGAATAATTTCTTCCATTGGGGAATATTTCTTTTGTTTTTCAATGGAAAAGCGTTTCTTTTGTGCAAAAAACCTAAATATGAAACCAAGTGTTTCATAAAGCTTTAAGTTATCGGCAACTTTGAAGAAAAGCGAAACAATAATTGTCACCCACGCCAAACCAAACCAAAAATTATATGCCAAGCCTTTTGATAAAAACAAACCCAAAGCGCCAGCAACACCAATCACACCTAAAATTATGTCGGAAAGCGTGACACCTTTGACAAACTCCATTTTAACTTTGGTTCTTCTTGGAATTACTCTCATATTTTATCCACCTTTAATGTAAGAAAAAAATAAATATTTCTGTATGTAGTATACCCTAAAAGAAAAGAAAAAACAAATAATTAAATTACAAATTATATAATAAAGAATGTAATAATAACTATATTTTTACATTGCTTGCCAACTTGAAAATTAAAAAATATTAAAAAATTAAAAAAATCTTATTATTAAAATAATGAATTAATTGCTATAAATAATAATAAAAAAAGAACCCTTAAAATTAGAGTTCTTTTTTAAAACTAAAATATGTATCAATTTATTTAATTAAAACGTTTTCGCCATAATTAAATTTTAAAAACTCATTAAAATAATTTTTTCCATTAACGCGCTTGCCTGCATTCATTCTTTCCATTGCCTGAATCCATTTAAGCTTTAACTCACTGGAAATATAAACGTTGTCAGACATTAAATTAAACTCGTATAAATATAAATATCTAAACTTTTCTTTTGTGACAAACCCTTTAATGTTTTCACATTTCAAAACAATACATTCACCAATGTTTGTTTTGGCATATTTTAAATCCACTAAAACTAAATATCTATCACTAACAAAATAATTGATTGTTTTTAAATCAACATTACATAAAAACGAGTTTTTTAATTTACTTTTGGTTTTTTCAAGCTTTTCTTCAAGTTCCATTTTTTTCTCCGCACATAACTATAATACATTTGCACAAATTTTTCAATATGAAATTTTGACGAAAATAAGTTTTTTTTGTTGTTAACTTAAAAACAAATTCAAGACAAACCAAGTTGGACAACACAAAAAACAATAAATTCAGTTTAAAACTTCCACATTCATTAAATATATCTTCAAATTTGCTTAAATATAACCCTTAAAACAATTTTTCAACTCGTCGTTTAAGCCAAAAAGTGAATTAAAAACATTAAAACAACTTAAGATAAACCCCAAAAAGCGCGTGGAAATGCCCAAAACAATGGTTTTGAATGTAAAATTAATGCAAAATTAACTGTTGATTTTAATAAAAATTTGAATAGTTTTTAAAAATTCTAAGCCAAAAAATATGGAAAATTATAAAAATATTATTAAATTAAATGGAAAAATAATCAAATTTAATGAAAACTTAATAAACTTTAATCAAGTTTTATAAGAAAAAAAGAAAAAGACAATAAAAAAACCACTCGGTTAAGAGTGGTTATTTTGGTGCTTTGGCAATGTCCTATTTTCCCGGCTCGTCTCCAAGCAAGTATTTTCGGCGATGAGAAGCTTAACTTCTGTGTTCGGGATGAGAACAGGTGAGCCTTCTCTCTATTGTCACCAAAACTGGTTGATAGTCTGATTAAAAACCATCACAACTGCATAATTATTTTTAAGAGCCATGCTTTTCTGCTTTTGGCTGGCATTTACTCTTATTTTTGAAAGAATAATCTAGATATTCAGATTAACTGTGATATTTGTCTTATATTAAAATCTATATTGTTGATTGCTGTGATCAAGCCCTCGACCTATTAGTATCGGTCAGCTACGTGCATTACTGCACTTCCACCTCCGACCTATCAACCTTGTTGTCTACAAGGGGTCTTACTAACTTGTGTTATGGGATATCTTATCTTGAAGCAGGTTTCACGCTTAGATGCTTTCAGCGTTTATCCTTTCCATACTTCGCTACCCAGCTATGCCACTGGCGTGACAGCTGATACACCATTGGTATGTCCACTCCGGTCCTCTCGTACTAGGAGCAGCTCCTCTCAAATATCCTACGCCCACGATAGATAGGGACCGAACTGTCTCACGACGTTCTGAACCCAGCTCGCGTGCCACTTTAATCGGCGAACAGCCGAACCCTTGGGACCTACTACAGCCCCAGGATGTGACGAGCCGACATCGAGGTGCCAAACCTCCCCGTCGATGTGAACTCTTGGGGGAGATAAGCCTGTTATCCCCGAGGTAACTTTTATCCGTTAAGTGGCGGCAATTCCATACTCTACCGCCAGATCATTAAGCCCTACTTTCGTACCTGCTCCACTTGTAGGTGTCGCAGTCAAGCTCCCTTTTGCCTTTACACTCTAATGAATAGTTTCCAACTATTCTGAGGGAACCTTTGGGCGCCTCCGTTACTCTTTAGGAGGCGACCGCCCCAGTCAAACTGTCCATCAGACACTGTCCACCAGCAGGATTACTGCCTGGTGTTAGAATTTCAGAATTTAAAGAGTGGTATCCCAAGGTTGACTCCACATAGACTGACGTCCATGCTTCAAAGTCTCCCACTTATCCTGTACATTAAAGCCCGAAATTCAATGTCAAATTACAGTAAAGCTCTACGGGGTCTTTCCGTCTAGTCGCGGGTAATACGTATCTTCACGCATACTTCAATTTCGCCGGGTCCATTGTTGAGACAGTGCCCAAGTCGTTACGCCATTCATGCGGGTCAGAACTTACCTGACAAGGAATTTCGCTACCTTAGGACCGTTATAGTTACGGCCGCCGTTCACTGGGGCTTAAAATCAAGGCTTTGCCTTTCGACTAACCTCTCCTCTTAACCTTCCAGCACCGGGCAGGCGTCAGCTCCTATACTTCATCTTGCGATTTAGCAGAAACCTGTGTTTTTGATAAACAGTCGCTTGGGCCGATTATCTGCGGCCAACATTGCTGTTGGCACCCCTTATTCCGAAGTTACGGGGTCATTTTGCCGAGTTCCTTAACAATGGTTATCCCGTTCGTCTTATGATTCTCTCATCGTCCACCTGTGTCGGTTTGCGGTACAGGCACCAATTTTCTACTTAGCAGCTTTTCTCGTCAGTGTGAATTCATGGACTTCGTTACTAAATTTCACTCCCCATCATCACCTAGGGTATGCTCTAAACGTACTTCACTATTTAGACCCCTCATGATTTGGCCACAACTTTCCATCTTTGTGGACCCACTATCCTACTGCGTCACTGCTTCGCTCTTTGGCGAAAATTGGTGGTACTGGAATATCTACCAGTTGTACATCGCCTACGCCTTTCGGCCTCAGCTTAGTCCCTGACTAACCCTGGGAGGACGAACCTTCCCCAGGAAACCTTGGACATTCGACGGCATGGATTCTCACCATGCTCTCGCTACTCATGCCGGCATTCTCTCTTGACTATAGTCCACTGAACCTT
Organism: Christensenellales bacterium; assembly: GCA_050943075.1. Taxonomy (GTDB): domain Bacteria; phylum Bacillota; class Clostridia; order Christensenellales; family UBA1242; genus CAJKWP01. The sequence continues at coordinate 14,113 of JBMNOM010000017.1, read as the reverse complement.
ACGGTTTCAGCTTCAGCCCGATAGTCATTGCTCCTCTACCAATTAGTATAAATACTAATTCCTAAACTTCGGTAATATGTTTTAGCCCCGTTAAATTTTCGGCGCACATTCACTCGACCAGTGAGCTATTACGCACTCTTTTAATGTATGGCTGCTTCTAAGCCAACATCCTGGTTGTTTATGCAATTGCACATCCTTTTCCACTTAACATATATTTTGGGACCTTAGTTGTAGGTCTCGGCTGTTTCCGTTTTGACAATGAAACTTATCTCACACTGTCTGACTCCCTGCCATCAGTTATCTGGTATTCGTATTTTGATAAGGATCGGTAACCCGTGAAGGCCCCTAGCCTATTCAGTGATCTACCCCCAGTAACCTAAAATGCAGAGGCTAGCCCTAAAGCTATTTCGAGGAGAACCAGCTATAACCAAATTCGATTGGAATTTCTCCACTAGCCACAAGTCATCACCGACTATTTCAACAGGCGTGTGTTCGGTCCTCCACCGTGTGTTACCACGGTTTCAACCTGCTCATGGCTAGATCATCTGGTTTCGGGTCTACATCATGCAACTTAGCGCTCTTTCGAACTCGCTTTCGCTTCGGCTCCGTGGCTTAACCACTTAACCTTGCTACATAACGTAACTCGCCGGCCCGTTCTACAAAAAGTACGAGATCGCTTTCGCTTTCTCAGTTTGTAAACATACGGTTTCAGGTTCTTTTTCACTCCCCTCCCGGGGTTCTTTTCACCGTTCCCTCACGGTACTATTCGCTATCGGTCACCAAGTCGTATTTAGCCTTATGAGATGGTCCTCACTCATTCACACCGGATTTCTCGTGTCCTGTGCTACTCTGGATCTCCCTAGGGGCTGATGAAATTTCGATTACGGGACTATTACCCTGTTTTGTCTTTCTTTCCAGAAATGTTCATCTACTTCATCACGCTCCCACGTTGGGGTCCTAACCCCAGCTTCATTTCTGAAACTGGTTTGGGCTCTTGCAATTTCGCTCGCCACTACTTTCGCAATCGTTTTTTTACTTTCTTTTCCTCCAGGTACTTGGATGTTTCAGTTCCCTGGGTTCCCTTCATATCTCTATTTTATTCGAAAATATGATAATAGTGCATAACCACTATTGAGTTTCCTCATTCGGACATCTGCGGGTCAACGCTCATTTGCAGCTTACCGCAGCTTTTCGCAGCTTATCACGTCCTTCATCGGCGCTTGGTGCCAAGGCATCCACCATATGCTCTTTGTAGCTTGATCTTATATGATTTTAATCTTGACATTTTCACTTTTTAATTTGTTTTGTTAATTAACTCCAACAAAATTGATAATATGGTTTTTTAATTGTTGTATTACTCATTTTTGTTTTCATTACTGAATATTTGATTATTCTTTTTCTCGTCTAACATCTTGAAATTTAAAGTTAAAAACTTTTAATTTTAAATGTTAGTTAATTATGCAGTTGTCATGGTTCTTGTTTTTGACTTCAGTCAATTTGCTGCGCCCTTTCGTTTGCAACACCGCAATATTAACACACCCTAAATAGTGTTGTCAACACTTTTTTTAAACTTTTTTTTATTTTTTTTACTTTTTTCGTCAAATCAATTAACACCCCGCCGGGTGTTTGCAAATCCCTTTAAAAAAGAGCATTTTTACACCCCCCCAAAGTGCATTTTTGACAAAAAACTTTTTTCAAAAATATCAAAATTTGCCCTGTTTTACCCAAACTTTTTTAAAATTTTTCCCTTTCTTAAAAAAAATTATACAATTTATTCAATATTTTTTCTTTTCCACTCAGATAAAAACCTTTCCAAACAAAAACTTTTTCAAAACAAAACTATAACCCAACCAAACAAATTATATTCTCCAATTTTGCCATTTGTTCTCAATCCCACAAAAAAATTCAAACACTCCACCCATCATAAAAAAATTTACCAACTACCTCTAATCCCATTCAATAATTTTAACCCCAAAAAAAGTCTAACAATCCAAATTTGTTTTTTTATCTTATTCCTTGCCAAACAAAAAACCGTGAACAAACCTTCAAACCCTTAAAGTTGTTTTCTAACAAAAACAAGCCTTTCACTATTAACAAAACCCATCAAATAAACAAAACCTCTTCAATTTATTTTGTTTATAGATTCAATTTAAAACTCATTTTATAAAAACATTATAAGCAGAACATTCTATTGCCCAACCTTAAAGTCACACTTCTTAACTTCTTCCACCCATATTAGCCCCACACTATATAATGTTGTTTTTTCTATATAAATATATATATTATAATAATAAATAAAAATCTTTAATTTCCCAACAGCAAAACCCACCAAACCAAACAGCAAAAAAACAAAATTTTTCAAGCCTCATTCAAAACTAAGCACCCAGCCAATAAAATATAAAAAAGTGGATTGAAACCAACAACCCACAAATTAAAAAAAACAACTCTTCTATTGATATACTTTGAATGGATTTTTAAAACCCAACCAACACACAAACCCCTCGGAGCATAAGAAAAATGATTGGGCTGAATTTAGTTCAGACAAGCATTTTTTGTTGCGACATTTAATCCAAAAGGGGAGCAGAATTTTCTTAAAAAGAAAATTCGATGAGGGGAAAGAAAAAATAGCGGACTAGCAATTTAATTGCTATCCGCTAAAAATTTTTTGTGTTCCCTCATCCCTTAGTCTGCTTTAAATGGCAAAAGTGCAACAATTCTTGCTCTTTTAATTTCAAGCGCTAATTCTCTTTGGTGTTTTGAGCAAACGCCTGTTTGTCTTCTTGGAACAATTTTTCCTTTTTCTGTGACAAACTTTCTAAGTGTTGCAACGTCTTTATAGTCAATAGCTTTTGCTTTGTCTAAACAGAACATGCAAACTTTCTTTTTACTGCGTTTACGGAATTTTTTATAGCCTTTTTCTTCGTTAACTTCTGCTGCATCGTGTGTCAAGTCAGCTTCAACGAGTTTTTCTTTATCGCTCATAATATCCTCCTAATTAAAATGGTAAATTGTCGTCATCAATAGGTTCAAGTTCTGTCACATTTTCTTTTCTTGATGCGCCTTCACCTGCTTGTTTTGTGGACAAAAATTCAACTTCGCTTGCAACAATGTCTGTTGTATAGCGTTTTGTTCCGTCTTGAGCTTCATAGCTTCCGGTTTGAATTTCACCAACTACTGATGCTTTACTGCCTTTCTTTAAATATTTGTGGCAGTTTTCTGCGTTGTTTCCCCAAACAACAATGTTCAAAAAGTCTGCTTCACGGTTTCCATCAGCGCCTGAAAATCTTCTTTGCACTGCAAGTGTGAAACGACATACGCTTTTACCACTGTTTGTTTGTGAGAGTTCTGGATCTTTTGTCAAGTTTCCAATTAATAAAACTTTATTCATAATAATCTCCTAAAATTATTTTCTAACGAACAAATATCTAACTATACCGTCAGTAATGTTCAATAAATTGCCCATCTCAGAAACAAGGCTAGCATTTGATGTTGTGAATGTCATCACTAAATAAAAGCCTTCGTTTTTGAAGTTGATTGGATAAGCAAATTTCTTCATTCCCCATTTGTCAAGTGAAACAACTTCGCCGTCAATCATACTTTTGAAACGGTTGATTAATTCTTCGCGTTTTTCATCTGTTGCGTCACGATCAATCACTAAGAGAAGTTCGTACTTATTCATATTTTACCTCCTTTTGGTCTAAATCGGTTTTTTGCGGTTAACAAAAAACAAGGAAAGCATTCGCCTTCTGAAACAAAGTATAGCACAGGAATTTTAGAATAGCAAGAATTTTTAAACAACAAATGTAAACTTATTATTAATAATATAACCTAGACGCAAACAAATTTTCCATGCTTTTACCAAAATAATATTTTTTATTGCAAAAAATTTAAAATATGGTATAATATTCTAAAATAAAACAAAAAAGAAAAAACGAGGTGGACTATGTCAACCAACCACGAGAAGAATATTAAAGATTTGCAAGAGTTTTTAAACTCGGAACAATATGACAAAATTCTTTTAAATTTTGAAGATTTCGAATCCAAAATTTGGACATTCAGCAAAGAATTGTTTGCAAAATGTTATGAAATGTTTTTTAAGCATTTTAACGACAACACAACAGGAGAAACGCTTTATCCTTTGCTTGTTGAATTTGTTTCCAGAAAAGAAATTACAGACAGTGTTCAAGTTCTTAAACAATACATCAATTACAACCTTGCATTAATTAGGGCAACTTTTAAGCGCGAAAAACAAATTGCAAAACAACAAAATGGTTTTGACAGAGAAATTAAATAATTTTTTGATAATATAAACAAAAAAACTCTTAAGCAATTTAAGAGTTTTCTTTTTTTATTATAATTAAATTTGCACGCCAAATGATGCTACAGCAAGCGCCTTGATTTCTGGGTAAAAAGACGTGTGCATTTTTTCAAAACTTTCTTTTGTGTAATATTGACAAGGCGCACTTAAGCCTGCATAAGAAGCACTAAATTTTTCAATTTTTTCATAGCTAATCAAAAAGCCTGTTTTTTTGCTTATTTTAAAAGTTAATGACACTTCGTTAATAACAACATTCTCGCCGCCATTGTTTTTAAAAATTGCAAGATATTCTTCTGGCAAACGTGAAAGATTCATTTTGAATTTAATGATATAGTTTTTTGTGTCTGAAGTTTTATCAAAGTTTATGATGTTTATGTTGTCTTTTGTCACATCAATTGGAAAATGATTAAGCCTTGTTTGCTTTTCAATATTAAACCATTGGTCAAGTGTAAATTCTTTTACCTCATCAGCATAAGACGCTGTGTAGGTTTTTGTGTCTATATTATAATGATTTTTATTTGTGATTAACCTGCGTTTAATTGTTTGACCATCGGAAAAATGTGTTCTAAACTCATTGCGGCCCATGGATGCGCCAATGCCATACATTTTATACCACTCTTCTGTTAAGTCATAACCATTACCTTTATAACTTCGCATATACACAGTTTGTTGATTGTTCATCACATCAAAAACAGAGGAATAATAACTTTTGAAGCCATTGCCTTCTTTTAAAACTTTTAAGGCATAACTAATACGCTCAAAAGCGCCTGCGCTTGAAGGCGGCGCTTGTTTGCTTAATTCGTCGTTAAAATTCTGTTCCTCTTGCTCGGCTGGAATTTCTGTGTCTATATTAGGCAAAGGAACACCGCCACTGCTAAAAAGAACAGATGGCAAAACCGCAGTTATAGAAATTAAGAAAAGCATAAATATTATGATAATATTATATTTCCTTCCCTTATACAATTCTTTAACTCCTTCAATTAAATAATAACACAAAACACTTGATTTTGTCAATTTTGCTTACGGCAATTTATCCAAAACAAAAAGCGTTTTAGCCTTACAAAAGTAATGTTATCACACAAGTTTTGCTTGATGAAATAACCATGCCAAATTTAAGTGAATTTTTTAAGAAATTTGCAATCAAACAAAAAAGAGCATATATTAATGCTCTTTTAAATTTTTTAATAAATGAAATTATGCCCAAAGAATTGCAGCAATATCAATACCTGTTTTAAGTGTTCCTTTTGTAAATCTCATAACGTTTGACATGTTAACCATTTCATTAACTGCTGCCCCAAAGCCTGAATATTCTGGGTTTAATGTTAACACTTTGTCGTCTTTCACATTGTAAATTCCATACATAATTGTGTCTTGCACTGAAAGATATGTGATTGTTTCCACGTTTTTATCTTGGTCTAATCCAATGTAAATTGTTTCATAAATAAATGATTGTTCAGTTGAAATTGAGTATTCCACTCCAATTCCGTTTTGATAGCCAACCATTTTAATTTTCAAATCAAAATTTGATGGTTGCACTTTTGCGTTTCTCACTTCAAAAAGAAGTGTGGTTGACATAACGTCGTAAGCGCCTGCTTCAAACAATTTGTTAATTAAATTAAACACAGGTTTTGAAAGATCTTTTAATTGAAGTGTTGTGTTGTTATGCACCAAAGTTGAACCTTGTCTTTCCAAGAACGCAACAGATGAGTTTTCTTGTTTAACAATTTCTTCAATATTGCTTCCTTCTGTTTTGGCAAGATATTTGTTTTGTGGATTTTCTGTAATTAAGGTTTGTCCATTAAGCCTTACATAAGCTTGATTAACCGCAGTTGTCACTTCTTTTGCACTGAATGCAAGCGCTTGTTCTTTTGAGAAAAATTTGTCTTTCACGAAAACGCCGCCGCCAAGCCCAAGCACAAAGCACAAGAGCAAGGAAACAAAAATTTGTGATTTTTTTATATTGATATTCTCCTTTCTTTCTTTAATGTCTATTGGACGAAATAAAATGATTTGAGTTTAATTTTTGGAAAACTCTTTTGGATTGCAACCAAATTCTTTGTAAAAAGCACGTTGATAGCCATCCACACTGTTAAAACCAAACTGAAAAGCAACATCAGTAATTTTTGATTTTCCATTTACAATTTCTTCTGCGGATTTTGAAAGCCTTAGGCGTCTTATATCTGGCAGGGGTCATTTTTAAATAGTCATAAAAAATTCGATACAATGCCATTTGGAATAACAAGCAACGTCTGCCAATTGTTGCATTGATATATTTTCATCGAAATGTTCGTGTATATATCTTTGCATTTTTTGCACAGCAACAATATGCTCTTCCATTCATTTCCTCCTTGTTTAATCATTATAAAAGATATTGGCATTAAAAACTCGACTTTTTTGCCATCTTAAAACCCCACCTTTCATATAATTACAATATACCAAAATTAACTCTTTTGGACAAACACTTTACCAAAAGATAATATAACTATATTAAAACATAAAGTTAATTCAAAAAATGTATAAATATAATTAACAGCAACTAAAAAAGTTAAAATTGTAAAAAAATATGTATTGTAATTTAACAAAATACATGGTAATATATTTACAAGACAGGGGTGAATTATGAAAAAAGAATATGCAATTGCACTTCGCAATATTAAGTATTGTTTCAAAACAGGTTTTAAAAACGAAATTAAAAAAATTAACGCACTTGGAGAATCTTTAAGTAAAACAAATCCAGATCTTTACAAAAAACACGCGGTAAACTTTTTTCACTGGTTTGCAGACAAAAAAAGATTATATGAAAACCTATTAATTAAAGCAATGATGATTTTTGACGCAGAAAAAAGAAAATTTAACTCAAGAGAAGTTGTTTTGGTTTTGGCAGGCTTTATTGCTGAAAACATGGAAGCAATTCAAAAAGAAGCAAGGAAAACACAAGAAGAAGAATTTTCTCAATAATAAATTAAAACAAAAACAGAAAGACAATTTTCTGTTTTTTTATTGTCTTTTTAACTTTTGTTTAACTTCCCTTTCTTTTAACCACGGAAAGCAAGCAATTTTAAAAAATTGACAAGTTTATGCGCGTGTGTTATTATTTTTTTAGAGGATTACATTTATGTTTTTTAAGGAAAGCATTGCTGAAGCAAGCAAAATAAGCAACAAAATTGTTAAAATTCTGCTTGAACAAAAAACAAAATATGATGTGCTGAAGAAAATTAAATTTGAAAATAATTTGCTTTCTCACATTTCGCAAAACCAACTTTTAATTCCAAACGAGGCGCTTATTCACTGCACTTCATTCAGCAAGGAAAAACTTTTGCAAATTAAACAAGAAGGCATTCTTTCAAGTGAATTTGCAAGCAAGGTGAAAGAGCGCTATGGCGAAACATATTTCATGGCAGACTTTTTTAAAAATGTTTGTGGCAAGAGTATAACAGTTAAAGAACTTTTATCATCTTCAAACAACCCAAGGCTTTTAAGATATTTGCCAACCGAGGATGCAAGTGCAAGTGGGGAAATGCTTGCTTTTATTGTAAACACTGAAAACCCTGCAATTAAAAAATATCTTAAAAAAGATTTGTTTGCAGATGACCACGCGGACCTTTTGGGATTTATTGATGAAGAATTTTGCTATTCTTTAAAATCAAGAAAAAGCATGAGCCAATATAACTTTAAACTTGGACAATCTTCAATTCCACTTGGCATTCCATATTCAACTTTAAGCGGAATTATCATTGACAAAAAAATTGAACAAAACGCAGAAAAATTTGCCTTTTTAAAACAAACTTTTGGCAAAGAACTTTTAATTATTTCTGCCACTGGCAATATTTTAAGTCACCCAAAACAACACACCTTTGAAAATTAAAATAAAAATAAAACAAAAACACAAGCACCTGCCTGTGTTTTTTTAATTATTTAATCACCATTGTTCTCTGGCTTTGCATAATTGCTGTAATGGGCTTTCATATTATACCACAACTAATTAAGTTGGCAGCATTTAAGAAACCATTAACACTTTTTTATCTTTCTCCATCGTTTTCATGGTGATAGCCGTCATGGTGGTGATGATGTTTGCCATGGTTTGCTTTTGTGCCATATTCTTTTGTGATTGGGTCCAAAAACAAGAAGTTTCGTGGTGGCAAAAATGTGAACAACATAAAACATAACGCGTAAAGTGAAATGCCAACAATTCCAATTATGTTAAAAATTGGGGATAATTGGTTTTGCATCATAATGTAAAAAGCCACAAACAATCCTGAAGCAACCGCCACAAAAAAGGATAAGATGTCAACAAATAAAATTGATTTTTTTGTAAAATGAAAGTAAGTGTAAAATATAATTGGAATTAATGTTGTAATTATAAAAATGGCAACAAAAACTGCAAAAGCGTAATTGTTAAAAGAAAACTGCAAACCCACAAGCGCCCAAACAAAAGTTGGAAACAATGCCAGTTTTAAATGCTCCCATGTGCTTTCGTTAACCGAAACAAAGAAAGCAACAATTTTGTTTTGCTTAAAAAAATCATAGGCAAAGTGCAAAATTGCCCCAACAAAACTGATGAAAACAAAACCCAAGATAAAGAATAACGGCATAAATTTTCCTTTTTAAATTAATTTTCACTTATAGTTTATCAATAAACCACCTTAAAAAGAAGTAAATCAAGAACATTTTGCAAATTATTTTTAACACTAAATGTTTTTAAAAATTATTTATTGAAACATTTTTTTTGCGTAAATGTCTTTTATATTATATTTTTTGCGTTTAATTCTTGTTAATCACACCCTTAATTGCATACTGCTAACTATGTTTTAATTTTGCATTACAACAACATTACTTATAATATTTTTTTCAAAAAAATATTTTTTCATTTTTTGTTATTTTTATTAAAAAAAGTGTTTTTTTGTTTTAAAATTTTCATTGTTTTTCCCAGCAATATGCTATAATCATTTTCGGTGTGATTGACACACCAAGCAAAGAAAAAAAACAGGATGAAAAAACAAATGAAAAAAATGGTATTTTGTTATGATTTTGATAAAACTTTAACACAAGAAGACACACTTGATTTTGGCTTGTGCAAGGCATTGGGAATTGACCCAATAAGCTTTTGGAAAATGGAAGAAGATTTGATGAATAACGGCGTAAGCCGCATTTTAACAACAACATTTTTGGCATTTAATTTATCAAAACAAAAACAATTTAACTTAAGCAGAAAAAACATATATGATTTTGGCAAAAACATTCAATTTTTTGACGGCGTTGAAGAATGGTTTGAAATGATTAATGCTTTTGCAAAACAATATGACATTGAGATTTTGCATTACGTAATTAGCGGTGGATTGTTATACAGCATTGAAGGATGCAGCATTTACAAACATCTTAAAAAAGTTTATGCCTGCAAATTTTTGTTTGATGAAAACGACAATCCAATTTGGCCTGCAAGAATTATTGATATGAAAAACAAACCACACTACATTCAAAGAATTATGAAAAAAGAACAAATTGAAGCAAAAGATGTCATCTACTTTGGAGACGGCGCAACCGACATTCCTGCATTTGAATTTGTAGCAAACAACCAAGGCATTTCAATTGCAGTTCAGCACCCACAAAAAAACAAAGAAAAAGAATTAATTGAAATGCTTGATAAAAAAACACTGCACCACTATTTGTCCGCTGACTACACAAAAGAAAGCGAATTAACAAAAACAATTCAACAAATAATTGTTAACAAAGCCAATGTTTAAACCAAACTTAACATAAATTTTTTAATGAAAAACTTAAAATTTATTAATAAAATACACTGAAACTGGTGTATTTTTTTATTTTAAATTAATTTCTTTGTTCCAATCATCAAGGCTTTGCCACATTAAAACAATAGTTTAATTTACGGAGGGAAAAATGTCATTAAGAAAAGCAAAAAATTATTATTCGGGCTTATTATTACATATATCGGATTTATTGTTTGTGTTGTTTTGGCTATAATTTACAAAGGATTAACAACTCAAGATGGAATCAAAGCAATTTATGCTGCCGCAATATTTTATTTAGGCATTGGAGTCACAATCATTAGAATTAATTTAATCGACATTTATAATGAGGCTAAAGACACAAATGATTGTGTTGCAACGGAAACTGCTTCAGGTTACAATCTTAAAAAAGATGTTGGCGGAGCATTATTATCCAAATTTCTTATGATTATTGCCATTGGTCCTTTGTTGGCCTTTCGTCAGATTATAAGACTTGCTCAAGCTATTCGTAATAGTTAAGCAATATATTAAGTAAAACTTTATTGATTTAAGAATAGCAATAACAGTAAGTTTTTAATCTTAAAGGGTTTATTTCACAAATTGACATTTTAACGTTATATAAAAAATCGTGCCCTGCAAAGACGCGATTTTTTTTATATAACGCAATACCGTTTTATTTTTCTTGCTGGTCTGGGCGCAAATCCCAAAGCCTTTTGTTTTCATAATAAAAACATAGATACTTGGTCGCAAGAAAAAGCAAAAACCAAACGCAAACTGAGGTTTGTGTTTAATGAAAAAAACACAAACCGAAATAACAGTTTGTGTTTTTGCTTCGCTGGCGGAAGGAGGGGGATTCGAACCCCCGGTGGCGGTTAAACCACACCAGTTTTCGAGACTAGCACATTAAACCAACTCTGACATCCTTCCATTTTTTTTACATAATAATACTATAAAGCAAGAGGCTAAACAAGTCAACTTTTTGCTTTGAAAATTTTGCGAGCAGTTTTTATTTATGATTTTACAGCAATTTGCAAGTAGATTTTATTTGACTCTTCACTTACTAAAAATTTTGTTTATATTGACAATAGTAAAAAAATTTGATAGTATAAAGTTAACTTAAAAAGGTGGTTTATTTATGGGCAAAAAATTGGAAAAATTAAAAAGCAAAATAACAAACTTTGATATGGAAAGCTTAACACAAGTTTTTGGCAAAAATTTGGGAATTGACTTAACCTTGCACAAAGTGCATGACTTTGAAGGATTTTTGGTGCTTATTGGAAAATCAGACAAAGATGAATATCACTTTTTCTCGCTTCACGACAATTTTGTGAACTATGACTACGCAAAAGATGAACACACTTACTTTGTTGGCGGAAAAATTATACAAGGAACAAAAGAACAAAAAAACATTTTAAATGGGATTTACAAAAAATTTCTTATAATTAAATTTGGTTTGAAAGCTGTTAAAGATTTTAAAGAAATGGAAATGTAATTAACAAAAAGAGGCATATCGCCTCTTTTTTTTCATTTGCTCAATTATGATTTTTAACTTACGAATTTCCCAGTTAACAAACAACTGTAAAGCATAAAGCATTTTAAAAAGACAAAAAACGACTGAAATTAGTCGTTTTTATTTTTCTTGTTTTTGAACTGAAGCAAGTTTTTCTTCCATATTGTGTTTAACCAAAATTTGTTTAATGTCTTCCCTTGCCAAAATTTCACTTGGCATAAGTTTTTTAAATTTAAACAAATGCGATTTTTGCAAGAAAACTTCCGCAAGCATTTTATCCACTAAGGCGGCATTTTGTTTTGCAAGATAACTCACAAATTCAAAATTTGTTCTGTAATAGTCTGGCATGGTGTCCATTAAATATTTGTTAAAATCTTCGCTTTGTGTTGATTCAAAAATGTGATAATCATCAATTTCTGCCCCACAACGCACAACTGTTCTTGAAGTTAAAATTTGAGTTATCATTTGATTTTTTTCTTTTGTGTGGCTCGGAAAAAGTTTGCTGTTTTGTTTGAAAATTGCAACTGTGAGTTGTTTTTGAAAGTCATTTGTCAAAATTAATTTGCTTTCGCCATTTTCGTCTGCCACCATTGCGTTAAGCAAAACAAAATTGTAAAACTCGCCGCATTTTAACTCATCAGGAATTAACTCTTCCTTAAAAGATGAACTTTTTATGTAGTTTGAAAAAATTTTGTAAGCATTTTTTAACAATCCATTGTAAGTTAAACCAACAAAATTGGATTGTTTTTCATTGTTAATGTGATTTTTCTCTTCGTAGAAATATTTAATTAAGTCTTTTAAAATGTATTTGTTAAAATAGTTTAAATTGTCGCCTTTAAGGTGGTCAAAGCACACAATGTCTGAAAACACAATGTCTTTGTTTTCTTTTTTTGCTTTGATGAGAGCAATTGTGATGAGTGTTTGATATGCATTAACAAGTGAATATCTCATATCAGCGGAATAAGTTGCGCCAAACACAATGTGTGTTCTTGCAACTGTTTTGAATGCGTCAAGTTGCAAAATGAATTTGATAATTTTATTTTCATTTGGCAAGCCACAAGTGTTTATAACTTGATTAATTAATTGTGGCAAACCATTTCCAGAAAAATGCGCTTGTTTTAACTCATCTTTATCAAGCAATTTTTCAAGGTTGCTCATCAAATTTGCGCAATAAGAATATTCAACAGAAACTGGCGAAACTGGTGCATAGCCTTTAATAAACTCTTCAGTGTAATGTTGGTTAAGCCCTTCATTTGCGCCATACCCAAGATTGATAAGCAAGGTGTTTTGATCGTCAATTTTAAAATTAAACCTTTTGTTTAAACCAATGTTGATTGTTTTTGATTTTTCTTGAGTGCCAATTGCGTGCATAATTTCATGTAAATATACGTTTGCGTCTGCAACATGGTTTGAGTTTATGTAAACTGTGTTGTTTTCGTTTTTATACTCCGAGCTTTGCCCTCTTTCATGCACGTCAAAGTTTAATGCTTCAAACTTTTCCAAAACTCTTGCATGCAAAACACTTGGTGTGTTTTGCAATATTAAATTTTTCACATCAAAAAGCATTTGCTCCAAAGGTGTGGAACAACGTGAAAATTTATGTGCAAGTTTTAATCTGTTTGAAATTTGCATTTAAAATCCTATGAGAAAAGTATATCACACTTAGTTTTCATGTCAACAACAAAAAAACACAAATTTCTTTGTGTTTTAAGTGTTATTTAATTGTTTTTAAAGCAGTTGCCCATTTTGTTAATTGTGAAATCAACTCCTTATATGGTGCAATATGAAAAGCTTGTGGCTTGAAAACAGTGTAATTTTCAAAGTCATGCGCAAGCATAAAGTGCACATTTTTTTGCACACATGCAACTTGAAGTTCTGCAAGCATAAGGCGTGCTGCTTCAACCGCTCTTGCCCCACCAACTCCGCCATATCCAACAAAGCCTGCTGCTTTGTTTGCAATTTCTGGTTTAATGAAGTCCATTGCGTTTTTGAAAACCCCTGTGAATGAATGGTTGTATTCAGCCATAACAAATATGTATGCATCAAATGATGCAATTTTTTCTTTCCATGCTGAAATTGCACTAAATTCTTCTGCGCTTGCTGAAGCTGCTCCAAGCATTGGCAAGGAATAATCCTTCAAATCCACAAGTTCAAATTGTATGTTTTCAAATGATTGATTTAAAGCATTTTCCAAAGCCCAGTTTGCAACATCAAGCCCAACTCTGCCTTCTCGCACACTTGTTGTAATTATAGCAACTTTTAAATTGCCAAGATTTTTTTCTTGGTTTTCCATAGTGTTCTCCTTTTATTTAAAAGTCTATGTATTATACACAAAATCTTTTCAAATTAAAACAAAATTATAAGCTTTTTAACGCACGATTGCAAAAATAAGCATTGAAATTTTTAAATTAAAATGCTATAATCATTGTATCATATAAAAAACGGAGTGGTGCTATGGAAAGAACATACATTATGCTTAAGCCTGACGCCTATGAAAAAAAGATTTATGGTGAAATCATCAAAAGAATTGAAAAAGAAAAT
>JBMNOM010000062.1:0-3396 GCA_050943075.1 Christensenellales bacterium | reverse complement strand
AAACAAAACATTGTAATTGAAGAAAAAGTTGTTGACTTACTTGAGAAAAAACTTGTGGGATCACGTCAAACTTTTGACGAAAAAATTGAAAGAGTTGTCACATACCACGAAATTGGGCAAAAAGAAAAAGCGCTTAAAATTATTGACGAAATCATTGATGAATATCCACGCAAGGCGCTTGGTTGGTTTACCAAAGCCAAACTTTTAACAGAAAATTTTGGCATTGATATTGTGGAATATCATTTGAATGAAAAACTTCAAGCAGAAGTGAAATATTGCATGGATAATGCGCTTAGGTTTGCCAGTGACGAGCAAAAACCAATGTTTGAAAATTCAATTAAGCCAATTAATGACAAAATTAATGTGCTTAGAGGGGTTTCATCAAACCTTGAAAGTTTGGAAAACGATTTTCAAGAGTTGGTTAAATTTGAAGACAAAATTAATAAAGAAAACGAAATTGCTAAAGAAAAACAAGTTTCAGATAAACAAGGTTATGTTAGCGCAATTAGTGCAAACACTTTGGAAATGAAAAAGTTGCAAAAACAACTTGTTAATAAAAACTATTACATTAAAAACATTCCGGACAAAAAAACACCAATAAAAGCGTTCATTAAATTCTTGGCAGTTATTGCAATCATCACAGCGCTTGTTGCAAGCATTGTTAAACTTGCAATTTATTCATCGCGTGGGGAAAGTGGTGCGAGTGTTATTGTTGAACTTATATTTTTGGTTTTAATGGGCTTTTTGCCATACATCATTTTTTGCATCCTTAAAAAACAATTAAAGTTTAAACAAGTTGAGCACGTGATTGAAAGAGATAGAAAACGCTTTTTTGAACTTAAAAGCCAAAATGAAGGTTTGAAGCGCAGCCTTGCAAGCTTTGACAAACAAGAAAAACTTGAAGAAGAAAAAGCACAAGAAGAAAACAAAGAGTTTTCCGATTTGCGCAAACACATTGCAAACCTTTACAAGAAAACCAAAAAACTATACATTTTAAACGATTATGTTGAAAAATATATTAAACTTTATGAGGAATTTGCAAAAGAACAAATTGGGGCAAAAGTTAAGGAATTAAAACTTGAAATTGGCGAATTAAACCAAAAAATTGTTAAAATTAGCAATCAAAACAAAGTTTTAAGCGATGAATTGGTTGCTTCAAAACCAAAATATTTTTCAAGTGATTATGAAAACCTTGTTAAGAAAACGCAAGAAAACCAAAAACAAAACAACGAAACAATTGCAAAACTTTCTTTAAGAGTGAAAGAAAACGAGCTTTTAATTAAGGCTTACAAATTGCAAATTGAAAAAACAATTTCATCAGAAAATTTCTTTGATGGTTTCTTGGAAGAATTTAAAGAAAAAATTGAAACTTACACAAAAGAAAAAGAGCAAGAAAAACAACAAGAAAAAGAAGAGAAAACTGAACAAAAAAATGTTATAATAAAAGAAAAACCAGTGGTTAAAAAAGCAGTTAAAACAAAACAAAAAGTTAAACGCGCAAGAAAAAACCGCAAAAAATAAAGGAGTTTTTATGTGGCCATTTAAGAAAAACAAGTTTAAAAATTTGAAGCGTGAAGAAATTGTTGACGCAATTTATGAACTTGAAAAACAAGAAAAATTAATTGAAGATCTTATAATTGAAAAGCAAGAAGAAGTTGATCATTTGCTTGCAAAAGGCAAAAAAGAAAAATCTGAAGAACTTAGGCTTTTGTATGCAAAGAAAATTAGCCACTTAAAACAAGAAATGCAAACCGACATTTCAAAAGGTTCTTATTTGCTTTACAACATAAAACTTATGAAAAAGCTTAAAGACGCTGTTGACGACAAGGAATTTTTTGTTAAAACTACAAACATTTCATTGGGCAATTTGCTTCAAGACCAAAAAGGCCTTGCAAAATTTTTAAACCAAGCGTTAAACACCAAAATTAGGGCAGAAGATGTTTTGACAATAGCAGATGAAACTTTCAGCGAAATTCAAGACGCCTACGAGCCAAACAAAGAAATTTATGGTGTTGACAAAAATGAAGACGAACTTTTGGCAGTTTTTGACGCGGCTGAGCCAGAAGAAGAAATTGCAAAATCAAATACAAGCAATTTGATACACGAAGAAGTTGAAGACAAGATTGCAGCTGCTTCAAGTGAAGAATAAAGGAGAAAATCATGGGAATTTTTAAAAGCAAACAAACAAAACAAATTGAAAAAAGAATGTTGGTTAGAAAAACGTTAAACACAATGAACAAACACATTAAACAACTTGAAGACCAAAAAAACATTTACATTGAAGCTGCAAAAACAGCAAGAAAAAAAGATTTGCCAATGCAATACAACTTGGCAATCAGTGGGCTTAAAATGACAATTGCTCAACAAAAAAAGGCGTATGAAATGCTTTTGAATTTTGAAATTACTTCTCAGATGAAAGATATGTCTTTAATGACAAGCGAGTTTTTGAAAGGCATGGGCGTGTTAAGCAAAGAAATGGCAAAACTTACAAACAACAAGGAATTTGAAAAAGTTCAAAAATTGTTTGAAGTTGCAATGGAAGGCGTGGAAATGCAAACAGAAAAAATGGATGCATTTTTGGACATGAACCAAACAACTTTTGCAAATCATTCATCAGATGGAAACAGAATTAGTGATGAGGAAATTTCAACTTTAATTGATGAACAAGCCGCAGACAGTGAATTTGGCGACGCAGACATTGACAAAGAAATTGAAAACGTTAGGAAAAAACTTGAAAGTTTAAACGAATAGTTAGGAGTTTTTAATGGCAGATTTAAACGCAAGCCTTTTAAATGATAAATATAACATTTATTTGCAAAAGGCAAAGGCCGAACACAAAAAAGGAAATGAGGCAGGAGCAAAAAAGAACTATTTGCTTGCTGCTGAAACACTTATGAAACTTGCCAAGTTAAGCAGTGATAAACTTAAAACTGCAAGAATTCAAAAAGCAAAAAATTTGGCAAACATTGCAGACTCCTTGGGCAAAGAAGAAAGCACAGGTGTTAAAACACAAACAAAACCAAAAGCACAAAGCAAGGAAGAAGACAAAAAAGAATTGGTTAAAAATTGGCAAGCAGCCACAATTCCAAACATATCTTTTGATGATGTTGTTGGGCTTGATAAGGTTAAAAAAGCAATTTTTTTAAGAATGATTAACCCAATTAAATATCCTGATAAATACAAACTTTACAACAAAAAAACTGGCGGTGGAGTGCTTTTGTATGGCCCACCAGGAACAGGTAAAACAATGATTGCAAAAGCCATTGCAAATGAAGTTGGAGCAAAATTTTATGTGATTAAAGGCTCGGACATCATCAGCAAATGGGTGGGCGAAAGTGAAAAAAACATAAGTGCTTTGTTTGAAGTTGCTTCTCAAGATGAGCGTGCAATCATTTT
>JBMNOM010000061.1:0-3400 GCA_050943075.1 Christensenellales bacterium | reverse complement strand
ACCAGCCAAAAAGAAACCGCGCCGGAGTGGTGGAATGGCAGACGCGTCGGACTCAAAATCCGATACCTGCAAGGGTGTGTGGGTTCAAGTCCCACCTTCGGCACCAAGCAAAAAACACAGCCTATTATTAGGTTGTGTTTTTTATTTAAAATACAACCGTCACTTGCGGCTGGTTTTTTGCTATTATTGCCGCCAAACGAAAAAAATGCCGCGCATTTTTTGCGGCAACTTTACATAGAAGCCAGTCTTTGTTTTTTCACAGCCTGTTATTAGGTTGTGTTTTTTAATAAAACTTTTGCGTGAGGCTTGAACGGGCGGAAAAAAGAAATATGCCATAGGCGCGCATTTTTTGCGGCAACTATGATTTGTATTAACAGTTATTTTTCATTCTATTCTAGCAGCCTGTTTTTTGAATAATTATAAAATGGAAAGTAAATTAAAAAACACTAAACTAAAAATTAGTGTTTTTTTGTTTTTAATTTAATTCTCTTTCAAGCCTTGCAATGCAATGGTTAATTCTGTTAAGTGATTCTTCTTTGCCAAGAAGATAAAGCATTTCTGCCCCGCCGCCCGGTGTCATCACTTGTCCTGTGACTGCAATGCGCACTGGCCACATTGTTCTGCCAATCTTAATTTGTTTTTCATCTGTATAGGCTTGTAAAATTGCGTTAAGTTCATCCACTTCCCACCTTTCAAAATTATTTAAAATTGGTGGCATATCTTTTAAAATTGCCAAACTGTCTGCTTTTTCAAGTTTGTTCTTTTTGTTTTCAAAAAGGGCAAGGTCAAAATCGGTGTATTCTGTTAAAAATGCAAACAATTTAACAATGTCGGAAAACTTGCTTATTCTGCTTTGAGCAAGTGTTGAAGCAAAAAGCCATTTGTCTTTAATGAATTGTGGCAAACCTTCTGTGTATGGTTTTGCATAACTTAAAAATTCATCATGTGACATTTTTGAAATGTAAATTGCATTAAACCAATCAAGTTTTTGGTAGTTGAAAATTGCATTTGTTTTAACAACGCCGCTGATGTCAAAAAATTCAATAAGTTCTTCAAGTGAAAAAACTTCTCTTTCTTGTTTTGGGCTCCAGCCTAAAAGCGCAATGTAGTTAATGATTGCTTCGCTCAAATAACCTTGTTCCAACAATTGAGCAAATGAAACTGCACCATGTCGTTTTGAGAGTTTTGAAACAGTGCCATCTGGATTTTGCCCCATAATTGTTGACAAATGCACAGTTTTTGGTGATTCCCAGCCAAATGCGTTGTATAAAAGTTGATATTTTGGAGTTGAAGAAATGTATTCTTTTCCTCTGATAACATGGCTAATATCCATTAAATGATCGTCCACAACGTTTGCAAAATTGTATGTTGGCATTTCATCGCCTTTTAACAAAATTTGGTCGTCAAGTGAATTGTTTTCAACTGTTATGTCACCATAAACTTCATCGTGAAAAGTTGTTGTGCCTTCAAGTGGAATTGCTTGGCGGATAACATAAGGTTTTCCTGCTTGCAAGTTTGCAGCAATTTCTTCTTTTTTCAAGTTTCTGCAATGGCGGTTGTAGCCAAATGTTTGTTCTGGTTCTGTTTGGTTTTCTTCATCTTTATTGTTTGAACAAAAACAATAGTATGCGTGACCAGTTTCAACAAGTTTTTCTGCATATTGTTTGTAAATGTGCTTTCTTTCACTTTGAACGTAAGGGCCAAAGTTTCCACCAACATCTGGGCCTTCATCATGAAGCAAATTTGTTTGTTTTAATGTGGTGTAAATAAGCTCGGTTGAGCCTTCCACAAACCTTTTTTGGTCCGTGTCTTCAATTCTTAAAATGAATTTGCCTTTTTCGTGTCTTGCAAACAAAAAAGCATATAATGCTGTTCTTAAATTGCCAATGTGCATATATCCTGTTGGGCTTGGTGCAAAACGCGTTCTAACTTCTTTCATAGCTGCTCCTAATTAACAAAAGTAATTATATATAAGTATAAATTAATTGTCAACGATATCAAACAACGCAAAAAAAAATGTGAGAAAAACTTCAAAAAGACATTTTAATGTTGACATATATTGGGTTATGTTATAAACTTAAATTAAGAAGAAAGAGGTAGGCTGATGAAAGAAATAAATTTAGACAATTTATCCGAAAAAGAACTACTTGAACTGGCAACAAAAATTCGTCAGAAAGAAAATGAAAAACTTAATAATATGACGGATGAACAGCTCCAAGAATACTTTAAAAAAGTTAACGACGATGCCATTAAATTTGCAAAAGAATTTGGCATTGAAACAGTTAATGCGCAAGACTTAAAAGAAGACGAGGAGTAAATATGAAAAAAGTTGTTGTAGATTCAAACATTTTATTTCGCCTTTATGGTGCTTACAAAGGCACAAACATTAACAGCATTGCAAGTTATAAAACTTTGATATTGCTTTTAAATCTTGCAAAAGAAGGAAAAGTTAAGCTTTATATAACGCCGCAAATTTTTAACGAATTTTTAAATTTGAAAGGCAAAAAGCAAGAAGCGGTTGACCGCTTTAATAACTTTATCAAGGAATACATAACAATCATTAACTTCAGTGAGGCTGATAGTTTAAAAATTTTATCACTCATGAAACAACTTGCAACAAAACGCGTTGAAGTTTTGAATAAATACGACAACAAAATATATTCCACTTTGCTTTTCAAACAAGCAGAAAACCCAGGCGACAGAAATTATGCCGACCTTAAAATTATGACAGAAGCTGTTATGGTTAATTTGCCAATTTTAACAGAAAATATGAAAGACTTCAGCGGTTATATACACATTAATAAAGTGCTTAACCCACTTGGATTAAACTACTCTCATGAAGTTATGCGCCTTGACACTTTCTATAAGGAGTTCTTCCCTGCTGAAAGGAAAAAACTTCTTGAAGAAATTAGCGCTTGGCAAGTTAAAATGAACAATAGTGGCAACACAAACACAGCTGACAATATTGACAACAATTACACAAACTATGATAACAAGAAAAAACATACATACAACCAAAGTAAGAATAATTACTACACAAATAAAAATAAGAAAAAACTTTCATCTGACCATGACCAAGCAATAAATTTTTAAATTAAATTAAAACAAAAAAAGAAGAAGCGAAATGCTTCTTCTTTTTCATTATTCTTTATTTGCTTTTAAGGTTTAATAAAATTAAGATTGTTTTCTTTTAAACGCTTCTCTTTGGCGCATTGTGTGGTCCAAAATTGTTTTTCTTAATCTTAAATTTTGTGGTGTCACTTCCAAAAGTTCGTCTTCGTCAAGAATTTCCAAACATTCTTCAAGTGAAAGTTTTTTAATTGGATCAAGGCTTAATGCTTCGTCACTTCCGCTTGCACGCATGTTTGAAAGTTGTTTTCTTTTGCACACGTTAACAACA
>JBMNOM010000060.1:0-3516 GCA_050943075.1 Christensenellales bacterium | reverse complement strand
TTTCTTAAATTATATTTTGAAAGACATTGATTCCAGTTGGTTAATAGTGAGAAAATAAAAGTACTTTTTAAAAACTCATTATCTTTTAGGTATGAATCACCTCCATCTGCTGTTTTGTAAAATGTGTCAATTATTGTATAGTCTCTGCCAGAATCACCAGTCTCTGCCCATTTATTCCTTCCCAAGCAAAATAATGGTAATAATTTGAAAATATTAGTTTCATCACAGGCGGAACCTGCATTATTATCTTTCTCATTAACTATTCTAGCAGTAAGCCTTGGAGATGAAAAGTTGAAATTTCTAGCCATAACATAACACATAGGGTCTTGATTATCAGTTGCAACTCGCAACGATGATATTGGCTTGTAAACTTTTTGAACAACCCTATCGCCATTATCACTTTGGAACAGAAGAGACTTATTTTCTTTGTTTATATTTTGCCATAGAATTAAAGTAACAGCACTAGCCCCTGCGTTAAAATATTTCTTGTTGCATAAGCACCCTTCTATAAATCGCTTGTCAATTAAATGTTGTGATTTCCAGTATTTTATAGGGCTGTATATAATAGCAAAATCATAATCATCTCTTAAACAATATTTAAAGGCAGACCAAATAAATTGATTTCCAATATCAGTTCTTTCCCTTCCTACCATTTGATTTTTCACATAGGATGAGGACATATTTTTAGACTTTACACCACCATCCTTATTAGAAAAAATATCTACAAAAGGTGGGTTTTCCAACAAAATCACACTAATATTTTTGTTTTCAATTAACTTTTTGAGTGGCTTAATTCATATAAAGTAATGTTCACACTCTGGAGAAATATCTTTAAGTATTGTTTGGGTTTTGTTTTTTCAATTCATCTTGTATTTTTATGGTTTCAGCAAGAATGCCTACAACTCGTTGAATATGTGTGAATTTTTCAATTCCAAGCTCTTCACCTTTATGAGATTTGAACCACTTATCAATAACTTTATATCCACCAATATAATAATCCCATACATTTTGAGGAATTCCTGTTATTTTTGTTGTTTTATTTATTGAAAGTTTACCGTCTACATATTTAATTGATTCGATTGCAAGATTTTCGCCGTCAAGAGCAAGTTCCAGTTTGGTGTCGGTTTGCATAAGGTGAAGTTTACGCAATCTTTCGCCTGCGCCTTTATATTTTGTAAACATTATTTCGTCTTCAATGATTGGAACTTTTGGATAATCTCGTTTCAAAAACTCGTTATATTTTTCACGATAAATAGGATCGTATAAAGCTCCATAGCAATAATCAAACACTTCTTGAGGTGTTGGCTTTGTTTTAAGATTTTGAGTCAGTTTGTCAAGGTATTCAACGTTGAAGTTTGGTGTCTGTTCTTTAATAAGTCCAGCTGAATTAATATAAAGTGGAAGCACAGAAGCAATACTTGGTGCTGACGTAATGTGAGCGTCTACAATTTTATCGGTTACGCAAATCATAGAAAATGCTTGCTTTGTAGTATCCCCACGTGCAAATATAAAACCAACGTTATTGCCATCAACAAAGTTAGACATCACCTCAGCGCGAGGGCGACAATAGACTCCGTTAGGCCTGCCTGTATAATAGGTCCAGCGATCATCAAATGGGCGATATGCTATTTTTGTGATATTCCCATCTTGCATATCAATATCATTCCTTGCACCTTCTATAGTCCAGTCTGTATCTTTGCCTAAATTATACTTTATTCTTAGCTCATAAGTTGTATTTGTTTTAAAATCTCTCAAAACTTTTTCTATATCATTTTTATTATTTTGCAGAGTCAACTTATCTCTTCCGGTAACAACTCCTGCAGAAAATTTATTAAACAAATCTACAAGTGAAATACCTTTATCATAATCCTCATCCTTATTTTGCGGCGTTAGTAAAGCAGTTTCATCATCTATTTCAAGCTCTGCAAAACTAATGTTCCCTTCAGTTAAATTTTTAAGTTTATTTTCACGCAGTCCATATAAATCTGAATAGTAAACTTTTGCCCAATCATTATTATTCTGCTTTGTTTTAACACCAATAATAATTGCAACACCAACTCTTATGTCGAAAATATTTTCATCTTTTCCACCATCCGGCGTTGTTTCCTTTTTTATTGAATTGCCATGTAAGTTTATTATATAAATTTTATCAAAAGTGCGAAGAAGGCTTGCGCGCATTCCACGAAAAGTAGGGTTATCTAAATATCCATTATTTGAAATATAAGCCAGAACACCTTTTCCATCTTTTTCAATATGCTGTTCTGCAAATCTAATAAACTTAACATAATCGTCATTTAACCATTTTGGATTGCGCTCTTTTAATTTTGTTTTTCCATCTGTCTCAAATTTATATGCTGAAATATCATACGGGTTTGTAGAGGCAGCAAGATACGGGGGGTTTCCTATAATAACTTTTATTGGGCGCCTTGACTTCCATTTATCTGCTTGCTCTGCTTCTTCAGTTATAGCACCAGAAAAATCAAACAAAGTCATTTGTGCATTTTTTTCTAAGGTTGATTTTGGCTCGGCAAGTGTGTTTGTTAAAAATATGTTTGTTGGCAAATTGTTGTCGGGTTGTGCTCCAAGCGTTTCAGTTATTGTTCTTCTTATTTTAAGGTGAGCAACAACATAGCTAGTCATCATAATTTCAAATCCAATAAGGCGGGAAAGCAAACTATTTTCATCTTGTATCCATTTTTTGTAAAATACTTCATTTGTTCCACTAAAATATTTTTCTTTAACATATTTTATAATTTCTGCCCCAAATGTTCCAGTGCCACAAGCGGGATCAAGAATGGCAACTTGGGGAACAGATATTATTTTTTCATCTTTCCAAACTTTTTTACTTACTTGGTAAGGATCGGATTGAACCTTAATGCTCACAGTGCTGTTATTGGAAAGCCCGCCTGAGATTGAAAACTCATTTTCAAGTATTTCATCAACCATTTCTACCATATATCTAACCACTTCCACTGGTGTATAGTAAGCGCCAAATGACTTGCGTTGTGCAGGATCATAAAAACCTAAAAAATCTTCGTAAAAATGAACAATAGTGTCTCTCTTTTCATCTTTATCAAGAAGTTCAGGTAAGTTTGTAATTGAAAATAATTTACAAAGCTTATCAATTGTGTCATTTAAAGTTGGGTGCAATGTACCTGAGTTTGCAATATGTTGAAAAAATTGTTTAAGCAAATGGCTTTCATTTGAAAGATTTGAAATTGCTTCACCACGAGAAAATGTGCTAAGGTGCTTATCATTATATCTTGCAATGAAAAGACCATATACTATTGTTTGGGCATACATATCTGCAAAAGCAACTATGTCTAATTCTGGTAAAAGTTCTTCTTTAAGCTTTGAGTATAGAGCAAAAAGTTCATTATACATTGGCTTGGTTTTTCCTGCCACTAGTATTCCATGAACAGTCACTCTAATAGTTCTGGCATATTCTGCCATATATTGTGCAAGCCTGTTTGAACTTTTTATGTTTGTTGGTTCAGCTAAAATAAAATCTTTAAT
>JBMNOM010000016.1:0-19866 GCA_050943075.1 Christensenellales bacterium | reverse complement strand
ATTAATAACAGGAGAACATTATGGATAATAAAACACAACTTTTAAAAGACTGCTTTAAATTTATTAAGGAAAGGGGTTTTTATTATCAATCAACAGGGGAAAAAGACCTTGAAAAACTTTTAACTGAAAAACCAACAACATTATATTTTGGCATTGATCCAACAGCAGACAGCTTGCACATTGGACATTGCTTTCCGTTGTTTATGTTAAAACGTCTACAAGCGGCAGGGCACAAAATTATTATTTTGGTGGGCGGAGCAACAGCAATGATTGGCGACCCAACAGGCAAAAAAGAAATGCGTGCAATGGTGACCGCTGATTTTATTAACAACAACTTGCAAAAAATTAAAAAAATTATTTCTAAATTTCTTAAAGATGACGGAGAAAACCCATACATTTTTGTTAACAATGCAGACTGGTATAAGGGCTATGAATACATTTCATTTATGCGTGACATTGGAGTGCATTTTAATGTGAACAAAATGCTTGCAACAGACGCATACGCAAAACGTTTGGAAGAAGGTGGCCTCACATTTTTTGAAATGGGCTATATGCTTATGCAAGCGTATGATTTTGTTTACTTAAACAGAACTTATGGCTGCACTTTGGAAGTTGGCGGAAGTGATCAATGGGCAAACATGCTTGCTGGGGCAGAACTTGGAAGAAAATTGAACTTCATGGAAGGCAAACCGCAAGAAGATTTTCAAGCTTTCACTGTTCCACTTTTAACAACATCAATAGGCGCAAAAATGGGCAAAACAGAAAAAGGCGCAATTTGGGTGGACGAAAACAAAACTTCACCTTTTGAATTTTATCAATATTTCTACAATATTGATGACAAAGACGTTGAAAAACTTTTGAAAAGCACAACAGAATTGCCACTTGAAGAAATTGCACTCATTATGAAAGGTGACATTATTAACGCAAAGAGAATTTTTGCTTTTGAAATTACAAAAGCTGTTCATGGTGAAGAAAAAGCGCGCGAAGCACAAGAAAAAGCACTTGCACTCTTTAGCAAAGGAAATTTGGAATCTGCACCAGAAGTTGCTGTTGAAAAACACGCTTTCCCAGTTGATATTGTTTCACTTTGTGCTTTAGTTGGGCTTGCAAAATCAAAATCTGAAGCAAGAACATTAATTTTGCAAGGTGGAATTAGTTTGAATGGTGAAAAAGTTGAAAAATTTGACATTGTTTTAACGCAAGAAAATGCTGAAAGCGGCATTGTGCTTCAAAAAGGCAAGAAAACTTTTGTTAAAGTGATTGTAAAATAATAATGAAAGAATTTGTATTAATTGAAAAAAAGTCTAGGTTTATTGCTTATAGCGAAAACATTTCTTCTGTGAAACAATTTGAAGAAATGCTTTTTCAAATTCAAGCACAGCACAAAAAAGCAACACACATTTGCTGGGCGTATGCCTTAAAAGAAAATGGCGTTGAAGTTGTTCAGTTTAAGGATGATGGCGAGCCAGCGGGAACAGCAGGAAAGCCCATTTTAAGCGTGATTGAAAAGAAAAAGCTTTGCGATGTTGCAGTGATTGTGGTTAGATATTTTGGTGGCGTTAAACTTGGCAGTGGCGGGCTTGTTAGGGCATATTCCAAAGCCACTTCAGGAGTTTTGCAATGAGAATTATAACAGAATTAAAACAAGTTGGAAAAAGTGAAAAATACAAACTTTTTTTAAACGATGAATATGTTTGCGACTTAAGTTTGGAAACAATTTACAAAAATGCTTTGCGTGAAGGCGTTGAGGTGGGCAACCAACAACTTGAAGAAATGAAGTTTGAAAGCGACAAATTTTTTGCTTTAACAGCTGGCACAAATTTAATTTCAAAAAGCGTTAAAACAAAAAAACAATTAATGGAGTCTTTGGCAAAAAAAGGATTTAATAAAGAAGTGCAAGCCTATGTTGCGGATAAACTTGAAGGTTATGGCTATATTAACGACTTGCAATTTGCAATTAACTTTGTGGAAAGCGCAAAAAAAACAAATGGCAAACTTGTTATTAAGCAAAAACTTTTTCAAAAAGGCGTGAGTGCTGAAAACATTGAAAAAGCACTTGAAGGCTTGCAACAAGAAGATGAAGCCTGTAAACTTGCTTTCAAGTTTATGAAAAACAAAGAAAAAAGCCAAGAAGCAAAACAAAAGTTGTATAGATATTTGCTTTCAAAAGGGTTTGATTATTCAGAAATTTCCTCCGCTGTTTCAAAAATTTTTAAAGGAGATGACGATGATTGGAATTGACATTTTAGAAAATGAAAGAATTGAAAAACAACTTCAAACTCTTGCTTTTTGGAACAAGGTTTTGCTTGAAAACGAGCAAGAATATGTGAAGCAATTCACAAACCCCACAGAACGCTTTGCAGGCATTTTTTGTGTGAAAGAAGCTGTTAAAAAAGCACTTGGACAGCCAGAAAAAGTGGGTTTTTTAGACATTGAAGTGTTTCACTTGCCAAGTGGAAAACCACAAGTTAAATACGTGGGTGAAAGGGAAGAATTTAAAAACAAAAAACTTGAAATTTCAATTTCCCATTCAAAAACTGTCACAGTTGCAGTTGCAATTTTAATAAATTAAAAAAACACTTTTTTCAAAGTGTTTTTTATTTGGCTATTAGGTTTTAATTTACTTCGCTTTTCTTTTACAAAACTTATTTTTTGGTTTTGAAGTGTTTTGTTTAAGAGTTTCTTCCAAAAGTTTAACAATTTCGCTATTAGAGTTTTTTAAACTTGAGTTTTGCATATTTGTTTGCAAAACTTTCACATCAGTTTTGTCAAGAGTTGAAAGTAAAGCGCTTGGAGTTAAATTTTCCCCCATAATAACTTTTGCCCAGCCTTTTTCCTTGAAATATTTTGCATTTTCAATTTGGTCACCGCGCGAGGCTTTTAATGAAAGTGGGATTATAATCATGGGTTTGTTTATGGCAAGAAGTTCAAACAAACTGTTTGCTCCGCCTCTGCAAACAACAATGTCTGCAAGGGCAAAAAAATTTTCAATTTTGTCTGTATATTCAGTTTGATAGTAGTTTTTGTGTTTAAAATTAATTTTGTTGCCTTTGCCAGTTATGTGAATGACATTGTAAGTTTTAACAAGTTGCGGCAAGCACTTAAAAACAATGTTATTAATTGCTTTTGCGCCCAAACTTCCACCAAAAAACATAACTGTTTTTTTGTTTTTGATAAACTCAGTTTCTTTAAGAGCCTTTGCTTGACTGCCATTAAAAATTTCTTGTCTTATTGGGCTGCCAAGATAAACACATTTTTTGTTTTTTAAAGCAGTTTTTTCAAAACTTGTCACAACTTTATCTGCATATTTTAAAATGATTTTGTTTGCAAGCCCAAAAGACAAATCACTTTCGTGTGAAATAACAGGAATGTTTAATTTTTTTGCAGCAATCACAACAGGCAAAGCCACAAAACCCCCTTTGGAAAACACAATGTCGGGTTTAATTTCTTTAAGCAATTTTTTGCTTTTGTTAACAGATTTAATAAAGTTGATTGGAAGCGTGAAGTTTTTAAAAATGTTTTTTCTCACAAGCTTGCTTGCAGTAATTTCATAAAAAGGCAAGCCCTTACTTTGCGCAATTGTTTTTTCAATTCCATTTGTGCCAATATACATAATTTTGTCAAATTTCTTTTCAAGTTCGGGCAAAAGTGCAATGTTTGGCACAACGTGTCCAGCAGTTCCACCCCCTGTTAATATAATTGTTTTCATAGTTTTAATGTATGCATTAATTAATTATTTTATTTATATTTTGCAAAAAAACATAATGTATAAATATACATTAAATTGAATAAAGATAAAGTAAAAACTTAAAAAATGGAAACAGGAAAATTTAATTTGAAAAAAAACTCTTTTTGGTTAAAGAGTTTTTTTTGCATATTTTATTAAATTTTTGTGCATTCCTATTTTTTCAAAACTAACATTATTTTTCTGGTTTTGGCTGTGGAAGTGCAGGGTATAGGTTTAAATTAACGCTGACAATAATTGTTGTGTTGTCAAAAGTTAATTCAAGTGGAAGAAATGAAATTTCGTTTTCATCTAATTCTGGTGTTAAACTTGTTAAAATCACAGTTTGTGTTCTTGTTAAATTTACACCGCTTTGGTTTAAATTGTATTTAATGTTTGCTTTAATTGAATATGTGGAAATTTTTCTTAAAAAGAAAAGTGAATTTGCATCCAAAGTTTCGGTTGATTGGCCTTGACTTGTCACTTCAAAAGCCATTTCTTTGTTTTCATAAATTGTGTGGTTAATGTTAGTGTTAACTGGGTTTAAAATTAATTCAATTGAGTTTAATGTTAATTCAAAAGTGTCAAATTTGCTTTCATCAAGCTTGTGGCGCGCTGTCATGGTTAAATTGCTAATTTGATAGTAAGTTGGATTATTCGATGTGAAAATTGCAACATAAGTGCCGCCACTGTTTTTTGTAAGTGTGAAAGTATATTCAGCATCTTGAGAAACAAGTTCATTATTTTTAATCCAAGCAACAAATTCTTTGCCATTTTCTGGTGTTGCGGTTATTGTTATTCTTTCGCCAGACATATAAATTCCGTCTCCTGAAACAGAGCCGTCTTTAATGCTGGATGACAAAACATTTATTTGCACTTCAACTTGAATTTCATTGCAAGAAGCAAGAATTGGCGCAAATAAAACAAGCATTAATAATGTTGCAATAAATAAAAATTTGTTTTTCATAAATCCTCTTGCTTATTTTTATCATTATGTGAAAAATTTGTCAAATAATTTACACTCTTTGCATTTTTCTGGAGCAAAACAAAACATTTTGTTTAACTAATTGTTTTAAGTATAGCAGGAATTTGTTTGCATACAATAGAATGCAAGGAGATTTTATGTGGGAATTAAGTATTGAATTAAGGCAGGAATTTTCTTCCCCAGCAGATTACATTTACTCATGTTTAAAAAAAGAGGGCTCGGCTTTTGGCGCAGTGATTACAAAACACGAAAAAAGCGATTTTATTAGCATTTTGTTGGCATGTGAAGATTACGACAAAGCAAGGCTTAAAATTTTTGCCCAAAACGCAATTATTGAGGCCATTTGCACGCACTTTAAAGCAGATTACTTAAACAAATTTTTGGCCTTGCCAATTAAAGAGGGCATTTATTTTAAAGCACTTAAAAAAGCACTTTTAAATTTTGACAAAGAAACCGATTCCTTTATAATTTCCAAAAACTTGGAACTTGAAGGCAACATTAATTTGGAAGCGTTTTATTACTTTAAACTTAAAAATCTGCGTGAAAAATGGATCGAACTTATTAACATTGCAAACGAAAATGGTTTATTTTTGGTTAATAACGAAAATTTTATTGATCTTTTGAAATTTTTGGTGGATAATCTTGAAATTTCTCACGACACAATTAATGTGTATTTTGAAGGGGATAAATACAAACTTTTGGACAGCAGAAGTAAGGTTGTTGCCACAGATGAAGACAACGAAGATTTGGTTTGTAAATTAATTGACTTAAGCCCAAGGCAAATTAACATCTATGGCGCAAAAAGGCAGGATGAAAACTTTAATTTACTTCTTAAAATTTATGAAAAACGCGTTAATTTGTTTTAAAAAAAGTTTTGTGTAATTTTTTATTAAAACTGCAAAAACTTCTTCACAAATCTTGCTTTGTGTGATATAATAGCATGAAATTATATATTTTGAGGTGATTGTTATGATGATATATCCACCAATCGACGACATGGCGGCAAAAGTTGATGGAAACAAATACAAATTGGTAAGCGTGATGAGTAAACGTGCAAAAGAACTTGAAAAACGCATACCAGCCGCTTTGGAAAAAAGCGATGTTAAATCTATTAGTTGGGCAGCAAAAGAAATTTATGAAGGCAAAGTTGTTGCTTCTGACAAAGTTGAAAAATAAATTTAATACTTTTGTTTTTAACTTTAAATTATGTTAAAATAACCTCAAAGATTGAGGTTTTTTTATTTTAAGGAGAAATATGTTTGCAGAAGTTATTGTTGATGTGCAGTCGTCAAATGTTGACAAAATTTTTGATTATGAATTAGAAACTGCTTTGCCTGTTGGAACAAGGGTTTTGGTGCCTTTTGGAAACAGACAAATTGAAGGCTATATCATTAATTTAAAACAAACCTCAACACTTGAAAAAGATAAAATTAAAAAAGTGATTTGCCCAGTTGACGACAGGGCATTAATAAGCGAAGAACTGATTTTGCTTATGCACTTTATGAAACAAAAATACAACTTGAAATATATTGATGTTTTAAGGTTATTTTTGCCAAGTGAATTGCGTGATGGACGTGTTAAACCTTTGGTGCAAACACTTGTGAGTTTAAACCCTGAAATTAATTTGGAAGAATACACACAAACACTTAGAAAAAACGCAAAAAACTTGTTTGGAATAATTGCATTTTTTAAAGAAAACAATGTTGCCAATAAAACCGAGCTTTCAAAACAATTTTCTTTGCAAAGTGTTAATAAACTTTTTGAAGACAATGTGCTTTTGTTTAAGCAAGAAGAAATTTTGCGCACTCCATTTGTTGTGGAAAAACAGCAAAAAAACATTGTTTGGAACAAAGAACAAGAGCGAGCAATTGAGGAAATTTGCAAATTTGAAAACAAAACCTATGTGCTTCATGGTGTGACGGGAAGCGGAAAAACAGAAGTTTATATGGGCGCAATTTCAAGCGCATTAAAACAAGGCAAAACAGCAATTATGCTTGTGCCTGAAATTTCACTCACACCACAAGTTTTGGCGTCCTTAAAAAGCCGATTTGGTGATGATGTTGCCATTTTGCACAGCGGCTTATCACAAGGTGAACGCTTTGACGAATGGCGCAGAATTTCCTTGGGACAAGCAAGTGTTGTTGTTGGAGCAAGAAGTGCAATTTTTGCGCCAATTAATAATTTGGGCATTGTGATTATTGACGAAGAACATGATGGCAGTTATTTCAGCGAAAGCAACCCAAGGTTTTTCACACACACAATTGCACAATTTAGAACACAATTTAACAAATGCCCACTTGTGCTTGGAAGTGCAACACCAAGTGTGGAAACATATTACAAAACAACAGCTGGGGAATTCACACTTTTAAGTTTGCCAACAAGGGCAAATAAACGTCCAATGCCAAAAATTCAAGTTGTGGATATGTTAAGCCAGTTAAAGTTTGGCAATAGCGGAATTTTTTCTTCATATTTAATTGAAGAACTTAAAAAAGTTGTGAACGAAGAAAAACAAGCAATGTTGTTTTTAAACAGACGTGGTTTCACATCGTTTATGATGTGCCGTGAATGTGGTTATGTTGCAAAATGCACAGATTGTGATGTGTCGCTTGTGTATCACAAAGATGAAAACAGGCTTAAATGTCATTACTGCAACAAAAAATTCAAAGCGTTAACCGCTTGTCCAGAGTGTCACAGCACTTCAATTAAACAAGGGGCAATTGGCACGCAAAAAGTGGTGGACGAGCTTAAAAAACTTTTTCCAGATGTTAAAATTTTGCGAATGGACAATGACACCACAGGCACAAAAAACGCTCACCAAAAAATTTTAAGTGAATTTGGGCAAACACACCCTGCATTTTTGGTGGGAACACAAATGATTGCCAAAGGGCACGACTTTAAAGATGTCACTTTTGTGGGCATTGTGGATGCAGACCAAAGTTTGTATCATTCAGATTATAAGGCGGCGGAAAAAACATTTGCGCTTATCACTCAAATGAGTGGAAGAGCAGGAAGGGAAGAAAGCGAAGGTAAGGCAATTTTGCAAACCTATGCGCCAAAACATTATGTTTACCGCTTTGCAAGCAACTATGATTTTGAAGGCTTTTTCAAAAAAGAAATTAATTTAAGACAAGTGACACACTTTCCGCCATTTTCAATCATCATTCGCGTGCTTTTTTCTGGCGAACAAGACGAAATTGTGAAAGAAAGTTTGAAAAATGTTTACACCGATGTGTTAAACTTAAAACAAGAAAACAAACAAAGTTTTTATTATCTTGATGCAATGAAGTCACCAATTTCCAGAATGCAAAAAAAATTTAGATATCAAATTTTAATGCGTTTTGAAACAGTAAAAGAAGATGAAATCACACAAAAACTTTACGAAATTGTTAATAAACACAAAAATGGAAAAGTGAGTGTTTTTGTTGAAGTTAACCCACAAAGTTTGTCATAAACATCATTTTATTGCATTTTGCCTTGCAAAACAGGTTTTTTGCTTGTGTTTTGAAAAAAAAAGCAAAATTAAATTGGCTAAATGGTTAAATTTTGTGGTAATATTAAATTACTAATTATTATTTATTTAAGGAGAAATTATGGCACTTAGAAATGTCGTTCAAGTTTCAAACCCAGAAGGAGAAACAATTTTAAGAAAAACATCAAAAGAAGTTAAAAATTTTGATGAAAATTTATGGATTTTGCTTGATGATATGTGGGACACAATGTATGAAAATGACGGAGTTGGGCTTGCAGCTGTTCAAGTTGGAGTTTTGAAAAAAGTTATTGTTGTTGACATTAACGATCTTCATTTGGAACTTGTTAATGCAGTTATAACACACTATGAAGGCGAGCAAATTGGACCAGAAGGCTGTTTGAGCATTAAGGGAATTAGAGGCAAAGTTAAACGCCCAAGCAAAGTGACAGTTGAAGCGCAAGACAGATATGGCAACCCATATACAATTACAGCGGTTAAAGAACTTGCTGTGGTTTTCTGCCACGAAATTGACCACACAAATGGTGTGCTTTTCACAGATATTATGATTGAGGAAGAAAAAGAATGAAAATAGCCTTTTTTGGAACACCAGAATTTGCTTTAACAGTTTTGCAACATTTACACACTTTAAACCACGAAATTGTGGCTGTTGTTTGCGCCGTTGACAAGCCTCAAGGCAGAGGAAACAAACTCACACCTCCGCCAACAAAAGTTTTTGCTTTGGAAAAAGGCATTAAAGTTTTGCAATATAATAAAGTTAGGCTTGAAGGTGTGGAAGACTTAAAAGCACTTAATGCCGACATTTTTGTCACGGCTGCTTTTGGGCAAATTTTAAGCCAAGAAATTTTGGACATTGCTCCTTTGGGTGTAATTAATGTTCATGGCTCACTTTTGCCAAAATACAGAGGGGCAGCCCCTGTGCAATACGCACTTCTTAATGGCGAAGAAAAAACAGGCGTGACAATTATGAAAACTTTTGTAGGAATTGACGACGGCGACATGATTTTAAAAAAAGAAATTGACATTTTGCCAGAAGATAACGCAGAAACACTTATGGACAAAATTGCTCATTTAGGTGCAAAAGCACTTGAAGAAGCACTTGTTCAAATTGAAAATGGCACTGCTGTTTACACGCCACAAAACCATGAAGAAGCAACCTTTACACGCATGCTTAAAAAAGAAAATGCGTTTATAAACTTTAACACAAGCGCAAAAGCTGTTGTTAATTTTGTTAGGGCTTTCAACCCAAATCCAGTTGCAAAATTTGTTTACAATGGCGAAGAACACAAAGTTTTTAAAGCAAGTGTGATTGAACAAAGTCATAACTATAAAGCGGGCGAAGTTGTAAGTGCATCAATAAAAGAAGGCCTTGTGATTGCTTGCCAAGAAAACTTGGTTAAAATTGAAGAATTAAGCGCACCTTCATCTAAAAAACTAAGCGCAAAAGACTTTTTGAACGGAAGAAAAATTGAAATTGGAACAATTTTAAATTAGGAGACTATGGAAGGAATTGTAATTAAGAAAATTGCCGATAGTTTTGTTGTTAAAATTCATAACGAAAGTTATGTTTTATCTCCACGCGGAAATTTGAAAAAAGACGGCATTTTTGTTGGGGATAATGTAATTGTGAATTTAACCACAAAAACAATTGACAAACTTTTGCCAAGAAAAAACTTGCTTGTGCGCCCAACAACTGCAAACCTTTCACAACTCATCATCACAGTTGCACCAATTCCAAAACCAGATTTTAACGTTGTTGACAAATTAATTTTGTTTTGCTTTGCTTATGACATTAACCCAATTCTTTGTGTTAACAAAATTGACATTGCAGATGAAGAATTTTTAAATTATGTTAAAAGTGTGTATTCCAATGTTTGCAAAATTGTTTTTGTTAGTGCAAAAGAAAAGAAAAACCTTGAGGAACTTAAACACATTTTGTCTGGGCACATTTCTGCGCTCACTGGGCAAAGTGCGGTTGGAAAATCACATTTATTAAGTGAAATTTACCAAAACTCCAATGTTGAAATTGGGGAATTGTCAAAAAAAGTTGCAAGGGGAAAAAATACAACACGCCACACAGAACTTTATTGTTTGGAAGAAAACACATTTTTGGCAGATACTCCGGGCTTTTCACGCCTTGATGAGAGGTTTTTGCCAATTGAGTATCACAAATTAAGATATTATTACCCAGACTTTTTGCCACTTCACGAAAAATGCAAATATACATCTTGCACACACATTAACGAGCCAGAAAAAGAATGTTTTGTTAAATTGAGTGTCAAACAAGGCAATTTGGATGCAGATAGATATGAAAGATATAAAACTGTGTATGAAATTTTGAAAAAGGAGCAAACCTATGCAAAAAAATAAGAAGTGTTTTGTTTCTGTTTCAACCGAGCCATTAAAAAGTTTGCAAGACTTTTTAAATTACGACAAAGAACTTTTCCAAGTTGCCGATTTTATTCACTGCGATGTTATGGACGGCAAATTTGTGAACCGCAATTTGCTTGAATTTGATTTGCTTAAGGAATATGCCCAAAAAGCACTTCTTGGGCTTGACATACATTTAATGAGTGAAATTGATGAAGAATATGTTAAAAAATTTTTGTCTTTAAAGCCAAAAATGTTAACAGTGCATTTTGAAGCACTTGAAAACAAACAAAATTTGATTAACATTTTAAAATTAATTAGGGAAAATGGCGCCAAAGCAGGTGTGAGTTTAAAACCACAAACGCAGGCTGAAGCACTTGAAGATGTTTTAAACTATATTGACTTAATTTTAATTATGAGTGTGGAAATTGGTTATGGCGGACAAGTGTTTATTGAAAGCACTTATGAAAAAATTGAAAAAACAAAACATTTAATTAAACTTTACAACAAGAAAATTTTAATTAGTGTTGACGGTGGAGTGAATGGCGATAACGCAAAAAAACTTGCTTCACATGGTGCAGATATTTTGGTTAGCGGAAGTTTTGTTTTCAAAGCAAAAGACCGCAAAAAAGCAGTTTTTGCTCTTAAAGGTTAAATTATAGAAACACAAGCAACCCAAGCGGGTTGTTTTTTGTTTTAAGAAAAAAATGCACGCCCCAATAGATATTTAATTGAAATTTGTTGTTTTGTGTGCTATACTTTTTTTTGGAAATATTGATTTTAATGGAGTTTTATTGTGGCACAAACAAATTATGACAGTAAAGATATTGTTGTTCTTGAAGGGCTTGACGCAGTTAGAATGCGCCCCGGAATGTATATTGGAACAACTGGTTTAAAAGGATTACACCACTTGCTTTGGGAAATTGTGGACAACTCAATTGACGAGCTTTCAAATGGTTATGGAAACAAAATTAGTGTGACAATTAACACAGACGGAAGCGTGACAGTGGACGACAATGGCCGTGGCATTCCTGTTGACATTCATCCAACACTTAAAAAAAGTGGTGTTGAAGTTGTGTTTACAAAATTGCACGCAGGCGGCAAGTTTGGCAATTCAAACTATGGTTTTTCTGGTGGTCTTCATGGCGTGGGTGCTTCTGTGACAAACGCACTTAGCGAATGGCTTAATGTCAACGTGCATAGAGATAAAAAAATTTATTCCATGTCTTTTGCTTCCATTGCAGACAAAAGCGGCAAAGTTAAAAGCGGTGTTGCACTTTCTCCACTTAAAGAAGTCGGCACAACATCAC
Organism: Christensenellales bacterium; assembly: GCA_050943075.1. Taxonomy (GTDB): domain Bacteria; phylum Bacillota; class Clostridia; order Christensenellales; family UBA1242; genus CAJKWP01. Next base: position 7,990 of record JBMNOM010000016.1, on the reverse strand, counting down.
GCACAGGAACGGTTGTTTCATTTTTGCCAGACGCAAGAATTTTTAAAGATTTAACTTTTAATTATGAAATTATTTCAAAACGCTTAAAAGAACTTGCATTTTTAAACAAAGGCATTGTGATTGAATTTAACGACAAACGCATTAAAAAGCAAGATTTATTTTGCTATGAAGGTGGCTTAAGTGACTTTATTCTTTACATAAATGAAGGCAAAAACACACTTTTCAAAAAACCAATTTACATCACTGGTGAGTCCAATGTTTTAAAACTTGAACTTGCAATTCAACATACAGACGCATACACTGAAAACATTTTTTCATTTGTTAACAACATTCCAACCAGTGAAGGCGGAACTCATGAAACTGGGCTTAAAACAGCACTTACAAAATGCTTAAACGACTATGCAAGAGCAACTGGTGTTTTAAAAGACAAAGACCCAAACTTTATGGGGGAAGACTTCCGCGAAGGTTTAACCGCTGTTTTTGCAATTAAAATGACAAATGTGCAATTTGAAGGTCAAACCAAAACAAAACTTGGCAACCCAGAAGCAAAAACTGAAGTTGAAAACATTTTGGCAAAAGAATTTGCTGCTCTTTTCAAACAAGCAGAATACACAAAAACTTTTGAAGAAATTTTAAACAAAGCAAAAAAAGCAGCACGTGTGCGCTTGGCGTCAAAAAAAGCAAAAGAACTTGCCAGAGCAAAAAACTCAATTGATAATTACAACCTTGTGGGCAAACTTGCAGCAAGCACATCAAGAAACAAAGAAAAAAGCGAACTTTTCATTGTTGAGGGGGACAGTGCGGGTGGCAGTGCAAAAATGGGGCGTGACAGAACAATTCAAGCCATCTTGCCACTTAAAGGAAAACCACTTAACGCAGAAAAGAAAAGAATTGACCAAGTGCTTGCAAACGACGAAATTAGAACAATCATCAGTGCGCTTGAAACAGGAATTGGCGAAGATTTTAATTTGGACGATTTAAGATATCACAAAGTGATAATTTTATCAGATGCCGACCAAGACGGCGCTCACATTAGGGCAATTTTGGTGACATTCTTTTTCCGTTATATGAAAGAACTTGTCACAAATGGCCATCTTTACATTGGGCTTTCTCCACTTTACAAAGTGTATAACAACAAAACGGAAAAATATGTTTACGATGAAAAAGACTTGGAAAAAACAATTGAAGAAGTGGGCAGAGGGTATCAAATTCAAAGATATAAAGGTTTGGGAGAAATGAACCCAGAACAACTTTGGGAAACAACAATGAACCCAGAAACAAGAACATTAATTCAAGTTGGCATTGAAGATGCAACCGAAGCAGACAGAATCATCACAGTTTTGATGGGTGATAACATTGAAGAGAGAAAAAACTACATTGCACAACACGCCAACTTTAACAAAGAAGAAAGTTTGTTTGAAAAAATTAAAAAATAGATAAACAAAATTCAAAGGATAAGTAATGGACGAGGAAAAAGACAATTTGCAAAACCAAGACCAAAACAACGAAAATGAAGTTTTGATTGGACAAATGGGTTATGAAGAACTTTTAATCAACCTAAAACAACAAGAAGAGAAACAAGAAAAAGACGAAAAAGAAATTGTTTTGGATGGACAAGTTAATTTGTTTGACTTAAAGCAAACTTTTGAAGAAGAAAAACAAGAAAAGAAAGAAAGCGCAAAAACTTCTTCCAAAAAACAAAATGTTGAAAAAGAATTTGAAGAAGAAAATCAGGAAGAACAAAATCAAATCAAACCAGCAAAAAAAAGGCAAGATATGAAAAAAGAAAAGAACACAATGGAAAATAACTTGAATGGTAATGGAGGCAAAACTCCAAGCATTTTGTTTAAGTCCATTGACGAAGTGCTTCACTCAAGCATGATTCCATACACAGAACACGTTGTGCTTGACAGAGCGTTGCCAAGAGTTGAAGACGGCTTAAAGCCTGTTCAAAGAAGAATTTTATATTCCATGCTTGAACTTGGGCTTGAACCAGACAAACCATACAGAAAAAGTGCAAGAATTGTTGGGGATTGCATGGGGAAATATCACCCACATGGCGATTCCTCAGTTTATGATGCAATGGTGAGAATGAGCCAAGACTTTTCATTAAGAGAGCCACTTGTTAAAGGACACGGAAACTTTGGCTCGATTGATGGTGACAGCGCAGCGGCAATGAGATATACAGAAGCCAAGTTAACTCCACTTGCAATGGAACTTTTGAAAGACCTTGAGAAAAACACTGTTAAATGGAGTTTAAACTTTGACGACACATTAAAAGAGCCAGACATGTTGCCAGGTGGGTTTCCAAACTTACTTGTTAATGGGGCGGCGGGCATTGCAGTTGGTGTTGCAACAAACATTCCGCCACACTCACTTTCAGAAGTGATTGATGGAACAGTGGCATATATTGAAAACAATAGCATCACACTTGATGAAATGATGAAAATTATTCCAGCGCCAGATTTTCCAACAGGCGGGCTTATTATTGCAAGTGACGAACTTAAGCAAGCGTATGAAACTGGTAAAGGCAAAATTGTTTTGCGTGCAAAAGCGCAAATTGAAAACGATGGCGACAAAAAACAAATTGTTATCACAGAACTTCCTTACCAAGTTAATAAGGCAAGTTTGCTTAAAAAAATTGCAGACCTTAAAGGCGAACAAAAAGACAAACTTTCATCCATTGGAGAAATTCGTGATGAATCAGACCGCAATGGGTTAAGAGCAGTTATCAAACTTAAAAAAGACGCAAATGCACACGCAATTTTGGAATATTTATATAAATCAACACAAGCACAAGTGACATTTGGCATCAACATGGTTGCAATTGCAGGTGGCAGGCCAAAACAACTTGGGCTTTTGGAAATTATCAGTTATTATGTTGAATATCGCAGAGGCGTGATTTATAACAGAACAGAGTTTGATTTAAACATTGCAAAGGACCGTGCGCACATTGTTGAGGGGCTTTTGGTTGCAATTGCAAACATTGATGAAGTGATAAAAATTATTAAACGCAGCCAAAATGTTGCAGACGCAAAAGAAGCACTTTCAAAGAAATTTAATTTAAGCGACAAACAAACACAAGCAATTTTGGATATGAGGCTTGCAAGGCTTGTTAACTTGGAAATTGTTAAACTTGAAGCAGAATTGAAAGAACTTAAAGAAAAAATTAAGAAATTTGAGGAAATTTTGGCTTCAAAACGTAAACAATACAATCTTGTTAAAAGTGAACTTTTGGAAGTTAAAAAACAATTTGGTTCTGAAAGAAAAAGCAAAATAATTTACGTGCAAGATGTTAAAGAAGCAACAGAAATGAGCGAAGACTATGAAGAAGAAGCATTTGCAAAAGAAGTTGTCATTGGCGTGACAGCAGGCAAAACGCTTAAACAAATTCCAATTAAAAACTATGCTCTTTCACAAAAAGAAATTGCAAAATCATCACAACTTACTGACGTTCACACAACTTTGTTTAAAACAATGTCAAACCAAAATCTTTTGCTTTTCACAAACCAAGGAAATTGCATAAAGATTAATGCTGGCGAAATTCCAGAAGCAAAATGGCGTGATAAGGGAACAACCCTTGCAGATTTTGTTAAAAACGCAGCCATTGATGAATTTGTGGTTGCAATTTGCGAAAATAATGAGGAAAACCTTAAAAATAAACTCTTTGTGTTTACAAAGCAAGGTTTCACAAAGCAAATGGCTTTTGAAGAAGTTTTAATTTCAAAAAATTATTATTCAATCATTAAATTAAAAGAAGGCGACGAACTTATCAACGTTCAACTTGACACAGACGCTCCAACAGTTGTTATGGTTAGCCAAAACGGCAATGCACTTAACTTCAGCAAGCAAGAAATTCCACTTCTTTCACGCGGGGCAGCAGGTGTTATGGGAATGAAACTTGAAGAAAAAGATTTTGTTTTAACAGCCTCACTTTCAAATGTTAAAGGCTCAATTACATTAATTAGTGAAAATGGCTATGCCAAAAAATTGCCAATTGGCGAGCTTACAACAATGGCAAGATACAGAAAAGGGCAAAATTCCTTCTTCTTCACAGACAAAGCCAAAAAATTGGTTTATGCGAAGTATGACGAAGTGTCTTCAACTGTTGTTTTAGCAAAAGGCGAAAAACTTTTCTTTGTTAGCGCTCGTTCAATCAGTTTTGACAACAGAACATCAAAAGGCAAACAAATTAAAGCATCTAAAATTGACACAGCTTTTAACTGGGAAGTTTAAAAAAATTAATTTTTAAGTAAACAAAAGCCAAATTTTTGGCTTTTGTTTTTTGTGAGAGTTTTTTGAACGCAAATGTTGTTGTGCTTTTTTGTTTAATTTGTTATTATTGTGCTATGAAAATTACAAAACAAAAAAAAGCAGAAATTGTTAAAGCATATTTGGACACACTTTACCCAGACCCAAAATGTGAGCTTAATTTCAATTCAAACTTTCAACTTCTTGTGGCAGTGGTGTTGTCGGCGCAATGCACAGATAAGCGTGTTAATGAAGTGACGCCAGTTTTATTTGAAAAATATCCAAATCCAAGAGCTTTGGCAAATGCAAAACAAGAAGATGTTGAAAAAATTATATATTCCTGTGGATTTTACACCCAAAAGGCAAAATCAATAATTGAAGCAAGCAAAGACATCACAACCAAATTTAATGGCCAAGTGCCAGACAATTTGCAAGACTTAACAAGTTTGCGTGGCGTTGGCAGAAAAACAGCAAATGTTGTTTTATCTGTTGCTTTTAAAAAACCGGCCATTGCAGTTGACACTCATGTTTTTAGAATGGCAAAACGTTTTGGGCTTTCAAATGGCAAAACAGTTTGGGAAGTGGAAAAAGATTTAATGAAACTTTTCAAACAAGAAGACTGGGCAAAATTGCATTATCAACTTGTGCTTTATGGCAGATACAAGTCAAAAGCAAGAGGAAAGTCTGATTGGGAAGAAGAATTTTTAAGTTTTCAAAAAAAATATTTGGAAACACAAGAAAATTAATAAAAAATAACAAAATTAAGATATAATAGAAATAGAGGATAATATGTATTTAGACAGAGTTAAAATTACAATAAAATCAGGTAATGGTGGAAACGGCATTGCATCTTTTTTGCGTGATAAAAACACACAAAATGGTGGGCCAGATGGTGGCGATGGCGGAAGAGGTGGCGACATTATTTTAAAAGCAAACAGCGGCTTAACCACTTTGCAATATTTTCAGTTTAAGAAAAAGTTTTTTGCTGAAAATGGAATGCCAGGCAGAAAAGAAAAAAAGACAGGCTTAAGCGGAAAAAGTTTAACAATTGAGGTTCCTGTTGGAACAGTGGTTATTGACGCAGCAACAAACAAAGTTGTTGCCGACCTTGTGACAGACGGACAAACTTGGATGGCTTTGAAAGGTGGCGATGGCGGAAGAGGAAACACACACTTTGCAAGCAGCGTGCGTCAAAGCCCAAAATTTGCACACACTGGGGAAATCACAAACCCAAAAGACATTATTTTGGAACTTAAAACAATTGCCGATGTTGGTGTAATTGGATATCCAAACGTTGGAAAAAGCACACTTTTATCTGTTGTCACAAACGCAAAACCAAAAATTGCAAACTATCAATTCACAACAATTTTCCCAAACCTTGGTGTTGTTAACTATTATGAAAATAATTTTGTTATGGCAGACATTCCAGGGCTTATTGAAGGCGCAAGCGAAGGGCTTGGGCTTGGCCATTACTTTTTAAAACACATTGAAAGAGTGCGCATGCTTGTGCATGTTGTTGACATTTCTGAAAGCGAAGGCAGAAATGCAATTGAAGACTATAAAGTGATTAACCAAGAACTTAAAAAGTATTCAGAAAAACTTTCACACTTAAAACAAATTGTTGTGCTTTCAAAAATTGATTTGCTTACAGAAGAAGAACTTAAAGAAAGACAACAAAAGTTTGAAAAAGCGCTTGGTGTTAAAACCTTGCCAATTTCATCTTTCACACACAAAAATTTGGAAGAACTTAAAAAACAAATTTGGGATATGCTTAAAGACATTCCAAAACCAGAACCAATTGAAATTGAACTTTTTGACTTTGATGTTAAAGACAAAACAAGCATTCAAGTTGAACAAATTGACGCAAGAACATATAGAGTTGAAGGCGGCTATATTGAAAACTTGATTCGTGGTGTTGTGCTTTCTGACTATGTTTCATTTTCATATTTTCAAAAAAGGCTTGCTGCCGACGGCGTGATTGACGCTTTGAAAGAAAAGGGAATGAAACCAGGCGACACAGTTTTAATTAAAGACATTTCATTTGTGTATGAAATTTAAAATTTATTTATACGATTAAAGAAAAACAAGTTAAACAACTTGTTTTTTTTAATATTTTTATTTTTATGAGTTTTATTTTTGTTTAAAAAAAACTTTATGTGTTATAATACACACATAAAAGGGGTGTAGGTATGGAAATTAAAGATAAAGTTTTTGTTGTGACAGGTGGAGCTTCCGGAATTGGAAGAGAACTTGTTTTAGGTCTTGTTAAAAAAGGCGCTTCTGTTGCTGCTTGCGACATTAATATGGCAGGGCTTGAAGAAACTGTTAGCCTTGCAGGAGAATTTGCTGACAAAATAAGCATTCACAAATTAAACATTGCAAATTTGGAAGAAGTTATTGACTTTCCAAAAATAATTTTGGAAAAACATGGCAAAGTTGATGGGCTTATTAACAACGCAGGAATTATTCAACCATTTACACCTTTTGTTGACCTTGAACTTTCCACAATTAACAGAGTTATGAATGTCAACTTTTATGGCATGCTTTATTTAACAAAAGTGTTTTTGCCAATTTTGCTTGAAAACAAAACAAAATCATGTGTGATGAATGTTGCTTCAATGGGTGGGTTGTTCCCATTCCCAAAACAAACAGTTTATGGCGCGTCAAAAGGTGCGGTTAAACTTTTGTCGGAAGGATTGTATGCCGAACTTAAAGACACAAATGTTTTTGTTGGCACAGTTTATCCAGGTGGAGTTGACACAAACATTGCTTCAAGTGCAGGTGCAAACTTCAACAAGGAAAGTGCAAAAGAAAAATCAAGTTACAAAATGCTTGCTGCTTCAAAATGCGCCGACATCATCATTAAATCAATTGAAAAAGAAAAAGTTAAAACTTTGGCGGGCTCGGACGCAAGGATTTTGGACAAACTTTACAGGCTTAACCCAATTAAAACAATTAAACTTCTTGTTGATAAAATGAAAAATTTATAATTTGAATAATTAAAACTTTAAATTAAATATGAAACTTTTTTAAGCATTAGCAAAAAAACTGTTTCATATTTTTTTTATTTTTGCTACACTAAACGCATGGTAAATTTTGACAAGGCATTTCTTAATACAAATGGTTTTATTGCAGGCATTGATGAAGCGGGCAGAGGTCCACTTGCTGGTCCTGTTTGTGTTGCATGCGTAATTATGCCACTTGATGACCAAAGCATAATTGAAGGCGTTAACGACAGCAAGAAATTGTCAGAGAAAAAAAGAGAAGAACTTAACGAAAAAATTAAAGACAAAGCAATTGACTACTCCATTGTTTTTATTGATGAAAAAACAATTGACGAAATCAACATTTTAAATGCCACAAAATTTGGCATGAAAAATGCACTTGAGCAGCTTAGTGTAAAACCAGATATTGTGCTTATTGACGCAGTTAAAATTGAATATGACGTGCCAGTTAAATCAATCATTAAAGGTGACGCAAAAAGTTATTCCATTGCGTGTGCATCCATTTTGGCAAAAGTTGCCAGAGATAATTTTATGAAAAATCTTGGCGATGAATTTAAAAAATATCAATTTGAAAAACACAAAGGCTACGGTACAAGCGCACACATTAAATTGCTTGAAGAGTTTGGCCCATGTGAATTACACAGAAAAACATTTATTAAAAACTTTGTTAAATAAATTAATTTCAAATTAAAATTTAAAAATAATTAAATAAATTAAAAACCCTTAAATTTTCA
>JBMNOM010000059.1:0-3685 GCA_050943075.1 Christensenellales bacterium | reverse complement strand
GTTTCAACACACGACCGCTGCGGCACACCAATTGAAATTGCTGTTAAAAAACAATGGTTCATTGATGTATTGTCACACAAACAAGAACTTTTGCAAGCAGGGCTTGATTTAAACTGGTATCCAAAAACAATGCGCGCTCGTTATATCAACTGGGTGGAAAACTTGGCTTGGAACTGGTGCATTTCACGTCAAAGATACTTTGGCGTTCCATTCCCTGTTTGGCAATGTAAAGATTGCGGAAAAGTTAAAGTGGCTGATGTGGAAGACTTGCCTGTTGACCCACTTAAAGACATGCCAAAAACACCTTGCTCTTGCGGATCAACAGATTTTCAAGGCGAAACAGACGTTATGGACACATGGGCAACTTCAAGTTTAACACCACAAATTTCACTTGACGTTTACAGCGAAAAAGGTTTAAGCGACTTCATGGTGCCAATGAGTTTAAGACCAAACGCACACGATAACATCAGAGTTTGGGACTTTTACACAATTGTTAAAAGCTTGTATCACTTTAACAAACTTCCATGGAAAGACTTAATGATTTCAGGCTATATCACAAGCCCAGATGGCTCAAAACTTGCAAAATCAAAAGGAAACAACGTGCATTCCCCACAAGGAATTTTGAAAACATATTCTGCCGACGTGACAAGATATTGGGCAAACAGCTTAACACTTGGAAAAGACACAGCGTTTTCACTTGTTGAATTTGACAATGGCAAACGCTTGGTTAACAAAATTTGGAATGCTTCAAAATTTGTGCTTTCCTTCCTTGAAGATTATGTTCCACAAGAAGTGGCTTTGGAAGAAATGGATAAGTGGATAATTGAAAAATATAAACAAACCTACACCTTGTTCCTTTCCCACCTTGAAAAATATGAGATTTCACTTGCACTTGCAAGCGTGGAAAAACTTTTCTGGACATTCTGCGACGATTATATTGAACTTGTTAAAAGAAGGCTTTACAACCCAGATGTTTACGGCAGAGAGGCTTATGAAAGCGCGCGTTATGCTTCATACCATGTGTTGCTTGGAATGCTTAAAATGTTTTCTCCAGTGTTGCCACACATCACAGAAGAAATTTATATGAACTTCTTTGCAGATAAAGAAGACAAAAATTCAATTCACATTTCAACCTATTTGAATTTGGGAACAGAATTTGACGAACAAATTATTGAAAACGGAAACTATTTAATGCAAGTTGTATCTCTTGTTAGACAATTCAAATCTGAAAACAAAGTTTCGTTAAAAACTTTCTTAAAATCAATAACAATCACTTCACACATTTCAGACTTTATTAAAAAATCTGAAGCCGACCTTAAAGGCGTGAACAGCGTTCATGAAATCATTTACAAAGAAGGCGACTTTAATGTTGAAATGGGCGAAATTATTCCAGACGAAATTACAAACCAAAACTAAAAACAAAACTAAACTAAAAACTTTGCTAAATAGCAAAGTTTTTTTATGTCTACATTATTTACAATAAAATTTCATTATCAAAAATGCTGAAAATTTCATATTTTATACCAATACAATTCAAAGGATATTTATGAAAAAAAACAGCACAACACCTGTGTTTTCAAGAAATTGTTTCACAGATAAAGAAATGAAAAAATACTTATCGCGTTCTACATACAAAAAAATTAAAACGCTTCAAAAAAAAGGCTTTTCCCTTGACACGCCAAGCACAAAAGAACTGGCACAAGCCATAAAAAAATGGGCACAAGAAAACAACGTGACACACTTTGCACATTGGTTTCAGCCACTGCGTGACAACATTGCAGAAAAGCACGACTGCTTTTTAAACCTTGAAAATGGCAAAATTATTGAAACTTTCACAGAAAAAGCACTTATAAAAAGTGAAACAGATGCTTCAAGTTTTCCAACTGGTGGCAAAAGAGCAACTTCAAAATCAAGGGGCTATTTAATTTGGGACTGCACTTCTCCCATTTTCTTCAAAAAAAATCCTGATGGATATAATGTGCTTTACATTCCAACTGCATTTTGTTCTTATGACGACCAAGCACTAGACTATAAAACCCCACTTCTTCGCGCAACGCAAAGTTTGAATGAAAATGCGCTTGGGGTTTTAAAACTGCTTGGCGACAAGAAAACAAAAAAGATAATTGTTAACGTGGGGTATGAACAAGAATATTTTTTGGTGCCTTTAAATCTTTACAATGAAAGGCTTGATTTGCGTCTAACAGGCAGAACGCTTTTTGGCACTGCCCCAACAAAATCACAAGCACAACACAACCATTATTTCAGTTTGCTTAACAACAAAACAACAGCGTTCATTAAAGACTTAACACAAGAATTATGGCAAATTGGAATTGCGGCAAAAATTAAGCACAATGAAGTTGCACCCTCTCAACATGAAGTTGTTTCAATTTATAGCGATGCAAACACAACAAACGACCAAAACCAAATGTTGTTAAAATTAATGCAATCCACAGCGGCAAAACATGGCTTGCAAGTTTTGTTTCATGAAAAGCCTTTTCAAAACATAAATGGCAGTGGCAAGCACAACAACTTTTCAATTTCCACCGACACAGGAATTAATTTGCTTGACGCAAGAGAAGAAAACAAAATTTTTTTTCTGCTTTTCTTCACAAGTTTAATTGCCGCCATTGATAAGTATAGTTCACTTTTGCAATTAAGCGTGGCAACTTATGAAAACGATTTGCGCCTTGGTGGTTTTGAAGCGCCACCAAATATAATCAGTGTTTACATTGGCGACCAGCTTTTGCAAATGCTTGAATGTTTTGAAAAAGGCAAAGCAATAACAAAGCAAAAAGATGAAATACTTGACCATGGAGTGAAAACTTTGCCAAGCATTTTTAAAGACGCTCAAGACAGAAACCGCACAAGCCCATTTGCTTTCAGTGTGAATAAATTTGAGTTTAGAATGGTTGGCTCAAGCCAAAATCTTGGCTTTCCAAACGCTGTGCTTTGCACAATTTTAAGCCAGCAATTAATGCACGCAAAAAACTTTTTTGAACAAAACAAAGATGACATTAACAGTGCAGTTGTAAAACTTATTAAACAAAATATAAAGAAACACAAAAAAATAATTTTCAATGAAAATGGATACAGCAAAGAATGGATTAAAGAAGCGCAAAAAAGAAAAATTAAACATTTCAAAACTGCACTTGATGGCACGCTTGTTTTAAGCCAACGCGAAATTATTAACTTGTTTAAACAAACAAACGTGCTTAATGAAAACGAAATTGAACTGCGAAAAAACATTATGGCAAATCTTTATTTGGAAAAAAATTTTTTGGAAATTAAAACAGCACAACATTTGCTTTCCAAACAAATTATTCCTGCTTTGCAAAACACTTTGATGTTTGAAAACAAAACTTTTAAAACACTTACCCGCCTTGAAATTGAAAACCAAAGCACAGAAAGACTGCTTGAAATTTCAACTGTGTTAAATCAACTCTTAATTGAAGAAAACATTTTAAGCCGCGAAATTGAAAAGCACGAGCGTTTAACACAAGAAGAAAAAGAAAGTCATTTAAAACAAATTTTAAACCCATCTTACTCAAAAGCAAGACAGCTTTTTGACAGTGTTGAAAACAAAATTCCTCAAGAATTAAAACCATTCCCAGATTATAATGACTTATTATTTTCATAAAAAAATAACATAAATTAATTAAAATAATAAATAAAATTTAATATTGTT
>JBMNOM010000058.1:0-3782 GCA_050943075.1 Christensenellales bacterium | reverse complement strand
CAATAACATTTGTTTATGTATAAAACTTTTGTAAAACATTTTTTATAATACCTATTTAAATTTAAAGCATAAAAAAAACCTTGGCAAGCCAAGGTTTTTGTTTTTAACTTTGTTTTTAGACTAAGCTTTTCTTAAAAGTGTGAACACAATGCTGATTGCTCTTCCGCTGAAGTCGGCTGCTGTTGTTGGGTTTTGAAGTGTGTAAACATAAACAAATGTTATTGAGTTGCCTGCGTTAACATCTTCGCTGCCAGCAGTTGTGAAAGCTGTGGTGCCTTTGTAAGCAGCAACAGTTGTTCCAGTTGGAGCAGCTGGCGCGGTGTAAGCCACGTTAACCTTCATTCCTGTGAAATTGTTTGTAAGAACAATTTTAATTCCAAAATTAATTGCTGTTTCACTGAATGTTTGTCCTGGAATGGTGTATGTTTTGTTTGCTGTTGTTACTGCTTCTGGTGTAACAGTTTTGTTAAATGTTGAAGTTGTTGAAATTGCTGCTGATGTCGGTTCAATGTAAGACACTTCAACGTTTGTGTTAATTCTGTCACCACTGAATGAAACCGTGCTGGAAATTGTTGCTGTTCTTGCAGTTGCTGCGTAAACACTGAAAGTTAAAATTGCCATGCTTGCCACGAGTGAAAGGATTGCGGATGCGAATTTAATTTTTCTTCTCATTGATAATTTTCCTTTAATTATATGTTTGTATTTTTTATAAACTTATTCATTTTATACTTTTATTTTAAGGATTTTCCCCCACCCTGTCAACCTATTTTCCCTTTTTTTTGTGTTTTTTTAAAGTTTTTTATATAAAAGTTGCAGTTTTTTGTTTTAAAATACTTATTAAATTTTAAATTTTTAACTTTGTTGGCTTTAAATTTTTGCTTTGTTGTTGCCGTTAAATTTGGTTTTTAGTTCTTTTTAAAACTGTATTTGCAAAAGATAAAACTGTTTTTAAACAAAATTTAAGTAATATGTTTTGGTTTTTAAGTAACAAAACATGCTATTAAATTAAAATTGTTTTTGCAATTGCTTCCGCAACTTTAATGCCATCTTGAGCGCTTGAAACAATGCCACCGGCATAGCCACAACCTTCGCCATAAGGGAAAATTCCTTTAATATTGCTTGTAAAATTTTCGTCACGGACAATTGTTACAGGACTGCTGCTTCGCGATTCAACTGCGGTTAAAACGCTTTCATCTGGCGCAAAACCCTTCAATTTTTCGTTTAAAAGCGGCAAAGCTTTTTGCAAACTCTCTGTGACAAAACTTGGCAAACAATTTGAAATTTCAGTTTCAACAACGCCCGGCAAATAGGTTGGAACAACATTTTTGCCTTTTCCAAATTGCTTTTTACCAAGAAATGAGCCCACTGTTTGAAAAGGCGCATTAAAGTTTTTTCCACCAAGTTTAAACGCAAGGCGCTCATATTTTCTTTGAAATTCCACACCTGCAAGTGGATGGTCAGAACCAAAATCACTTGGCATAACATTAACCAAAACTGCACTGTTTGCGTTTTGTTTGTCACGCGCAAAATAACTCATTCCGTTTGTTACAACTTCGTCAAAATCACTTGATGAAGCAACAACCTCGCCACCCGGACACATGCAAAATGTGAAAACTCCGCGCCCATTATCCAAATGAAGAGCAAGTTTGTAATCTGCACTTGGCAAGCGTTTATCGTAACCTTTTCCATATTGGCTTTGGTTTATAAGCTCTTGGCTTTGTTCAATTCTCACCCCCATTGCAAACGCTTTTTGTTTTATACTCACATTTTTTTTATGCAACAGTTCAAAAGTATCTCGTGCGCTGTGCCCAATGCACAAAGCAAGTGCATTTGTTTGCAAAACTTCTTCTTTGCCTGTTTCAAGGTTTAAAATTGTGACGCTTTTAAGTTTATTTTCTTGCGTTTCAAAACCAGTTAATTTATGCGAAAACAAAACTTTTCCACCAAGTGAAATAATTTCTTTACGCAAGTTTTTAACAACTGTTTTTAAATTATCACTGCCAATGTGTGGTTTTGACATATACGCTATTTCTTTTGGCGCACCAAATCTTGCAAGTTCGTTTATAACAATTTTGCAGTATTCATTGTTTAAGTTTGTGTTAAGTTTGCCGTCACTGAAAGTGCCTGCACCACCCTCACCAAAAACAACATTTGAGTGTCTGTTAAGTTTTCTGTTTTGCCAAAAATCTTGCACATCTTTTTCACGCTCCTCCACGCTTTTGCCTTGCTCAACAATAATTGGACAAGGCCCCATTTTTGCAAGTGCCAAGCCACAAAACATTCCGGCTGGGCCAAACCCAACCACAACTGGCTTTATGTTTTTATTAATTTTTTCATAATTTAAAAGTGGTGTTTTATGCTCATATTTAAGGTTTGAAAACCTTTCTTCCAAATTGTTTTTAAGCGAAACCCCAAGGTTTAAAACATAAAAAACTTTTGGCTTTTTTCTGGCGTCGATGGCTTGTTTTAAAATAATAAAATTTTCAACATCATTTTGTTTTATGTTCAAATTTTTTGCAATTTGAGTTTTAATTTCACGCTCGTCAAAACCAACTTTAACTTTAATTTGTTCAAGCTTAATCATATTTGTCCACCTGCAATAAATCCGCTTGTCCAAGCCCATTGCAAATTATATCCACCGCAAACGCCGTCAACATCACATGCCTCGCCGCAAATGTAAAGATTTTCAACTTCTTTGCTTTGGCAATTTTCATCCAAAGTGGAAAGCAACGCTCCGCCAGAAAAAACTTGATTATTATCATAATAACCAGTCACATTAAATTTTAAAGCTTTAATAACTTTAACAAACTCTTTAATTTCTTTTTCTGTTAATTCTTTTGAATTTCTTTGTTCGTTTGTGTTGCATTTATCAAAAATTAAATATGCAAACGCGTTAGCCAAAAGCCCAACAAAAAATTGTGAAACCCCAACATTTAATGTTCGTCTTGCAAGCAGTTTTTCTTCAAGTTCCTTATGAGTGAAATTTGGCAACATATCAATTGAAACCTCGCCTTCAAACACCCCTTGCCTTGCAAACAAACTTGACAAATTAAAAATTACAATTCCACTTAAACCGTCTTCTTTAAAAAGCACTTCACCCATTTCGGAAAACGCATTGCCTTTTTTGTCTTTTGCCGTCACAAGCACATCTTCAAGCCTTCGCCCAGCCAAATTTTTGTTTTTTGATGTTTTAAGCGCACAAAGGCTTGGGTGTTTTTCTTTTATTGAAACTTGCAAGTCTTTCAAAAGTTCAATTCCTTGCCCACCCAAACAAAAAACAAGTTTGTCACAGGAAAAATCATTTGTTGCAGTTTTTATTAAAAATTTGTTGTTTTCTTTTTTTAATGCAACAACTTTTTGTTCCAAAAACACATTGATGTCTTTCTTTTCAATTTCTCTAATTAAAACATCTTGCACACTAACAGCGGTTTTTGAAATTGGATAAACTCTGTCTTGCTCGTCACTAACAACTTCTAACCCCAAATGCGCAAAGAAATTTAATGTGTCTTTAACATTAAATTCGTAAAAATATTTTTGTAAGTCTTGATTGTAAAATTTTTGGTTTGGCTGAAAGTCAATGTCAAGATTTGTTATATTGCATTTTCCATTGCCTGTCACCAACAATTTTTTTGCCAGTTGTGTTCCCCCGTCAATGATTGCAATGTCTTTTTCTTTGGCACGCAATGCCGCCATGCATCCACTTGCTCCGCCACCTAAAATAATTGTTTTAAAATTCTTCATAACAATAGTTTACCACACCAATTGTTTTGCACCAATTTTTT
>JBMNOM010000057.1:0-3817 GCA_050943075.1 Christensenellales bacterium | reverse complement strand
TGCACCATTGTGGGTAAGATACCCATCATTGTGACAATAGATTGTTTTGTATAAATCGTTTTCAAGCTTAATTGAAATTGTGCTACGAGTTGACATATTACATTTCCTCCTCGTTTGAAGATTCTTGCTCATCTTTACTCACATAGGTTTGTTTTTTCTCATCAAAAACATATAACTCTGATAAGTCTTCGCCCCATAATCTAAAAGCTTGTTCATAAGCTTCTTTTGATCTATCTTCAAAAATATAACCGCTAATATTTTTACCATTTTTAAAGGTTAGATTACCACATTGATTCCCAATCCATTCTTCTGCAAACTCAAAGTGAAATTCGTTTTCTGGATACATAGTTGAAAGTTTTGCTATTAGTTCTGCAACATTTCCCCAAGCAGTATCAAACATAATCTCACTAGGGCTGTTTTCAATATCATAGAAATTATGGCAAGCATTCCATTTGGTTCCCCAGTGTTCTATCGACCAAGAATACCAATCCATTGCACCAAACTTTTCTACATTTAAAATTACTATAAACTAAAAAAGCAAAAAGGACGCAAAAAGCGTCCTTTTGTTTTGTTTTGTTTTGTTTTGTTTTGTGCGTTGTGTTTGAAAAAGCATTTTGCTAGATTTTAAGCAAAAAAGTTTTCTCACACTTTTTGTTTTTATTTTTTTTCTTGCTTTTCTTGGGTTAGTTTTTGAACAACTTGATAAAACTCTTTAAAGTTTTTTATAACAGGTGAAGTTGTAGGAATGTTTTTGTTGTAATGAGCCTCCATCACAAATGCGGGTATTCCATTTTTGTTTAAATCTTCAATTATAGATGCGGTGTCATCCAAAAAGACATCAATTTTTTTGTGCTTGCAAATAGCTGTCTTGTCGGAAGCATCAACTATAATTTCATCCACCATAAAACCATGTTTATCAAGCCATTCTTTTGTGGTTGCGTAAGGGTCAAGCATTCTTCTAGCGGTTATTATAATAATTTCATGTCCTTCTTGCTTTAGCTTGTTTACCACTTCAACTGCATTTTGTTTTGCTGGCACGCCTGCCAAATATTCATATCCCTCTTTTTCCACAAACTCGACAAAATCATTTTCTGTCCAGTTAAACATTTCTATTGCAGAGCCTTTTGTGGCATCTACAAGTTTAAAGTTTTTGCCAGTTCTTTTAAAATAATCAAGAACAATTGGTGCAACATAATTTTCTCTGTCTGTTAAAGTGTCATCAACATCTAGCCCTATTCTCATACTTTTTCTCCTAAGTGTTTAAAACTTACTTTTGATAATTTCTACATTATTTTCAGCCTTATGTCAAGAAAATGAGTCCATATAAATACAGCAGTTATAATAAAAGCCTTTACCCGTTTGGGATAAAGGCCGCTATTTATTAGATTAAATTCTTTGCTTTATTTTGTGTTTTTTTATGTTTTGTTTAAGAGAAAACTTAAGTTTATTTGGTCAATGTGTTTTCATTACCAAACACTTTTTTTGCTTTTTCTGCCACAGGTATATCTGCGCCCGCCCAGTCAAGAGTTAACATTTTGCTTGGATGCAGCCACTTTATACTTGTGTGCACCATAAGTTTTATATCGCTTGACAAAAGTTTGCATTTATATATTGGCATTGATAAATGAAAGTCTTTATATGTATGCTCAACTTGAAAAAACTTTTCTAGGATTTCAACCTCAATCTCAAGTTCTTCCTGTAGTTCTCTTGAAAGAGCTTGAAAATCGTTTTCCCCTTCTTCAAGTTTTCCGCCAGGAAACTCCCACTTAAAAGCAATATAATCATACTTGCTATCTCCTCTTTGAGTGCACAAAATTTCGCCCTTGTCATTAAAAATCAGCCCTGCCACTGTGTTTACTTGTTTCATTGTAAATTTCTCCTTTTGTTTTTTACAGTATAACACAATGTTTTACAAATGTAAATAGTTATTTGTAGTTATTTAATGTTTTTTAAAGTTAATGCAAGTTTTATCAAATTATCTTAATTTAAATATTTGTAATGTTAAGTTGTTTGTGATATAATATAAGCTATGGAAAACTTAAAAGATACTGTTAATAAGCTTGAAAAAAGAGTTCAGATTTTGGAAAACAAACTGAATGAGTTGTTGGGTGAAAAAACAAAAAAAGTCACATCCACTCCAGCGTCAAAAATGCTTAGGGACAAAACAAAATATATGCTTAATGGCAAGGTATACCCCAAAAACAGACTTGTGCTTGCGGTGATAAAAGATTATGTATCAACCAATCCAAAAATCAGTTATGAAGAATTAAACAAAGTTTTTGACAAAAGTTTGCAAGGCTCGCTTGGTGTTGTCAGATTGTTTTTGGAGGTTGAAGGTCGAGAAGATGTTTCAAAAAGGTTTTTTACCAAAGATATAATCAGTTTAGGCACTGGTGAAAAGGTTGTTGTTTGCACGCAGTGGGGTGCATTTAACATAGACAGATTTATTTTGCGTGCCAAAGGTCTTGGATTTGCCATAACAGAACTAAACTAAAAGTTGCAATCAGAAGTTGTTGTTGTCATTTATAATTTTAGATAAAGAAGTTGAAAAGGCTTCTTTTTTTACTAAAAAAGCCACCAGATATTTTGGTGGCACACATAAGAGTTTTACAAGTAGATTTAGTGTCAAGACTTATATTTTTTTTTAAGTTATATGGATTTGAATTCTTTTTTAAAATGCAAGAAATCACTGCTTTGTTTTTTTATCTAAACTATTAGTTTTCAGACAGGTTTTCATTGCTGCGCCTATCTTTAGCATTAGTTTCATTTTCTGCATTTTGCTCTGCAAGTTGTTTATCTTCCAAAAGTTGATTTTGATAGTGCATATAGTATTTTTTTGCAAAAGCGTAAATCACAAAAAGCGCCAAAAAAACATAAAGTAGCAGCCCTAAAAGCAGGTATGGTAAAATATGGCTTTCAAAAAAGAATTCTCCGTTTTTGGTTATAAGAGCAGTTATTCCGATTATAATAAATGGTAACAACATTATAAAAAAGGTAACGATATAAAAAACAAGATTAAGTTTTTTCACTTCTTTTTTCTTGTTTGCTCTTTTCATAACTTTATATTTTTCCACACTTCTTTTTGACATTATAAAAAACATCAATCCGCTCAAAAACAATTCATAAATAAAAGTGGCAACGCTTTTTAGCACTAGCAAATCATACAAAATCACACCAACAAAAGTTATGACAGAAAAAACAGAAAAAACAATCAATCTGCTCTTTCTTTTATAATTGTTTTTATACAACTTTATTTCTTGCGACAAAAAGGCAATAAAAATTGCATTTATTAATGAATATGGATGAAATGTCATAGAGTTCTCCATTTTTTTGTGTTTATTATGTTTTTATTATTTTTTTTCTTGTTGAAAGAGGCTCTACTATTTCAGTATGTTCTCCATATTGTAAAGCCCAGTAAATAAGTGCTTGCTCGTTTACCTTTATATCTATGAGAAATATTCCGTCTTTTTCCTTAATCTTAATACCATCGCCAAACCATTCAATTACACTTCCAATAAATTTCTCATCTTCAATTCTTATTGTAGCTTTAACGATATTGCCAATGGTCATATATATATGTTCTTTAAGATAGTCATTTAAATTAAAATTCTCCATATTATTCAAGCTTTTTATGTCTTTTACTTCTGTTTCAAGAATTTTAATATTGCTTATATTTTCAACCTTGTAATTAGAGATGCTTTCATACTTATCATTATTGCAAATCAAATAGTATTTGCCTTTTGAGTTAACTAAGTGGTATGGGTTTATTATATAAATTTTTCCATCACCCTTTGGTTTTAATTTTTTATCAACGGTA
>JBMNOM010000056.1:0-4219 GCA_050943075.1 Christensenellales bacterium | reverse complement strand
GCGCGTCCTGGTGTTGGTAAAACATCGCTTGCAATGAACATGGTAATTAACGCCGCAGTTAACGAGAAAAAGCGTTGTGCAATTTTCTCACTTGAAATGCCAGACACACAACTTGCTCAAAGAGCAGTTTGTTCACTTGCCAACGTAAGCATGGGCAAAGCGCTTAAAGGCGAGCTTAACATGGAAGAGTGGAAAGCAATTTGGGCGGCAAATAAACGCTTGAATGAATCTGGGCTTTACATAGACGACTCCAGTATGAACACACCAATCGACATCTTGTCAAAATGCCGCCGCTTAAAACGCGAAGGCGGGCTTGATTTAGTGATGATTGACTATCTTCAACTTATGAACAGCGGTGGAAAAGCAAAAGACAACCGTCAACAAGAAATCAGCGAAATCACAAGATATTTAAAAATTGCAGCCAGAGAGTTAAATGTTCCAGTTATTGTGCTTTCACAATTATCACGTGCGGTTGAAACTAGAAAAGGCGACCACAGGCCAGTGCTTTCCGACTTAAGAGAATCTGGTTCTATCGAGCAAGACGCAGACATTGTTATGTTTATTTATAAACCAGACATGTATAATGACGTTGTAAATGAAGACGGCCCAGGCGTTTGTGAACTTATCATTGCAAAACACAGAAATGGTTCACTTGAAAACATTAAACTTAGATGGATTGGGGAAACCACAACATTTAAAGATTACGATTATCACGTTAAAGCAATTAAACCTCAAGAAGAAGAGAAAACTCAAGTTCTTGAAGTTGAAGAAGATTTTGATAATTTTGACTAAAAAGTAAATAATATTTATGAAAAATGAGCGTTAGTTTGTTTTGAAAATTCGTTTTTATAAGTTAAAATTACTTAAAGGAGAAATCGTGAAAAATAGAGTTGTAAACATTCTCATTGCTGTTATCTCTGCAAGTTTCGCAATTGCAATTTTTGTTTTTGGCGTAATTGCAGCTGTCACACAAATTAATGCTCAAATTTCAGGAACATTTTATTTTGCAGTTCCTGATGATGCTTTTTTTGCCGTTGTGCATGGCGAAATTAGAGGACACGCGGGCGAAACAATTGTTTACAATGAAGAAACAAATCTTGCCAAAACAAACTTTAACAACTGGGAATTAAACCAACCACTTGCCATAAGTGAAGGCGAGGCAGGCAAGCCACAACCAATTGTTTTCACTTTCACAATTCAAAACAAAAACCAAACAAAAGACATTTTAATTCGCTTTCAAGAAAACAACTATGATGTGGGCAAACTTGACTTAGTGCCAGAAGCCAAAATCCTTGCAGGTGTAAGGCTTAAGTCACTTGAAAATATGCCATCAACAGAACCTGACACAACAACTTTCACAATCACTTTAAAAGCAAAAGAGAGTGCAGGACATTTCAGCTCGGCAAACTTCTCGTTTTCATTAATTTTCAATTTTGCTCAATAATTAATAATTAATAATAAAAAACCTTTAAGAATTAACTTAAAGGTTTTTGTTTTTTAATGCATTTAATTTCTCGCAATTAAATTAACATTTGGAATTGTTTATCAATTAAAATCAGAATTATTTTTCTTCTTCCTCGTCTTCTTCAACATCAATAATAATTTCATCTTTGCTTTCAGCGTCTTCTTTTTTTGTTTTGCAAGCGCAAACGCCAGTTTGCAAAAATGACAATGTGTGGTTAACAATTTTGCTTTCTTTTTTTGTTTTTAAACTAACCAAAATCAAAACAACTGCAACAAGCATAAAAAGCAGTGCTGCAAATTCCACAAATGATGTAAAACCAGTCATAAAACGCATAAAACCGCTAAATCTAAGCCTTGGAAAAACACCAGAAAGGCTGCTGAAAACAAGGTTTAAAAACCCCATTGCTGCAAACACTGAAAACACAGCAATAACCAACATAAGTGGCTTAAAAGCATGTTTTAAAGCGTGTGAGTCCTCAATCATAATTAACCCCAAAGCCATAACAAGAATTGCAGAAACAAAACCAATAAATGGGTTAAGGCAAAAAATTAAAACAGGCAAAAAGGCTAAAGGCAAATAAAAGTTGTTAATTTTTTCTTTCATATTTTTAACTCCTATTTTTAAAAAATGTATAAGTTAATACAAAAAGTATTTTTTACTTATATCTTAAATATATTACAATATATATAAAAACGCAACACATTTGATGTTTTTTGTAATTGTTGCCTTGTAATTTTTTTTTGATGATGATATAATTATAATGCAAACAATTTTTTGATTAAGCTGAATTTATTAATTTTTTTCAGTTTAAATAGGTTGAAAATTAAAATTTAATTTGATAGGAAAAAAATGTATAAAAGCAAAAAATATAACACAGTTCTTGTTTTACTTGTTTTAATCATATCCATGGTCGTTGGTATTTCCACCGGCATGACTAAAATTGTGCCAAGTTTTGATGACAACCTTGACAACACTGGTGGCGGAGAGTTTCAAGAAGTAAAAGACCTTCCACCTGGAACAAAAAAACCAGGTGCTGATGCTGGCGCTTATGAAAGGCTTGCATTTGCCTTTAAAATTTTGGAAGAGGGAAATGGGTTCACATCAGTTGGACAACAAGCAATCACAGCAGTAAATCACACACAATACACCTATTATAAACGCTACCGCGCAAAAGAATTTGATGTTGTTGAAGAATGGTATAAACTTGACGGCGCACTTTCATCACTTGGCATGAATCAGTTTATCACTCGTCACAGCGATGGCAACATTATGAAAAACATTAAAATTACAAATGCTGCAAATTATAACTATAATGCTTTAACATATAACACAGAAAATGCAGAAAAATATTCTTTCACAGTTGATAACTGGCTTAACGAGCAAAACTACATGCGTGTGAACAATTTTTTCACAACAGTCAATAAAAGCACAAGTTCACTTTTGTTCTATGACGGAAAAGGCTACGACAAAACCTATTACACTGTTAAAGTTTCATTGGACAACTCCAAATTGGATAAAAAGTTTATGGCTTTGTTTGATAACATTGGAATTGGAAGTGTTAAAATTGGAACAATTATTGTTGAATTTAAAATTGACAAAAAAACAGGCTTCTTTTTGGGCTTTGAAGTTAAAGGAACTTTAAACGCTTCCTATTTGGGAATGACAGCAGACTGCTCACTTATTTTCAAAGAAACATACAATTCAATGAACAGCTCAAGCGTGAAAGCACAAATTGACAACCTTTACAACAAAAATTTTAAAGATATTGCTTAAAACAAATGACAATGTAAATTTTGCATTGTCATTTTTAATTATTGATAGTATAATAAACATAAGAATAGTGGGAATAAGGATGTATAAAGGCAAAAAATACAACGCAGTTTTAATCTTTTTGGTTATTATAATATCGTTCGTTGTTGGCATATCAACTGGTATGTCAGCTTTTGTTCCGCCATTTGAAGAAGTTGTTGACAACCCAGACGGCGGCGGTTATGTGGGCGACACAGACTTGCCACCAGGAGCAAAAAAACCAGGCGCCGATGCTGGTGCTTATGAAAGGCTTGCATTTGCTTTTAAAGTTTTGGAAGATGGAAAAGGTTTCACAGCTTATGCACAACAAGCAATTGATATAATTGGAAACACTCAATACACATATTACAAGCGTTATCGCTCTGGTGACTATGATGTTTCTGAAGAGTGGCATAAGTTAGGAGGTCCATTTGCTTCAATTGGAAAAAATTATTTCCTTGGAACGCACAGTGATGGCGTGATAATGCGAAATTTTCAAATTGATAATCCTACAAATTATAGCTATGACGCTAAAACATACAATGTTGAAAGGGCAGATTCAAAATTTGCTTTCACTGTTGATCATTGGTTAAACGAGAGAAATAATTTGCGCACTAATGACTTTATGACACCAGTTTCAAAAGACACAAGCACAATTTTATCTTATGACGGAAAAGCTTACAACAAAACACATTACACAATTAAAGTGGCAATGAATATTAATAAACTTGACAAAAAATTGGTTGCAATTTTTAACAATATGGGTGCTGCAAGTGTAATTATAAAAACAGTGACAATGAAATTTAAAATTGACAAAAAAACAGGTTTTTTCACTGGATATGAAATTAAAGCACTTTTCAATGCTAGCTATATTGGAATTAACGCCGATGTGCCTTTGCAATACAAGGAAAACTTCACATCAATGAATAATCCAGGCGTAAAAGCACAAATTGACAGCCTTTATGA
>JBMNOM010000015.1:0-22756 GCA_050943075.1 Christensenellales bacterium | reverse complement strand
AAATTAAGTAAAAAAGCCCAAAACGCTTAAATTTTGCATTTTTCAGGCTTTTTTTATTTTTATTTATTTTTTAATTATTTCATTATTAATTAATTTAATTTTAAAATAAATTACAAAATAATTTTAAATTATTAATTATTTTCTTGCGCTTTCTTTATGCTTAAAGAAATTCTTTTTTTATTAACATCAACACTCAAAACTTTAACGTTAACATTATCGCCAACTTTCAAAACTTCGGATGGATGTTTAATGAAAGAATTTGAAATTTCAGAAATGTGCACAAGCCCATCTTGGTGAACGCCAATGTCCACAAACACACCAAAGTCAATCACGTTTCTAACCACGCCTGGCAAAATCATGTCTGGCTTTAAGTCTTCCATGGAAAGAATGTCACTTCTCAAAACTGGTTTTGGCATTTCGTCACGAATGTCACGGCCTGGTTTCAAAAGTTCTTTAACAATGTCTTGCAAAGTTGGCACACCAACCCCAACAAGTGCTGCTGTTTTTTCCTCGCCCAATTTTGCAATCATTTGTGGCAAAAGTGAAAGTTTGTTTTCAATAACATCGGCTTCACTGAACCCAAACAAATTCAAGAGTTTTTGTGTTGCGTTGTATGACTCTGGGTGAACACCCGTGTTGTCAAGCACATTTTCCCCGCCAATAATACGCAAGAAGCCTGCGCTTTGCTCAAACGCTTTTTCCCCAAGTTTTGGCACTTCCAAAAGTTGGCGTCTGCTTGTGAATTTTTTAATTTTCTTTCTGTAATTAACAATGCTTGTTGCAATGCCACGGTTAAGCCCAGACACATAACCCAATAAACTTGGAGATGCTGAATTTAAGTCCACCCCAACACTGTTAACGCAATCTTCAACTGTTGCTTCCAAAACTTCGGTTAAGCGGTTTTGTGGCATGTCGTGTTGATATTGCCCCACACCAATTGATTTAACATCAATTTTAATAAGCTCTGCCAAAGGGTCTGCAAGACGTCTTGCAATGCTGACAGCACTTCTTAAAGCAACGTCAAAATCTGGAAACTCTTGCGCCCCAAGTTTTGATGCGCTGTAAACAGAAGCACCTGCTTCGTTCACCATTGCATAGTTCACTTTGTGGGTTTTAACGTGTTTAATAAGTTCACTCACAAAAATTTCTGCTTCTTTTGATGCTGTTCCATTTCCAATTGCGATTGTGTTAACTTTGTGTTTTTCAATTAAGTTTTTCAAAATTTCAATGCTTTCTTCCACTTTGGATTGTGGTGGTGTTGGATACACAACTGTTGTTGCAAGCACTTCAGAGTTTTTGTCAATAACTGCAATTTTGCAACCAGTTCTGTAAGCTGGGTCAAGCCCTAAAATCACGTTGTCTTTAAGTGGTGGCTGAAGCAAAAGTGGTTTTAAGTTAACTTCAAACATTTTAATTGCTTGTTCATTTGCAACATCTGTTAAGGCTGTTCTTGCTTCCCTTTCAAGTGATGGGAACAAAAGACGTTCATAAGAATCCTTAATAACTTCTGTTAAAATGTCTGCTGTTGTTGAGTTTGCTTTAATGAATTTCTTTTCAATGATTGGCAATGTAATTTTATCGCTGATTTCAATTGCAACTTTCAAAGCTTTTTCATTTTCTCCGCGGTTAATTGCCAAAATCCTGTGGCTTGGCAATTTGGCAACTTCTTGTGTGAAATCTTTATATGTTTCATAAGTGCCTTTTTCATCTGCACTTGGGTCATACTTGGTTGTGATGAATGCTTTTGCGTTAATTGTTTCTCTTAAAATTTTTCTAAGTTCAGCGTCGTCTGAAATAATTTCTGCAATGATGTCTTTTGCCCCTTGCAAAGCTTCAAATGCGGTTTTAACTTCTTTTTCTTCATTAACAAATTTTTCCGCTTCTTCAAGCACATTTGTGGTTTTTTGCTCCAAAATGATTTTTGCCAAAGGCTCAAGCCCTTTTGCAATGGCAACAGATGCCCTTGTTTTTCTTTTTGGTTTATATGGGCGGTAAATATCTTCAACTTCGGTTAAAGTAATTGCTTTTTCAAGCGCTTTTTCAAGTTCTGGTGTCCATTTTTCTTGTTCTTTAATAGACTTTTCAACTTCTTGTTTTCTTTTAATTAAGTTTCTTAAATAGTTAAGCCTATCATAAAACTCACGAAGCATTTGGTCGTCTGCTGAACCTGTCATTTCCTTTCTGTATCTTGAAATGAAAGGAATTGTGTTGCCTTCATCAATTAAGTCGATTATGTTTTTACTGTGTGTTTCGTTAATTGCAAATTCTTGCGCTAAAATTTTGTGTAATTCCATATTGTTTCCTTAAATTAAATTTTGTTGTTTTAACTGATATATATTTTAACATTTTTTTGCCAAAAACAAAAATTGTTTAAAGCAAAACTCAGTTTTTGCTAGTTGCCAAATTTTTGTGCAATTTCAAAACATTTTTCAATCACTTCATCAGTGTTCACATTAATGTTGAATTTGCCTTTTTCGTAAAGCACTTTGCCATTAACCATTGTTAAATAAACATCACTGCTTTTTGCACTGTAAACCAAGTTTGTCACCAAATCAATTTTTGGCACATGGTGCAATCCGCTAACATCAACCAAAATTAAGTCTGCATAAAAACCTGTTTTAATTTTGCCAAGGTTTTCAAAGCCAAGCGCTTTTGCGCCATTAATTGTTGCCATTCTTAAGCAATCGGCCACTTTAACAACGCTTGCGTCTTGCAAAACACCTTTTTGCAAATTTGCAACCAAAAACATTTCCTTAAACATGTCAAGGCTGTTGTTTGAGGCTGGGCCATCTGTTCCAAGCGCAACGTTTACACCCGCATTCATAAATGCATTAACAGGACAAATTCCACTTCCTAAAAACAAGTTGCTTGATGGACATGTGACAACATTGACGTTGTAGTTTTTAAGCAAGTAAATGTCATCTTTATCCATGTGAACGCAATGGTAAAGCGTGCAAGGTCTGTCAAAAAAGCCAGCATCTTCCAAATATTCTGGTGGGGTTTTTTTGTATTCCTCAACGCAATTTCCCACTTCGGTTAAGGTTTCGGATAAATGCGTTGAAACGCTAAGCCCATTTTTTGCAGCAAAATCCACAAACTCATCCATTTCTTCTGGTGTTGTGGTGTAAATTGAATGTGGATACACAACTGGGCGCAATAAATTGTCGTTTTTGTCAAAAAGGGCCAATGAATCTTGCAAGTCTTGTGTGACATTCTTGCTTTGAAAATCTTTGCCAATGCCAACTCTTGCCCTAATGCCAGTTTGTTTAATTGCTTTAATCATTGCATTAAAATGAAAATATCCTTCCTCAAAACAAGTGATTCCCGCCGCCAAACTTTCCATAATGCCCAAAAGTTCGCCATAGTAAACATCTTCTTGTGTTAACTTGGTTTCGTTTGGAAAAATATAGTCAAAAAGCCAACTTTCAAGTGGCACATCTGTTTTAATTCCGCGAAGCAAAGTCATAACATTGTGTGCATGTGCATTAACAAAGCCCGGCATTAAAATGTTTTTTTCGCAGTCAATAACGCGGTCTGCACTTTCTGTGATAACCTTATTAATTTCCTTAATTTTTTGGTCTTCCACCAAAACTTGCAATTCTTGAAGAGTGAATTTGTTGTTTTCTTCAATTAAAACAAGTGCGTTTTCAAATTTAATTTTCATACTTTAAATCCTTGACTTTAATTTTTGATAATAATATTATACTAATAAAAAAGGGCAACAGCCAAATGAAAATGCAAAACAGAATAATTTTACATTGCGATGCCAACAATTTTTTTGCGTCTGTGGAAACAATTTCAAAGCCAGAGCTCAAAGGCAAGCCAGTTGCTGTTAGTGGCAATCCGCAAAAGCGCACTGGGATAATATTGGCAAAAAATGAAATTGCAAAACGCTTTGGCGTAAAAACTGGCGAGCCAATTTGGCAAGCAAAACAAAAATGCCCTGACCTTATTTGCCTTGAGCCTCATCACGACCTTTATGAAAAGTATAGCCAAAAATTGCAAGCAATTTATCTTTCTTACACAGATAAGGTTGAAAGTTTTGGAATTGACGAGTGCTGGCTTGATATAACTGGAAGCATGCGCCTTTTTAAAGATTCACACTTTGTGGCAAACCAAATTAGACAGCGTGTGAAAAGTGAACTTGGCTTAACAGTTTCGGTGGGAATTAGTTTTTGCAAAATTTTTGCAAAACTTGGTTCCGACCTTAAAAAACCAGATGCCGTCACAGAAATTAAAAAAGAAAACTTTAAACAAATTATATACCCCTTAAAAATTGAACAAATTGTGGGAATTGGAAGGCAAATGAGTGAGACATTGCACAAAATGAATGTTTACACTCTTGGCGATTATGTTGCCTTGCCAACCAACTTGCTTGACAAAAAGTTTGGTAAAGTTGGTGTGATTTTGAAAGAAAAACTTGAAGGGTTTGACTTTGATGATGTTAAAGCCGAAGAGCCAGTTCCACAATCTGTGGGCAACGGCACAACAACTGTGATTGATATTTCCACTCCAGAAGAAATTAAAACCACAATTGCAGTGTTGTCTGAAAAAATTGCAAGCAGACTGCGTGAGAAAAAACTGCTTGCCAGTGGTGTGAGCCTTGCACTTAAAACAAATGAATTTGAAACATCACAAAAAGACAGGCGTTTGCATTTTCCAACAAACTCTGCCCAAGACATAACCGCCCTTGCATGTGAAATTTTGCACGAGTTTTGGGACTTTTCAAAACAAGTGCGCTCTGTGCGTGTAAAGTGCTTTGCCCTTGTGGGAGAAGACCAGTTAACACAAGCATCACTTTTCACAAACCCAAAACTTCATGGGCTGGGCTTGGGAATTGACGCTTTGAAAAACAAATATGGCGACAACATCATCACAATTGCAAGCAGCTTAAACTCAAAATTTTTAAGATGATAAAACACTTTTAAATTAAATAAATCACTAAAATTCCATATTCAAAAAAATAAAACCTAATCAAACAAAGGCTTTTCACAACTTTAAGTGTTTGATAAATACAACTATGATAAAATTAAAAATAAAAAAACTTAAAACGCATTTGTTTTAAGTTTTTTGTTTATTTATTTTAAGCAATCAAGTTCCAAGCAAGAGTTGCTTTTGCGTCAATTTTAACTTCTCCTTCTGTTGTGATGTTTAATGCAATTGAAGTTGTTTTTGGTTGTGCTGTTGTTGTTGGATAGCCTTTTAAATTTTCAACATCGCTAAGTGTTTTGTTTTCGTTTGCAAAATTAACTTTTTTTGCTGTGACTGTCACAGTCATATCAACAATATTGGTGTGGTAAATTGCTTTAATGCTTCCTTTTGATGAAGTTAAGTTAACATTGTTTGTTTTGCCCTCACCCATAAGGAAGTTGATGTCGCCTTTTTCTGTTGTGATGTTAACATAGAAAAATTCTTCTTCATTTTCACTTTGAGTTTTATTTGAAAGGTAAACATCGCCAGATTTTGTTGTTATTATAACTGAATTTGAAGTGTCTTTAACTTTAATTAAACCAGCGTCTTTGTTTATTGTTAAAATTCCTTTAACAGAGTCAATTATAAAGTCGCCATCTTTTGCTTTTGGAATTGTTAATGAACCATCTATGTTTTTTGCTGTGAAGTCCAAGTTTTCAACTGAATCATCTGGGTCAACCACATTTCCTGTGATGTTTCCTGCAACAAAGTCGCCATTTTTAATTTTTAATGTGACTGCTGCTGTGATGTTGCCTGTTTTTACAAACAACATTTCTTCACTTTTTAACAACAAGTTTGTTGCCACAATGTTTTTTGTTGTTAAATTGCCTTCTTTAATGTCAAAAGAAACGTTTGATGTTAAAACGCCTTCGCCTTTTTGAACGTTGGAGTTAATGTTGACATTTGATTTTTTAAGAACTTGAATGTTCAAGTTTTCTTGCACAGTCACTTTGTCACTGAGAGTGATGTTGCCTGTTTCTGTTTTAACTGAAATGCTTTTAAAAGCTAAATCTCTTGGTGTGTAGGAATCATAAGATATTGTTGCAACACTCACAGAAGAACTAACAGTTTCAATTTCCAAATTGTTTGCAGTTTGTGCCATAACGTAAATGTTGATTTTGTTGTTATTGATAAGTTTTAATTGTGGGTTGTAGTCTTCAACAATTAAAGTGAAAATTTTGTTTGCTGAATCATATTGTTTGGTTAATTTATATGGTTTAACGTCATCAGCTTTTGAAAAACCTTTAAAGTCTTTAATAACGTCAATTCTTTCGTTATCTTTTGTTCTGATAACATTAACTTTCATTCCATTTGTTTTAACAACAAGTTTTGAAAGTGCTGTGAAGTTAACTAATGTTGGGTTATTAAATGGGTTAATTTCATTTCCAGCGGCATCTTTAATTGTGGTTTCAAACCCTTTATATTTTTCAGCCTCAAAACCATTATAATCAAGTATTATTGTTTTTGAATCACCCTTAACAAAAACATAGCCCAAAATTGGTGTTCCTGGGGAATACATCATAATTGCACCGCAGACAAAAATTGCTGCAAGAGCCAAAATTAAAAAGAGCATTAAGTAGCTGAAAAAGCCTTTATTCATTGAACCTTTCATAACCCCTCCGCGATATATATTTATTACAAAAATAGAATACCACAATTATTATGCATTTGCAAGATTAAAACAAAATTTTCTCATCAAAGAATAAATGTTTCTTTCATTTGTTATTTTATGATTTTTTGTGTAAAATAAATATATAGTTTTAAAGAAGGAGCAACCCTTATGACCAGTAAAATGAGGTTGTGGATTAACATAACTGCAATTATTTTGTCTTTTGTGCTGATTATGTTTGGTTTTGGCGCTGTTTTAACAAAAACAGTTCCAATGTTCACAGAGCCCACAATTAGAAACACTGTGAAAGATTTGTCAATGGATTTAAATGTTGAAATCAACAACCAAAAAAAATACACTTTCCGTGCAGAAAATGGTGAAATTGTTGATGCTGTTTATAACATTAACGAAGAAGAAACAACTTTCTCGGCAACCCGCTCTCAAATTGTCATATCATTAAAATTTGAAAACATATCAACAAAAGCACTTGCAATTGAAATTAGCGGAATTCATTTTGACGAACAAGAACGCTTCACCACAGTTGCACAAGACCATCAAGGCATTGCAAGACAAATTGAAAAAGTTGGAAACAAAGGCACATTATCTTTTGTTTTGGAGGGCAAACTTTCAACAAATGCTTCTTTTGAAGAGGGCTCTAAACAAGAAGTTAATTTGGTTTACACTCATGTGAAACAAAACCTAAATATCTATGGCTTGGCATCAGACCGCCAAACACTTGTTGTGACAATTTCCTTGGCAGAACAAAATAATTAATAAAAAATTAAAAAGGTTCCTTGGGGAATCTTTTTTTGTAATTAATTTATAATTCACTTTGCATAATTGTGATAAAATTTTTTTTTGTGCTAAAATTAATTGTAAATATAAATTAACATCCACAGGGGGAACATTATGATTAACAAGTTTGGTTTTGTTAGAGTGAGTGCTGTGTCACCACAATTAAAAGTGGCAGATGTTGCTTTTAATGTTGAGGAAACAAAACAGCAATTTAAAAACGCTTCAAGTCAAGGCGCTCAAATTGTGTTGTTTCCAGAACTTGGAATAACAGGCTACACTTGTGGAGATTTGTTTTTTCAAGATGTTCTGCTTGATGAGGCGCTTAATGGTTTGCAAAATTTAGTTGAATTTAGTAAAAACTTTTCTGCAGTTTTAATTGTGGGGTTGCCTTTAAAAATTGATAATCAATTATTCAATGTTGCAGCCGCAATTCAACAGGGCAAAGTTTTGGGAATTGTGCCAAAAACATTCATTCCAAATTACAGCGAGTTTTACGAAAAACGCTGGTTTGCATCTGCAAATAATTTAATAAGCAAAGAAATTAACTTGTTTGGCCAAAAAATTCCTTTTGGTTGCGACATACTTTTTGAAAATAAATATGCCACATTTGCCATTGAAATTTGTGAGGATTTTTGGGCTCCATTGCCACCAAGCACAAAATATTGCATTCATGGGGCAAACTTAATTTTTAATTTGTCCGCAAGCAATGAAATTGTTGGCAAATATGAATACAGAAAAAAATTGGTTAATGGGCAATCTGCAAAATGTTTGTGCGGCTACATTTACACTTCGGCAGGGGCAAACGAGTCCACTTCTGATGTTGTTTTTTCCGGCCACACCATGATTAGTGAAAATGGCAACATTATTAACGAGGGAAAAAGGTTTTCTTTTGAAAGCGAGATAATTACAAGTGACATTGATGTTGCAAAACTTATGAATTTAAGATATAAAAACACCACATATATGGGAAGCCCAGAAAAAGAAGAAATGAGAAAAGTTTTTTATTCCCTTGAAGATAACCAAACCAACTTGCTTCGTGAATTTGAAAAATATCCTTTTGTTCCAAGTGAGTTTGAAAAAAGAAATGTTCGTTGCGAAGAAATTTTTAACATTCAGTCTGTTGCTTTGGCAAAAAGGTTTCGTCACATTGGGTCTTCAAAAGCTGTGCTTGGAATAAGCGGCGGCCTTGACAGCACTCTTGCCTTTTTGGTTGTGCTTGAAACACTTAAAAAATTAAACAAGCCAGCAAGCGACATAATTGCAATTAGCATGCCTGGGTTTGGCACGTCAGAAAGAACAAGAAATAATGCAAAAAAACTTGTTGGAATGTTTGGCGCAACCTTTTTGGAAATTGACATTAAAGAAGCGTGCGAAATCCATTTAAAAGACATTGGACACTTGGGTAATCCTGATGTCACTTTTGAAAATGTTCAAGCAAGAGAGCGCACACAAATTTTAATGGATGTTGCAAACAAAGAAAATGGACTTGTTATTGGCACTGGAGATTTAAGCGAACAAATTCTTGGCTGGAGCACATATAATGGCGACCACATGAGCATGTATTCTGTGAATACCTCAATTCCAAAAACACTTGTTCAATATTTGGTGCGCTGGGTTGCAGACAACACAGCTGAAGACAAAAAAGAAGTTTTATATGACATTTTAAACACGCCAATCAGCCCAGAGCTGCTTCCAGCAAACAAACAAGGAGAAATTGCACAAAAAACAGAAACACTTGTTGGCCCTTATGTTTTGCACGACTTTTTTACATATCACATTCTTCGCTACGGCGCTTCCCCATCCAAAATTTTCTTTCTTGCAAAAAACACATTTAAAAACGATTTTGAGCCAAACGAAATTTTGCACTGGCTAAGTTTTTTTATAAAACGTTTCTTCACACAACAATTTAAAAGAAATTGTGTGCCAGATGGCCCAAAAGTGGGAACAATTTCCATGTCGCCACGAGGAGATTGGAGAATGCCAAGCGACGCTGAATTTAAAGTGTGGTTGAACGACTTGGACAATTTGAATGCCTAAAAAACAAAAAACACCTATAACAAGGTGTTTTTTATTGAATTTTTTATTGCAACTTCGCAACCAAAAACGCAACTAACAAAATTAATTTGCAATTTCGCTAATTACAACATCTCCACACATAACATCAAAATAAGAAAATGTTTGCAAGGGCGATTGCTTTGGTTGATTTTCTGCTGTGATTGTGAAAACACTTGGATAAACGCTTTCAATAATTGCGTTAAAGGTTTCAAACTTTTTTCTTCCCCTGTTAATGCTTAAAACAACTTCTTTGCCCTTCAGTTCGCTAAT
Organism: Christensenellales bacterium; assembly: GCA_050943075.1. Lineage (GTDB taxonomy): Bacteria > Bacillota > Clostridia > Christensenellales > UBA1242 > CAJKWP01. The sequence continues at coordinate 13,056 of JBMNOM010000015.1, read as the reverse complement.
TTTTTGTTTGATATCCACCAAACTCTCTCTTTTCTTTTTCATAAACAACTCCTTAAAAGTTAAATAAAAAAATAATGCCTTCGTTAGAAAGCATTATTGCCAAAAAAATTTAATTTTAAAAATTTTTATTCTTCATCCTCATCGTCATCATCGTCGGCGTCGTCTTCTTCCTCTTTTTCGTCAAGTAAAAGGTCATCGTCTTCGTCAAGCACTTCGTCAATGTCTTCAAGTTCATCGTCGAGATCTTCCAAGTCTTCATCAAGTTCATCGTCAAGATCTTCCAAGTCTTCGTCAAGCTCATCGTCAAGCTCATCGTCAAGACCAACAACTGTTATATCGTCGTCTTCGTCAAGCAAATCTTCATCTTCGGGTTCAATTGTTGTCCATTCGTCTGGATCAATCACATCGTCAGATTTATCCTTCGCACAAGTTTCGCACATAACTTCATCTACAGTTATATAATTTGACTTGCAAATTGGACAAACTTCCATATCAAAATCGTCCATTTCTTCATCTCTTGCAGCAGAAAGTTCAGATTTGCACACACTACAAACATCTTCTTCTTTTAAAATAAAGTTAAGTTCGCATCGTGGACATCTTATATATGTGTTTTTTTTCATAAATCCCTCGTGTTTGTAAATTACGCTATTAATATATAAAAAACTTTTTCATTTGTCTAGTGTTTTTATATTAAATTTTAAAAAACTTTTTTCTCTTGATTTTGGGATTTTTTTATAATCTTGTTAATAAGTATGCAAATTTAACAAAAAATATTTAAAAGATTTTAATTTTTTTCAAAAATTTCTTTAAAAATGAGTACATAATGAAAGCAAGAACAGCAAAAAACGCAGAAGCAAAAACAAGCCGAGCGCTTTTTAAAAACAAATTAAAAACAAAATAACTTGTGCCAAATGCCGCAAGCAAAACATTAAGTGATGTTATGCTGAAATATTTTGGCATGTTTTTTTCAATGTCGGAATCGTTATTTGCAATTTCATCAAAGTTTTTAATTTCTTCTCTTTCCAAAGTTGATTTATCAATTTTGTGAAAATTAACCAACAATAAAATTAATTTAACAATAAAAAAAACATAACAAGCCAATGTGACTGTTAAAATCACCTGTGAAAAACACTTAATTGTTGAATCCAAGCCATGATATCTCCACTATATTGCAAACATAAAAAATTTATGTTAATTATTTAAACATTTTAAAGAAAAATAAAAAAACTTGCAAACGTTTTTGCAAGTTTTTGTTTTTATGCGATTTTGTATTACGCTCTGATTTCAAGAACTTTTAAATTGGAAACTCCACCTGGTGTTTCAACTGAAACAACATCACCAATTCTGCTGTTAAGAAGAGCCTTACCAACTGGTGATTCATTGCTGATTAAACCTTTTTGTGGGTTGCTTTCTGTTGAACCAATAATTTGATATTCAACTTCTTCGTCAAAATCTTCGTCATAAATTTTCACAATACAACCAATTGACACCTTTGATGTATCAATTTTGTTTTTATCAATAACAACACTGTTTCTCAACTTTGCTTCAATTTCCAAAATTTCATGTTCAATCATTGCTTGTTCGTTTTTTGCTGCGTCATATTCAGCGTTTTCGCTTAAGTCACCAAATTCTCTGGCTTCTCCAATTGCTTTGGAAATTTCTTGTCTTTTAATAGTTTTGTAATATTCCAACTTTTCTTCTAATTCTTTTTTTCCTTGTGGCGTTAAAAATGTTTTACTCATAATTCTTGCCCTCCCTTCAATGTTAAAAAACCACACGAAGTGTTTCCACCCCGTGCATGTTTACGCGGTATTATACATTTATTATATTCAATTGTCAATTAAAAATGTGCATTTTTTTGCAATATATGTTTTTTTGAAAAAAATTAAATACAGGAACTTTTTTTTGCATATTTAAACTAAAATAAACAAAACTAAAATAAACAACAAATTGTTTTGGAGGCTTTTTATGATTACATTAATCAGTTTCATCATTGTGCTTTTGGGTGCAGCAAATTGGCTTTGCATTGGGCTTATGCAATATGACTTTGTTGCAGGCATTTTTGGCACACAATCAAGTTTGTTGAGCCGCTTAATTTACATTATAATTGGCTTTGCCGCGCTTTGGCTCATTTTAATGCTTTTTAAACAAAAAGGGCAAATCAAAATAACAAGCAATGGTTTTATGGGGCGCAAGAAGCAAAACAGAGAAGCAAATCACGAATATACCCAGCACAAACAAGCACAAAATTTTGAAGCAGGCAATGAATTTGACCGCCCAAGAACAAACCATAATTATTACAAAGAACAAAAAAACACAGAAAGCGGAGCAGATTTTTACAACAGAAACATTGAAGGCGGAAATGATTTTTACTATGACAATCGACAACAAGATTACAGACGCACGCACAGAGATGTTGAAACTGACAATGAATTAACTTCTCACTCATCATCCCATAGGCGCGACCCTTTTGTATAAAAAAATATTTAAAAACAACTCACACAAAAACAAAGACTGTAATTAAAAATAGGAATAAAACGCTAAATTTGAAAGCAAAACAACAATTTATAATTTGCAATGCATCACTCTCAAAAACATTTGTAATCAACTTCTCACATCACAACCTTACACGCCAACCTTATACACTAACCTTTTTATATACTAACCTTTTTATATACTAACCTTTTTATATACTAACAAAAAACCTTGCAACACAAGGTTTTTGTTGTTTTTGCAAGGTTTTTTATTTCTTATTATATGGTATTTATTTTTACTTTAGAAATTGCAATTTGTTTTTAATTCTGGAAAGCGCGTTATCAACACTTTTTGTTGTGATTGAAAGTGATGTGGCAATTTGTTGATATGGCTCGCCTTTTAAATAAAGCCCCAAAATTTTAAGCTCGAGTTTTGAAAGCTTTTTCAAAATTTCTTTTTTTGTTTCTTCAAAGCTTTCGTCTTCCATAATCATTTCATCTGTGTTTTTTGGTTCGTATGGCAAGAAAAGAAATGCGTCGTCATCATCGTTTGCCATAAAGCCAGAAAGCGACAAACTGTCATTTAAAATTTTGTTTTTTAATGTGTTGGATTTTTTAATTGCGCTTAAAATGTTGCGTCTAACACAAATTGAAGCAAATGTTTTGAATGAAGCAACACCTGACTCATTAAAACTTAAAATGGCCTTATACAAACCAATCATGGCTTCTTGCATTAAGTCATCTTCATCTGAACCCAAAAGAAAATACCCTCTTGTCAATGAATGCAAAATTGGTTTATATCGCAAAAACAATTGTTCAATTGCGTGTTCATCGCCTTTTTTGCAAAGCGCAACAAGTTTTTCATCTGTTAGTGTTTTCATTAAACTTTTCCTTTTATTAGTTGTTTCTTTGTCTTAAAACTTCATACAAACTAATTCCACAAGCAACAGAAGCATTAAGTGAATTAACCTTTCCAAAAAGGGGCAAAGACACAACAGCATCCGCCTTTTTTAAAGTTAAAGCACTAATTCCAAAACCTTCGCTGCCAATAATAATTGCAACTGGGCCTTTCAAATTTGTTTTGTAAATGCTTTCGCCTTTTGCTTCGCAAGCATAAACCCAAAGGCCTTGTTCTTTCAAAAAATCAATTGTTTGGCTTAAGTTTGTCACTCTTGCAATTTTCATGTTTGCAATTGCACCCGCACTTGTTTTAACAACAGTGTCGTTAACAGGAATTTGTCTGTTTTTTAAAATGATTATGCCATGCACACCCGCGCATTCTGCACTTCTTATAATTGCACCAAAATTGTGAGGGTCCTCAATTCCGTCAAGAATTAAAACAAAAGCATCTTCTTCTCTGCTTTGTGCAACTTGTAAAATGTCTTCAACACTGCTGTAATCAAAGTCCACAATTTCTGCAACAATGCCTTGATGAAAACTTGACTTTTTATCAAGCACTGCTTTGTCAACAAACTCAAACCTAATTTTGTTTTGTTTTGCAAGTTCAATCAGTTGTTCAAAACCCTTACCTTGTTTTAAAATTGAAATTTTGTTAATTGTTGTGCCTGATTTAATTGCTTCAAACACACTGTTTTTTCCTGATATAATCATAAATCCTCTCTTTTACTTTTCCCCTAAAACTTGAATGCTGCTTTTTAAAATTTCATCAAGTCGCTCTTGTCTTTTTTCCAAATATAAAAAACCAACAAGCGCTTCAAATGAAGTTGCTTTTTTATATTCTTCAATTGTGCTGTTTTTTGCGACATTATTAGTTTTTGCATTTCTCGCGCGCCTAACAACATCTTTTTCTTCTTCTGTTAATGTGTTAAAAATGCTGTCAAGCACAAGGCTTTGAGTTTTTGCACTGCAAAAAGTGCTGCAATATTTGTTGTAGTGCTTAATTGTTAACTCTTTTTCCCTCATCACACTTTCCCTAACAAAAAGTGTGTGCACTCCATCTCCAATAAACGCCAAAACCAATGGCGAAAGTTCTTGTGTTTTGATTTTCTTAACTCCTAAAATGATTGTTTTAATTCATTTTTTAATTTTGTTTTTTCCGCTAATTGCATAAAAATTTTTAACTTTTTTTAATTCTAACCCTTATCCACAAGTTTGTCAATTATAATTGTCTTATATTATAATGCTTTGGCACTTATCTACAACAAGTTATCCACATTTCCACACACTAATATTTATGCATAACAATAAATATTTATAAATTTTTGTCATATTTTTTTGTAAATGTGGATAATTTTATGTTATACACGGCAAGTTATCCACATATCCACAGAATTTTGGGCGTATAACTATATGTTGAATTTTACCATTATTCCATACTAAATGTGGATTTTTTACAAAATAATGTTGATTTTGCCGCCAAGAAAAGAGCTTTTTGCCAGCTTTTTCCAGCCTTGTTGCGCCTTTTTAAAAATTGTTTATAAGATAAATTTTGAAAATTTTTTGCGCTTTATTCTTTTTAAGTATATCCATTTTATAAACAAAACTCAACAAACTTAATTGTTGAGTTTTATTATATCACATTTTAAAACAATCTGCGTTTTTTCTTAATGACAGAAGAGAAAATTACAGTTAAAATCACAAACGCAGAGCCACCGCCCACAATTGGCAACATGTATTTTTCAACAAAGCCCCCATCTGTGACATCAACCTCAAAACTTTGTGCGTTTGTTGCAAGTTCATTCCTGCCACTTAAATTTGTGTTTATTGCTTTAACTTCCAAATTATATTTTTTTGTTTCCAAAAAGGTGTATGAGAATGTTGTTAAATTGCCTCTTTGCACTTCAACGCCATCAACAAACCAAACAAAAATTGAATTATGGTTATAGTGCGCCGCAGAAAATTCTGTTAAGTTAACGCCAAAAGTTAATGTTGTGTTTTTTGTGACAATATTGTCACGACTAACTCTTTGAATTTTTAAATTTTCCAAAGGCTTATAAATAACATGAACTGTGACAACCAAATCTGCTGACCTGTTGTTTGCTTCATCAAGAGCGTAATAAGTTAAATTATATGTTCCAATTCTCTTTTCGTTAACTTCGCCACTTGAAACAATTTGAATTTGATTTGATGGTGTGAAGTTGTCGGTTGCAACAATTGGGCTTGGTGTGTAAGCAGAATCAATGTAAATGTATTCCACTGTTGAGCCAGTTGTTGAAATTGTTGGAATAACATTATCCACCATTAAAACAACAGTTTCAAATTGTTTTTCAAGCCCAGTAATTGTTTTGTGTTTAAATTTAACTTTAATTGTTTGAGCACCAAGTTCACTTGGGTTAATGTTTTGCACATACTCAATGTCAAAGTCTGTAAGCACGCAATTTTCAAAAATGAAAAGTGAAGCAAGATTTGGCTGTGTTAAAACTTCGTGAAGTGTGTTGTAAATTGGTGTAACTTTTAACACAATAATTGTTCTTTGTTTTGCTTGCGCCCTGTTTCCACTTGAATCGGTTGCATTGTAAGTTAAAACATAAGTGCCTGCCACAGAGGAGTCGAATGCCCCTGAAATTTCTGGTGTTAAATCTTGATTGTAATTGTCTGAAATAATTGCACCTTGCTCAACATAAACATCATCACCAAACATATAAATTACGCTTGGGCCATTAAGAGTTATAACTGGCACTTGTGTGTCAATCACAATTAAAATTGAGCTTACAGTTTCAATCAAAACGCCATTTTGGAAAATTCTAATTGAAAACTCTTTTTGCCCCAATGTGCTTGTCAAAACTTCCAAAGTGATTAATTGACCGCTTTCATCCAAAATTTCAAATTCAAAATCTTCTTTACTTGCATTTTCAAAAGTTAAAATGTCATCAAGCGTAAAGTTTTGTCCAAATTCAATTTGATTTTCTGGTGTAACTGTGACACCTGCAACAACAATTGTTTGATTAATTGGTGCAAACCCTTGTTGTGTTGGAGTGAAATTAAAATTGTAAGTTCCAGTTTGTGTTATTGTGTTTTGCCCTGGTTGAATTGCAAGGTTAAGTGTGTAATATAACGCAAAATCATTAAAGTTAACAAAAGTGATTTCTTGCTCTTGGGCAAAAGTTTGCATTTGCCCTGTTGTTATTTTAAGCAAATAATTTGCCGACAATTTTTGAATACCATAAATAATGTTGTTATTGCTGTTTGCAAAATAATTAAAGTTGTTAAACATCAAATTAATAATTATATTTTTATTTTCAAGCAGCTCATCAATTTCTTGTTTTAAAGACAAATTGTTAAAACTTAAATTTAAAATGGCATTTTCTTGAAATTCCAAAAGGTGTAATCCTTGAATGCTTTGCAAGTTTTGGTTTGACAAATTAATCACGCTTTGGTTAATTAACGCATTTTTTAATAAAGTGCCATTAGAACCAAAATTTTGAACTAGAATGTTATAAAGATTGTCATTATTAAATTCTGCTTGTGTAACAATTTCTTCTTCTGGCAATTGTTCGTCTTCAAACTCATCCCAGAAAACCTCAAACATAATTTCGCCAGTGCCTGCAATTCCATTGAATCTAATTTCAATGCCGCTGGCAACTTCACTAACTTCGTGAGGTGCGTATTGCTCTTGCGTTTTGCCTTTTATGTAGGATTGCCAAGTTATTGGTTGGCTTTGAACTTGTCTGCCACCATAAAACTCAACATCATTTGTTCCCATAACTGGATTATTTTCATTAAGTGGTGCATATTTCTTTTGGTCCACACCAGAAATTGTGTTTCTGAAAACATAAAGGTTGTATGGCACGGCAGCCATATTACCAACATTGGTGTAATGTGAAAAATTTTCATTGCCATCGCCAAAACCTTCGTCCACTCTATAAATAATAAGTCCATCTTGAATTCCATCTGTTATTTTGTTGTCTTCAAATGAATTTGAATCTTGTTTTCTATACTCAATGTAAATGCTTTGAGTTGGGTCGGTTGGATGATTAATTTTATATGCAAGTGTTCTTCCGCCATATTTAAGCCCGTTAACTTCTTCATAGTTAACCGGCAAAAGCGAATATATTCCATTTCGAGTTATGTTTTGAACCGAACTTTCCCACAGCCAGCCTTGTTTTTGTCGCGAATATGTTGTTGGATATTGTGGTGACATCATATGGTTGTTTGCCATAATATCCCAAACGTCAACAGGCTCACCAGTGGTTGATGTTAAGTTGCCATAAAGGTAATAATCTGGCCAACCAATAACATGCCCAAGTTCGTGAATGTCTGTGTTGTTTTTTGGCAACTCTGTTTTGGTTGATGCGTTTTCTTCATAAGAAAACTTGTTAACCATGTGTGCGCCAGCATAAAGTGTTTTGCCAGCAATTGACATTTTGAAGTTTGAAGGAGTAATTCCCATCAATGGAAGAAAAGCAGCATAAGAATTTGATGAAACTTCATCAATGAGCGCTTTTGGAATTGTCCATGAATGAGGCCATAAAAGGTCGTTCCATTTAACAAGGTTGTTTTGCTCATTGCTTGCAAAATACAAAACTGAAATGCTGTCAATTTTTCCGTCATTGTCATGGTCGGCATCATCAACCAAATTATTTGCTTGAATGTAATTTTTAACACTTCCAAAAGCTGGATTTAAAAATTGAATGCCGCGGAAAATTTCCTCTGTTACACTTGGGTCAATTATTTGGCCAAAAAATTTGTAAGGCACTTCTGCGTCATAACCATTTGAATTTTCAACAATTTTGTTTCCGTTTTCATCCAAAATATAATTGCCATTATTATCACGTTTATATTTATCAACAAAATAGTTTCTGGCTTGGGTTGAAGATGCACTGCTTCCTGGTTGAGTTACAATGACTGTGCGCAAGTCAAGTTTGCCATATGAAATTGTTTTGTAATATTTGTTAACAGAATATTCCCCTGTGTTAAACATTTCTTCAACAACTTGATAGTTTGTTTTGCCAGTTGCTTTATAACTTGCTGTGCTTAAATCTGTTTCGTCACTAAATTTATAAAGTGCCAAAAAGTTGTAAACCACTTTGACTTCTTCGCTTTGGCTTAACGCTTGCACATCAAAAGAAAGATTAACTTTTTTTGCAAGAGAATCAACTTGAGTTTTATATGCTACTTCAAGCCTTTGTTTTTCTTGCGCCTCGACACGATAAGAATTTGTGATGCTGATAATACTGAATGAAAAAGCTGCAAATATCATAAAAAATAATACTGCAAAACTAATTCTTTTGTTTAATTTATCTTTAGTGTAATTCATATAATAAATATAAAATACTAATATCAAAAAGTCAATGTTTATTAGGCAATATATAAACACATTTTATTTATTACAACTTTAATTTAAAGGCATGAAAAAATTAAATCTAAAAGCAGAAATTTTAAATTTTTAAAAACAGTGAATAACGCGATAAAAAAACCCTTGTTTTAAGGGTTTTTTCATTATTTTTAAATTCTTTTTTTTGCGCGTTTAGTGCAATTAACAAACAATTACATTTCATCAATGACATTAATGCACAACAAGTTTAAGCCAATTTTCAAAGTTTTTTGGAAACCTTGAATTAAAAGCATTTTTTCTGCTTCAAACTCGCCATTAAGAATTTGAGTTGTTGCGTAAAGTGAATTAAATTCTTTAACCAAATCAAGAAGTGCGCGCGCAATGTAAGAAGGTTCTTGGTTTTCATAACTTTCTTTAATCACAGATTTAAAGTTTGCCATTTGTTTTAAAAGTTCAAACGCATTTTGGTTTGCAAAAAATTCGTTTGAATTAATTGCCGCTTTTTGTTTTGATTTTGAAACAAGTGATTGACATCTTGCATAAGCATATTGCAAGTATGGTGAAGTGTCGCCGTCAAACGAAATTGCACTTTGCAAGTCAAACACTTTGTCCTTTGTGGTTTCAACTTTAAAAATTGAAAACGCCATTGCGCCTTTTGCAATTTCAACTGCAATTTGTTTTTTTCGCTCTTCTGGCATATTTCTTGTTGCCAAAATGTTTTCCGCTTTTGCAATTGCTTCTGCCAAAATGTCTTCCAAAACTGCTTGTTTGCCTTTTCTTGATGCAATTTTGCCTTCTGGAGTTGAAAACATTCCATAGTTGACATGTTTAAGTTTGCCATAATATGGGCGGTTTAATCTTTTTGAAATTTCAAACAATTGTGCAAAGTGCAAATCTTGTTGCAACGCTGTGATGTAAATCATTTCGTCAAAGTTGTAGCGTTCAAACCTATCTTTTGCGGCAACCAAGTCTCTTGTGATATACAAACTTCCGCCGTCACTTCTTTGAACAACTACAACACCCAAGTTTGCGTCGGTTAAGTCCACAATAAGTGCGCCTTGGCTTTCTTTTGCAATTCCTTTTTCAACTAGTTCTGCCACCATGTTTTTAAGGTCGTTATTATATGTGCTTTCTCCGCGCCAGTCGTCAAACTTAACACCAAGAAGATCCATAACTTCTTTAACTTTATGAGTTGAAATGCTGATGAACCACTTGTAAATTTCGTAGTCTTCACCTTGTTTTTCTTCAATATTTTTGCTTGCTTTTCTTGCAAGTTCCATTAACCTTTCGTCGTTTTCTTGTTCTTGATTAAACTTAACATAAAGATTTTGAATTTCGTCAATTCCGCCTTTTTCAACTTCTTCTTTGTTACCCCATTCCTTGTATGCCACAACCATTTTTCCAAAAGGTGTGCCATAGTCGCCAATGTAGTTAATTCTAACAACCTTATGCCCAAAAAACTCTTGCATTCTTGCCAAACTTTCCCCCAAGATTGTGCAGTTGTAATGCCCAATGTGCATAAATTTTGCAAGGTTTGGTGAAGCATATTCCACGCAAACAAGTTTCTCTTGTTCCTTATCAACAAAAAAGTTTTCGCTGTTTAATTCTTGTGCAATAAGCCCGCCAACAGTTTGTTTGTTTAAAAAGAAGTTTAAATATCCACCAACAATTTCAGTTTTTTCAATAACATTGTTTTCTTTAAGGTTTTTTTGAATTTCTTGTGCAATAACAACTGGTGATGTTCTTCTTTCTTTTGCAAAAGTGAAACATGGCAATGCGTAATCACCAAAATCTTTATTTGCTGCCACTGTAATAAGTTTTTTAATGTCAACTTGGCTAAGCCCCTCAATGTGAATTTGAGCAGCAATTAATTGTTTTAAATCCATTTGTTTTTCCTTGTATTTAATTAATTTTTAACTAAAAATTTTAAAAATAAAAAATTTTGTTTAAGCAATTTTAAGTATAAGTTTTTTGCAATTCTTTGTCAAACAATAAATTAAATGTGAAAAATATATTTAATTAATAAAACAACACAAATTAAAAGAAAATGCTTAAAAGAAAAAACAAAAAAAGCAAGGGCAAAACCCTTGCTTTTTTTTGCAAAAATCTTTTTTTATAATTTTTCGTTTTTTTTAATTTTTAATTAGTCAAGCCCGTAGTAAACCACAATTTTTTCATCACATTCAAGTGGACTAACCACGCTTGGATTTTGCCCTTTAACAACACTTTCTGCCACTTTCAATTCTTTTGCAATGTCCCAGAAAGTTTCCCCAGTTTTTGCAAAATAAATTTCAATTGCCGAGTCTCTTGCAGCAAACTCTTTACCTTTCACTGCACCTGAAATTACGCTGTATGATTTTTCTTCCCAGAAGTTTGAATATGCTTTAATTTTGCAATCAAAGTAAATTTCTCTGCCACGTTTTGCAATGACATCGCAATCTGAAAGTGCAATTTGTGTTTTAACTGCAACAATGTTTGCATCCACAGAAAGCTTTTCACTTGTGACAAATGGCACTTCAATTTCAACTGAATTAATGCTTTCAGTTTCATCGTTTAAGTAAACCAAATTGCTGTAAACCACACCTTCCACATAAACTTCGCCACCGCTAACATAAGTGTTTGAAACTACATGGCGTGGGCTTGAAACTGCCAAAACTTTGTCAATTCTTGAATTGTTGTCGTTTAATGTTAAGCTGCCTTCAATTTTGCCTTCAAAATATTTTGGTGTAATTAAACTTGTGTTTGAAACTTGTGCGCTTAACACTTCCAAATTGTTTTTTAAGGAATAAAGGTCTTCAACTGTTGAAAAACTTTGGTTATTGTAAACTTTAAGTGTCACTTTTAATGGTGTTGTTAAAGTTAAAGTTGTGCTTGCTTCGTGCTCTTCAATTTCAAGCGTTGTGCTTTTCTTTGAAACATAAACATTTGCTTCAACCATAGAGTCTTTGCTTGCTTTATCTGCTTCAAATTCCTCTTTAAAACTTTCGCTTACTTGTGCGTGGGTCACACTGCCGTCTTCCCTTGCATAAACAATGTAGGAATAAACTTCGCCTTGCACAGCAACAAAACCATTTCCAGTTGTGGTGTTTTTAATAATTGCACCCGAGTCCACCAAAAGCACTTTTTTAATTTTTTCTTTAATGTCAAGTGCTTTCATAACTGGAAACTCTCCGCTGACATCTTGCGCCAAAACATTAAGTGTAATTTCCCCTGTTTTAACACAAAAATCGGAATCATTATTTTCATAAACTTCAGTAAGTGCGTTCCCTTCAAGTATGAAGTCAATTTCAACTGTCACAAGCACTTTAATTGTGTCTTCTGAAGCTGAAGTTGGAACAACAGCAACAATTCGAGGCTCTGCTTTAACCTTTTGCTCACCTTTAAGCGCATCGTGCTTAAAAGTGTCTTGGTAAGAACATGTGCAGGATATAGAGTCAATTTTGTTTTCGCTTGTCAAGTAAAACAAATTAACAAAAACTTCACCTGAAAACTTTGTTTCTTTTTCAAAAGTTTCCAAATTTGTTTGCCCTGCGTTTGCAGTTAAAGCCAAAACTTTTTCAATATTCTCACCATTTTCAAGGTTTATCACACATTCCACCAAAACTTGTTTTGAATCCAGCCCTCTTCTTTCTGCTGACAAAATTTTTTGTTTGGTATTTTCCATTACCGCCTCCTTTTTTCTCTATATTCTATTTTGACTGCCTTCAAAATATGACTAAAAGCAAAACAAAAAAACTTTAACGCACAGAAAGTTGCAATTTTTATGATAAAAATGTAAACTTTAATTATACAAATTAATAGGAGTTTAGATATGAAAGTTGTTTTACTTAAAGATGTTAAAGGCACTGGCAAAAAAGGTGAAGTTAAAGAAGTGGCAGACGGCTATGGCAGAAACTTTTTAATTAAAAATGGCTTTGCACGCATTGCCGACAAATCTGCAATTTTGGAAGCAAGTGAACAATCAAAAGCAAAAGCCTATCACGAAGAACAAGAAAGGCTTGCCGCAGTTGCAAAAGCCAAATTAATTGAAGCCCAAGTTTTAACAGTTAAAATTAAATGTGGCGAAAATGGCCGTGTTTTTGGCGCTGTGACAGCAAAAGAAATTGAACAAGCACTTTTGACAATTGTTTCTGATGTTGACAAAAGAAAAATTGAACTCAAAAACCCAATTAAAGCAACCGGGCTTTACCCAGTTTCAATTAAACTTCACCCACAAGTTACAGCAAACTTTAAAGTTAATGTTGTGGCTGAATAATCAAACAAATTAAAAGCAAAATTTACAAACTTAATTTGATTAACCAAATATAATGAAACAAATTTTAAACAAGCAAAAAAACAAACCATTAA
>JBMNOM010000055.1:0-4303 GCA_050943075.1 Christensenellales bacterium | reverse complement strand
AATTAAACTTGAATTAAATCACTTTCCAAAATGTTTTCATTGTGTGAGTTAACTTTAACAAAAATTTCTTGTCCTGACCCAATTTCATTTTGTGTTATGGCTGAAATATCAATCACATAAACATCATGTTTTACTGCTGGAGTGAAAGTGTAGTTAAAACTTTCAAAAATAATTGTAAATTCTTCCAAAACAGTTAAATTTGACGCATCAATTTGAATTTCTTTTGTCATTAAATTATATGTTGCTGAAAGTGGCGCTGTTTTCTTGTCAAGATTTTTATATGTGACAGAATTTGACGCCTCACTTTGTTTGTGGAATGCATTTGCAACATCTGGCATTGCAATAACTCTAAACACATAAGTTCCAAGTGGCAAATTTAAAGTGCTTAAGTCAAATTCCACTCGTCCAATGCTTTCCTCATTGATTGTTGGTGTGAAAATGTGTGCCAAAACCTCATCTTCTTGTGAATAGAAAATTTTGTATGATTTTGCGTGTTCAACAGCTTGCCACTCCAAAGTGTTTTCTTCACTGTCAAAGCTCAACACTGGCGCTTCCAAAGTTAAATAATTATTGTAATTAAACCATTCAGTTTTATGTGATTGCTTGCCATTTTTTTCAATGTAAAGCCTTGCAGAATAAACTTGTGGGTTTGTAATTAATTGTGTTATATCCAATGTGTTATCATTTGATTTTAAAACAACTGTGGTGTTGTCGTCAATTTTAATTTCATAAACATAAGTCACATCTGGTTGTTGTGGAGATGCTTGAATGTAATAATTATTGTTATCATCAATAAATTCCAGCACGGTGCCTTCTTTCAAAACAACATCAACAGGCGTTTCTCTGTTTAACAAAAGCAAAATAATAATAGTTGCAATCACAACTGCCAAAATAGATGAAATGATGATTATGCATTGTTTTTTGGTTAATTGTTTTCTTTCTTTCTTCTCTTTTGGTTGTTTTTTCTCTTTTTTGTTTTCTTCTGTGAGTGTTGGTTGTGCTGGGCCCGCTGGTTGAACAACTGGTTTTTTAACTTGTTGTGGTGGCCCAACTGGCGGCCCTTGCGGTGGGCGTGGCGGCACAAAACCCGCTGGCCTTTGCCCAGTGGAGTTTGTTTGATTTACACCTTGATTTACGCCTTGTTTGTTTTGTTCCATTAAAATTATTATATATAATTAGCAACATTTTACCAAATAATTTAAAACTAATTTTGAAATTAAAAATTAAACAGCAGTTAAATGTGATTTTTTGTGACAACAACAATTAAATATGATATATTTAAAATATACTTATGAAAAAAATAATTAATTTTAGACCGTTATTTTTTATGTTTGTTGCATTTGCTTTTGCAATTTTATTTGCCGGGCAAATTGACAAAAAAGAACTGCTTTATATTGCGTTTTTTTCAATAATTACACTCACAATTATTTTTGCCGCATTAAAAAGAAAACACCTGCCCCAACTTGCACTTATTTTGCTTGCTTTCATTTTGGGCATAGGGTCTTTTTTTGCTACTAATTCAAAATATAAAAATTTAATACATTACTCTGGCGAAGTTGTGCTTGAAGGCAGTGCGGAATATGTTAGAGATTATTCCACAAGCCAAAGCATTGTTTTGAAAGTGAAAAAAATTAATGAAGAAAAAGCAAATTTTTCAGTTAATGTTTACATTTCTCAAGCAGCAGTTAAACTTGGCGACAAAATAACTTTAAAAGCCAAACTAACACCAGAAAAACTTTTTAATCTTGGCAAATTTTCTTCCTTTAACTACACAAACAACATTTTTTATTCCACCAGCATAACAAATGACGACATAATTGAAACACAAGACACAAAGCCATCTTTAAAAACAATTATTAAAAACCACACTCTTAATTTGTTTTTGGAAAACATGCCAGAAGAAACTGCTTATGTGAATTATGGAGCCATGTTTGGCGATGTTGAAAACATTTCAAGCCAAACTTATTCTTCTTTTTCAAAAAGTGGCATAATTCACATTTTGTCTGTGTCTGGAATGCACATTGCAATTATTGTTGGGCTTATTAACGCATTTTTAAAACGTGTTAAAATGCCACGCAAAGCAAGGCTTGTTTTCTTTGTGATTGCACTAGGGTTTTACTGCTATCTTTGCTCGTTTAATGTCACAGTTGTGCGTGCTGCCCTTATGAGCTTGGCTCTTTTATTTGGAAGTGGTTTTGGCAAACAATATGACACACTTTCTGCAATTGGTTTCAGTGGCCTTGCAATTTTAATTTTTGCTCCTTTCAGCGTTTATGAAATTGGCTTTCAATTAAGTTTTATCAGCGTTTTAATGATTGCGCTTTTAACAAAACCAATAACAAAGTTTTTTCTCTCTTTGCACTTTCCAAAAAAATTTGCAACCGCAATAAGTGTTAGCATAAGCGTTCAAATTGGGCTTTTGCCACTTTTATTAAAATATTTTAACAGCGTTCAAATTTATTCCACATTAACAAACTTAATTGCTGTGCCAGTTTTTGAGGCTGGGTTTGTGGTTAGTTTTGTTTTAAATTTTTCTGTGATAATTTTTCCATTTTTAAAATTTTTGTTTGTTATCTCAAGCACGCTCATTAATTTAACAATAAGCATTTCAAACTATTTTGCTTCACATAAATATGCCACAATTTCCCTGCCACAAATAAGTGATTTTGGAATTGTTTTATTTCTTGTGATGTTGTTTGTAATAAGCGGATTTTTCATGACAAAAAAACGCACAAAAGTTTTGATTAGTGCAATTTTAATTACAACAAGTTTTGTGTTTGGTGTTTTTAACTCTTTGCCAAAAAATTATAACGAGTTAACTGTTTTTCAAATTAATCATTATTACACCCAAAGCCATATCATTGCCAGCAACAATAAATTCACATTAATAAGTGACTATAGCCAAATTGACAACATTTATGACTATTTAAACCAAGCCAAAATTAAAAAACTTGATGTGCTTGTTAAGCAATGTGCGTCTATTGATGAAGAAAATTTTGAAAACATAAAATTAAAATTCCCCGAGGCGCAAATTGTTGAGTTTGAACAAGAATTTAAAGGCCAAAACTTTTCAATTAAGTTTGAAAACATTTTCCCAGACATTAAACTTTTGTTGCTTGAATCCAAGGGATATAAGGCTTTGTTTATAAACCAAAAATTAACAAATTTTCAACTTCAACAAGCAAACTATTTAATTAAAGAGAAAAACATTAACTTGCTTGTATTTGGTGCGTCTTACACGCAACACAACTCGCTTTTGGAAACAGATTTTTACATATATAACACAGCACTAAAAACACCAAATAATTATTATATTAATTTAAAAAACTGGCTTTTTAAAATTAAAAATGGTAAACTATCAACACTGAGGAGTTTGGATTGAAATTTTTTGACGTTAAGAAAAACATAGAAACTGCAGTTTCACCTGTTTACATTATTTATGGAACAGATGACTTTTTAATTAAACAAACAATTTCCACTTTCAAAAAACAAATTTTAACCGACTTTGCCGACTTAAACTTTAACTCCTTCAACCAAGAAACCTACAACGCAAACAATATTTTAAACTCACTTAATGGCATGCCTTTTGGTTGTGACAAAAAACTTGTGACAGCAATTTTGCCCCAAAACGCAAGCAAAGATGATGTTAAATTATTTGAAAAATATTTTGAAAATCCAAATCCAACAAGCGTGTTTTTGCTTGTTGTGGCAGACAAAAACATTTTAAACACACAAAAAACAGAACTGATTGATTGTGAAAAACTTTCTCAAGTGGAATTGCAAAAATTAATTGGCTCAAGGCTTAAAAATTTTGATAAAACAATTTCAGTTCCCGCAGCAAATTTGTTAATTGAAAAATGTGATTATGATGCCACACGCATCACAACTGAACTTGAAAAACTGCCTTTTTACAATGATGAAAAAATCATCACAACAGAAGTTGTTGAAAACCTTGTGTCCGACAGCTTTGACTTAAACATTTTTAATTTAACAAATGCCCTTACAAAAAAAAACAGCGACTTAACCTTGCAAATTTTAAAAAATATGCTTGACCATAAAATTGAGCCATCAAGCATTTTTGCAGCAATTGCAAGCAACTTTAGAAGGATGTTCATTTCAGTTATCAGCAAAGATTTAACAAACGAGGAAATTGCAAATGCACTTAAAGTTAAGCCTTTTGCTGTTTCCAAAGCAAAAGAAAATGCAAAAAAATTCTCAGTTAAAAACTTGAAACGAATAAACGAGCTTTTGCAAGATGTTGAATATAAATTTAAAAGCGGTAAAATGAGCGCAATTAACAGCG
>JBMNOM010000014.1:0-23618 GCA_050943075.1 Christensenellales bacterium | reverse complement strand
TTATAACGCACTTTCACAAACTCCAACAATCACATTGAATTACACCACAGGTGCAGGAATTAGCGCACCAACAGAAAGCATCACAATGCCTTCATTCAATTATGAAATTTGGAAAGGCGCAGAAAAACAAACAGAAAGCAAAAATGTTGGCTCTTATGTAATTAAAGCAATTTTGCAAGCAAATGCAAACTTTGAACTTGTTGGAGCGTTTGAATGGAACTATGAAATTAATCCATTACAATGGGACATCTCATCTCAAATTGCTCAAGGTGAATTCTTCAAACACTTCAGCATTCAAACACAACCAGACCCAGTGCTTGAAAAAATAATTAAAAACGAAAGCACAAATGAAGACGTGCTTGTGACATTCACAAGAGTTGCAGGGGAAAAAATTGGTTTTTACAATTTGCAAAACACTTCAACACAAAACACCAACTATCAAATTTTCATTCAAAGCGAAAACAATGGCTTTGAAATTAAAATGCCAATTGATGGCGAAGCAATAATTGAATTCATTAATCCAAGTTTGTTAAATAAAGTTTATGATGGCAATGTTGTCAATCCAAACGAATTTGCGGGCTTTGATATTTCAAACGTTAGGGCAAGAAGCGGAATTGAACTTTTGGAAGTGGAATTTGAAATTGAAAACAATTCTGCAAACGCTGGCACATACAAAGTTGTGCTTAAACGTGCATTAACAACAGAATATGGAACAGCGGCAACTATGCAATTTGAATATTCATTTATAATTCACAAAAAAGAAATTTCCTACATTGCTGGAACACACCAAAAAATTTATGATGGCAACACAAATATTCAAGGTGTTGAATTTGAAGGCATTTTGGAAAAAGACCAAACAAGCATGACACTTACAACAACTTTTGCAGACGCAAACGCAGGCAATAACAAACGCATTGATGTTGTTATGGAAGGCGTTGCAAGTGTTAACTATGAACTTGCTTTAAACACAAAATCAATCACAGGAACAATTTTAAAACGTCAAGTTAAACTTGTTGCAAAAAACAGAGAAGTTGCTTATGGCACATTGGCAAGCGCAATTAATTTTGAGTTTGACGTGTTTGGCTACAATCCAAGCATTGACGACTACACATTACCAGTTGATATGCAACAATTCACAGGAAAAGGAAAAGTTGATGGCATTATCATAAAACTTAATGCAGGGCTTTACACAATTTCACTTGATGACGTTTCAGTTTTAGGCAACAACTATGAAATTGCTGAAAGACAAACAGCCGTGCTTAAAGTTAATGCGTTGGAAGTAAGCGCAACAAGTGACTGGACAAAAGTTTATGATGGCACAATTCTTTATAGCGGCACAATTACATTAATTGGCGTTTTGCCAAACGACAGCGTGACAGCAAAAGCTCAATATAAAGCAGCAGAAGTTGGAATGCAAGAACTTGAAATTGAACTTGCAGGGCCAGACAAAGACAACTACATTTTAATTACAACAACAGCGCAAGGCGAAATTTTGGACAAAACAGTTAAAGCAATTTTCGACTATGGCTTTGGTGCTTTGGACACAACATCACATTCAGTTATAACAACAACAGAATTAATGCTTAAATATAACCAAAGCATTGCCTTAAGTGGTGACTTGCCAAGACCAAGCGCAACAGGTTATGTGTTCTCTGGTTGGTATGACATGCCAAATGGACAAGGCACACTCTTTACACTTGACACAGTAATTAATCAAGATAATTGGCCAGTAAGTCAAGACGAAAAAACACTTTACGCATACTGGACGCTTGCAGAGCTTGAAGTTCAAGTTGGTTTAATTGCATACTCTTCAACAGATTACGAGGCAGCAATTGACCTAGCAGCTGTTCAAGCAATGGACAGCGGAACAGTTGTTGCAAATGGACAAGACATTAAAACAAACAACAACATTAAAGTGCTCTTTAAAGATGTTTTAACATTAGTTGCACAACCTTCACAAAACTATGAGTTTGATGGTTGGTATTTGTCAGCAGACAAAACAGCAACAAAACTTGCAACAGGCAATGGCTTTGTTGTTAATGGAAACACACTTGAAATCACAGTTCGTCAAGAACAACGTGTTTATGCAAAATTCAAAATTATCACACTTGGCGTAAACATCAACTTCAATGCAAATGAAAAACACGTTGAAGTGGGTGGAGAATTTGCAACTGGCTGGACACAAATTGTTTCACAAGGTGCTTTAACAGGCTTGTCAAAAGAATTTGACTTGGGCACAGTTGTCATTCTTCCAGCAGCAAACGAAATTTCAAGAACAGGCTACAATTTTGCAGGTTGGTTCCTTGTTTCAAACCCAAGCAGTTTGAACGAACCATTAACTCAAATTTCAGTTCTTGAAGAAATGACAGTTTATGCAAAATGGACACCAAAAACATACAGCGTGAATTTTGTTGCAGCAACGGGAACAGAAAGTGAAAGCTTGTTAAACAGCGACAAAGGAAAATTTGCAAACTCACAAACAGAAAGAATTATTTCAGTGGAATATGACTCAATTATTGAAATTGTTGAAGATCCACAAAGAATAAGATATACATTCATTGGTTGGTTTGATTCATTAAGCGGTGGAAATATGCTTAATGAAAACACAATCTTTAACTTCACTGAAAACAAAACATACTATGCAAGATGGGAAGAACAAACATATTCAATTACAATAAACTCAAGTTCATTAACAAATGGCAGTGTTGAAGTTGTTAGAAGCACAGGAGTGTTAAGTGTTGTTAATAGTGGAAACACAATCACAGTTTCACTTCTTGCAAGTGCAGAACTCAAACTTAACATTGTTCCAAAGAAAGGTTATATCGCTTACTACAACTTCATAACCGCAGGGGAAAACACTGAATATGTTGTGGTTTCAAACGAACAATCAGAAAACTTAATTTTATCAATCAGCAGATTCAAAGAAGACATTGAATTAAATGTTAAATTCCTTGCAGGGCTTTTAACAGTTCAATTTGAAACACCAGACACAAGCCTTGGCAGCCTTGAAGCAATTGCAACAAACTTAATTGATGAAGATTTGCGTCAAGAAGTTATTAATGACAATGAAAGAGTTGTGATAACAGAAGAAAATGGAAAACAAATAATCACAATTAAGGTGTTCATTGGTGAAAGCGTTTTAATTATACCAAGCGCACAAAAAGGTTATATGTTTGACACCTTTATCAACATACCATCTTCAGTTTCCTTGGTTAAACAAGACAACTCATTCACATTTGCAAAATTTGATGAAGACGCTGTCATTGTGGGCTTGTTCACAGAACAACAACACACAATCACGGTTAAAGTTGGAAAAGACTTAACAAAAGACTTAACAAGCAATCAACTTGGAAGTTTTGCAAGTTATATCATTGATAAAGAAGATAATCAAACAGTTGTTGACAGCAATGTGAACAAAGCAAACACATTGTCACAAATTCAAATTAAAACAAACCAAAAACTTGTTATTGAAATTTTTGCAAAGCAAGGCTTTAAACCAGCGGAAGACACAAGCTTGTATGAATTTGTTAAAGCTGACATTGATGCTCTTGGCGGACAATTCACATTTGACTCAAACAGCAAATTCACATTTGAAAACTTTAATTCAAGTGGTGAAATCATACTCTTGTTTGAAAGATTGCTTTACACACTTAACCCAGTTGTTGCTTATGAAAACGATAATGGCGACATTATTGTTGTGGAAGAAAACTCCTCTCTTTACGCAAGCATCACAATTTTAACACCACCAGACGATCAAACCCAAGGCGCAAAATTCATTTATGAAAAAGAAGCCGAAGTTAGCGTAAGTGTGCAAACTGGTTATCACTTTGTTGGTTGGTTAACCACAATTAACAGAAAACAAATTCTTTCAACCGATGCAACAAGCTTTAAACTCTTAATGGTGGACAACACAAATGTTGTTGCACTTGTGAAACAAAATGTTTACACAGTGGAATACACTCAAGAAGGCAAAGGCACATTCAGTGTTGAACAATTGAGATATCAAGTTAAACATGGCGAATCCTTGCCAGAAATAACAGTCACATCAGCAAGGGGATACAATTTCCAAGCATGGCAAATTTATAACTTTGAAACACAAAGCTATGTTATTGATAATGACAACTTAACCGAAACAAGAAGAGATAAAAACATCACACAAAACTTAAGAATTAAAGCTGTGTTTGTTCCAAAAATGGTTTTAATTACACTTAACGCAAAAGTGTTTGTGGACATTGATGAAACTGGTAATTACATTTATGAAACCTTCACAACAGATGTTGGTTATTTGCAAAATACAGACACTGAAGAATCAGGCAGCACACTTTTAATTAACCTTTTAACAACACAAACATTAAACATTTTGGCAATGCCAAGAGATGGCTATATAATTAGCGGTTGGAGCGTTGAGGGTGGCAAATTTGCAACAATTAAAACAACAAACAATCAAACAAGTGCAAACATTTCAGAGTTTTATGAAGATGTTGTCATCACGGTTATCTTTGAAACAAAAACGAATAAATTTGAAATTGCAATTGTTTCTCCAACTGGCGAAAGTTATACCTACAACATTAAAAATGCAAAAACACTTGCGGGCTTTGTGGACATTGACCCAACCAAGATTATTGCAAGTGAAAGATACAGAGCTTATGTGATGGCGGCGGTTAGAACAGGCAACAATTTTGAAGTTAGTTTCAAAGTTAACTCAACATACTACAATGTGCTTGAAAACCAATTCAACCAACCATTAATTGCACTTAAATTGCAAGGACAAGAATTGCAATTTATAACACAAAATGTGAATTACTTTGAAAATGAAGAGCAAATTTTAATTGACTTCTTAATTTCCGACTTCACAACAGACGGAGAAGTGGTGTTGTTTGTTGAAGCAAAAGATCATCCAGTGTTGTTTATTAAAACACCAGAAATTCAACAATATTTCAATTTCAACATTGAAATGGCAACAGATATAAGACAAGTTTTATCAACTGAAGGTTATTTAGTTCCTTCAAGACCAGGCTACACCTTTAAAGGCTGGTTCACAGACGCAAACGCAGGCGAAGGCAAGTATATGCTTATCAGCGCAGGCGGACAACAAGTTGGAAACTGGGACCCAAGCATAAAAAAAGTTATTGCAGAATGGGAAGAAAACTTTGCAACAATCAACATTTCCTACAGCCCAAGCATAAACGCTTTAAGCAAAAGCTTAGACTTCACTGATAACCCCGACATCTTAATTGGAATGACTGGATTTACAACTTTCCAATACTATGGAAATAATGATGTTATGTTTGTTGCTCCAAGCGGAAAAGATGGCTATCTATTCTCGCACTGGGAACAAAATGGCGAAATTATTTCAACATCATCAATTTTAAGCATTAGAATTCCACTTCTTTTAAACAACAATCTTCAATTAAATTACACACTTGTTTATAAAGTTAGAATTAGAGTTGCAAGTGGATTGGGCGGAAGTGCAACAATTAACAATCAAGACGAAGTTTACTTGTTGCCAACTCAAACAGCAATCTTGCTTGCAAGTGTTGACGCAGGCTATGAATTTGTTGGCTGGAGCGAAGGCGCTTCACAAACAATTTTGTGGACATTGCACGAACAAACAATTAACTATTCACCAACACCAAAAGAATATGTTGCTTCATTTATTGGTGCAAAAGTTGAAATAAGAATTGAAAACCCAGAAATTGGCGGTTTTGTTAAAGCGTGGTTTGTTGATGGTGGCGACCCAATTGAAGAAGCAGCAAAGAAATTTGCACGGTACAAACAATTCTTAAGTTTCCAAATCGAAGAACAAGTTGGCTACATTTTCGACTTCTGGACAATTAATGGTGTTAACTACAACACACTTTCAACATATCAAATTAACCTTGAAGATGTTCAAAGAGGGTTCATCACTGTTATTCCAAACTTTAAATTGCGTGATGTGATTTACAGAATTGATTTTGATAAAGTTCGCGGAACAGTTAAAGTTAACGATGCTGTGTTAAATGGCCCACAAAACTTAAAAACAACATATTACGCAACAATTAACTTCTCATTCACAGCAAACGATCGTTTCCAATATGAAAGCATTAGGCTTATTACAGGTTCAACAAATGTTGCAATCAGCCCAGAATATATAACTGTTTACAACAACACCTACACAATTAATATGCCATCAAACATGGTTTCACTTGGAAACAACAGCACAATAAGAATTAATTTCAGCATGCTTTACTGGCTTGATGTTCGTGAAGAATTTGAAGGGCTTGGAACAGAAGATAGCCCATACATCATTTCAAACGCAAAACAATTTGCACAAATGGCTTATCTCATTAACAACAACATTCCAGTTGATTCATCACTTAAAATTGAATATGCATCTGCTTACTATGTGCTTACAACAACAGTTGACTTTAAAACCAGATTCTGGACTCCAATTGGAACAGCAGAATATCCTTTTGACGGCACAATTAAACTTGAATATGACAGAAACAATATCTATCTTGATAGAGAAGATTACGAAGTGCTTCATTATTCAGGCTTGTTTGGACACATAACAGAAAATGCACAAATCATTGTTAGAAAAGTTGAACTTAAAACAGGAATTATTGTGACAGTTTCTGTCACGGCAGGGCTTGTGCTTGTTTCTGGCGCATTCATTCTTGTTTCAAAACTTAAAAAGAAAAAACGTATGGCAAGAAGTCGCGTTTTCCCAACAGAAAGGCCAAACAGAAAGAGATAAAGCAAAAAACTTTTCAAGAAAAGCACCCTAGTTTTGGGTGTTTTTTATTTCAAATTTAATTTTATTTTTTAACCAAAAATTAGCGTGTTTTTAATTTTAAATATTTGCTTTTTAATTTGTTTTTTTGCAGCAAAAATATAAAATGTGTTTTGTTAGCAATTTCTTATTAAAAAGCAGTATTTAAAAATGTGATATAAAATATGTATATATTATATATAATTATAAACTTATAATAATTCCATAAGCAATAGCGGTGCAAACTTTTGAGCGGTAAATTGAGTCTTGCAAAAGCTGTTCATCTTCCTTGTTGCTCAAAAAACCGCATTCCACAATCACGCTTGGAATTGGGCTTTGGTTTAAAATGTAATAGTCACCAGGTTTTGCTTCTTTTCTTCCATGTGGCAAGTTTTCATAAAACACTTGCTGAATGTTGTTTGCCAGAAATTGCGAGCTTGCGTTGTCTTCTTTGTAAAACACTTGTGCCCCGCGTGAAGACCGCAGTGGAAAACTGTTCATGTGAATGCTAACAACCAAATTTGCGCCCGATTTTTCAATGATTTCAATGCGTTTTTTCATGTCGTCTTTTTTGCGATTTTCTGCAAAAAGTGAGTATAACCCATTTAAGTTTTTTCTTGTTAAAACAACTCCAATTCCTGCTTTATTTAAAATTTCTTTCAGTGTTAGGGCATATTGCAAATTCAAATGGTTTTCATCCGCGTCCGAATATGGGCTGACACTTCCGCCGTCAAAACCGCCATGACCTGCGTCAATGACAACAGTGTAGTTAAAAGTTTTTGCTTGGGCAAAAATGGAAGGCAAGGAAAGTGTTGCACTAAGCATAAAAATGCAGCACAAAACAATTATTATGGCTTTCTTTTTAATTGACACAATAAGCATATTAATTTATATGCGTCAGTATAATGCATTATGAAAGATAATAAATTCTTTTACATTGTCTAACAAAAGTGATAGAATAAAAGAAAAAGGGGTGAGAAAATGAAAATTGTTTTAAGACAAAAAATCGTGTCACTGCTTGCATCTTACACAGCAAGTGACGAACAAGGTAAAGCTGTTTCATTAATATCGCAAAAATTCACAGTGCCCGCAAGTTATGAAATGCTTGACGCAAAAGGTAAATTAACTTATTATTTAAAAGGCGAAATTTTCAACATTAAAGTTGAAGACGAAGAAGGAAATGTGCTTTACAACATTCGCCCAACAAAAAGAATTGGTTTAATTTTTTCAAAAAGATGGTTTAATTTCTTAAAAAAAGAATTAAGCATTTACAACGCAAATGGCGAAAAAATTGGAACAGCAGGCGGCAACTGGCTTGCGTTTAGTTTTAAAATGAAAATTAATGGGGAAGAAGTTGCACGCGTTAAAAAAAACATTATGGCGTTCACAGACAAATATTTAATTGATGTGACAAACACAGATTATGCAGATTTGGCACTTATTTCCACAGTTATTTTTGATGCGCTTTACAACTCAAGCAACCAAGGCAGAAGAAGATAATTTAATCTTGCATATTTAACCTTTATGCTGTAAAATGAACATAAGCAGGAGAAAAATGAACATTCTATCATTGACCCAAGAACAACTTGATGAACTTGTTAAAAACACACGTGAATTATATTCACTGATTTTTTCACTTATAAAACAAGACAAAATTTTGCCACTTATGCAAATTAAGCATGAAAGAATTTATGCAAGAGAAGCACAAGAAGGTGAAAGTGTTTTTGATTTTAGAACGCAAAAAGAAGAAAAAGCAAAAACAGGGCAATATGTTGTTTATAAAACTTCAACCAAAATAACACTTATGGAGGAAGAAGAATTTAAAAAGTATGAAATATCAAGAGATATGGCCCCAAGACACGACGAGAAAAAGAAAAAATTAATCGGATATAAAATTATTGACGATTTGAAATATTTGCTTGAAATTAAAGACCTTACGCCATACATTGAAGACATTAATAACTATCAAGTTATCTTCCCATCATCAACAGGCGAAGTGACAACTTTGAACGACAAATGCGCAATTGTGTTTCCAATTGACAAACAAATTAGAATTGACGAGCAATTTATAAACCACGCAAAAAAAGCAAGAACTTATCCACAAGTTGGCATTCAGGCAAAAGAACTTCTTGACTATTTCAAAACAGAGCAAGCGGTTAAATTTTACATGATGAGTGAACAGGAGAAAAAACTTCACGCAGTTTGCGATTCACTTGGCACATTTAAACTTAACAGGCTTAACAAAATTGCAGACCACTGGACACCATACTTAGGGCAACTTCCAAATAAAAAAGAAGAAGGCGGCCAAGAATTTTAAAACAAATAAAAAAGAACAATTTCAAAGATTGTTCTTTTTTTGTGTCAAAAACCATTACTTGTTTTATTTAAAAAAGCCGAAAGTTTGCGTTAAAATGAGTGGGAAATTTTTTGTGTTTAACCTTGATTAATTTTATAAATAAAAAAACGCGAAGTGCTTTCGCGTTTAATAATATTACCATGAAAAATCTTTATCATTTGCCGCAAGTTTTTTTACAACAATGTCAAGATCTCTTTCAAAAATTTCTTTAATTTCTTTGAATTTGTTTTTGTTAATAAGTTTTTCCCACAAGGCAAAGTTAATTTCCACATTACCAGTTGCAAACACCTTATTAAATTTTTCACTAAGAAAAAAATCAGTGGTTTGGTCAACAATTAAAGCATCTTTACTTTCATCATCATCAATTTTGTCAAAGCAATAACTAAGAAAAATCCTAACTTTTTTGGTTAGCATTTCTTCATCTTCTTTATAAAACATTGTTTTTTTGTGATAAATCAAAAGTGGTTTGCTGTCTTTAATTCCCATAAACCAAAAACTCCTTAAAGTTATTTACAAACAACTTATAACGCAAGTTTTTCTTTTTGTAAATATCATTTCTTTAAATAATTCAAATATAATTGGTTTTAATGTAAAAAATTACATTGTTGAAAGTGGAAGGGAAGATTTTGCAGAAAGTGAAAGGTCTGCAAGGCCCAAGCCATCTCTCAAATTAAAGTATGCCATAGACGCAATCATGGCTGCGTTGTCTGTGCAAAGTGAAAGTTCTGGCATGAAGAGTTCAATTCCGTATTTTTCACATTCTTCTGTTAATTTCTTTTTCAAAAAGCTGTTTGCCGCAACTCCGCCCGCCGCCACAAGTTTTTTGTGTCCTTGATCAAGCGCTGCTTTAATTGTTTTGGTTGCAAGTTCGTCCACCACAAGTGTTTGAAAACTTGCGCAAACATCTGCCTTGTTAACTTCGTTTCCTGCTTGGTCTTGGTTGTGCAAATAGTTCACAACTGCGGTCTTTATACCACTGAAACTGAAGTTGTCGGAATGTTTCATGGAATTTTTTGTTTTAAACACAATGTTGTTTTGCCCTTCTTTTGCCATTTTGTCAATTTTTGGTCCGCCTGGATAGCCAAGGCCCAAAACTCTGGCAACTTTGTCAAATGCTTCGCCAACTGCGTCGTCTGCTGTTGTTCCCACAAGTTTAATTTTTGTGTAGTCCGCCACTTCAAGAGTTGCAGTGTGTCCGCCACTTACAATTAAACAAGTGAAAGGTGGCACCAAGTTTTTGTGTGAAATGTAGTTTGCTGCAATGTGGCCATGAATGTGGTTTGTTAAAAGCAATGGCTTCCCCAAAGCATAAGCCAAAGATTTTGCAAAGTTAATTCCCACCAAAAGTGCACCAATTAAGCCTGCGCCGTATGTGACTGCAATTGCGTCAATATCATCAAAAGTCATGTTGGCTTTTTGCAAACTTTCGTTGCAAACATTTTGAATTGCAAGCACGTGGTTACGTGATGCCACTTCTGGCACAACGCCACCAAAACGAGTGTGAATGTCAATTTGTGAAGCAATTACATTTGAATGCAAAATTCTGCCATTTTCCACAATGGCAACACTTGTTTCATCGCAAGAAGACTCAATTGCCATAATAACAACTTTGTCCTTATTTTTTAATTTGTCAAATTGAAGTTTGACAGATTCTTGATAGTTCATTTTTCTCCTTTTACACACTGGTTTTCTTCAAATAGTCGTTAATAAATGGCATAATTAACCCATTCATAACACCTTGAACATCACTTGTTTCAAAACCAGTTCTGTGATCTTTAACCATGGAATATGGGTGGAAAACATAAGAGCGAATTTGGCTTCCCCATTCAATTTTTTTAATGTCGCCACGAATTGCGTTAAGTTTTTCCATTTCTTGTTGTTCTTTAAGTTCAACAAGTTTGCTTCTAAGCATTTTCATAGCTGTTTCTCTGTTTTGAATTTGACTTCGTTCAGTTTGGCAAGCAACCACAATGCCTGTTGGAAGGTGAGTGATTCTTATTGCACTTTCTGTTTTGTTAACGTGTTGTCCGCCTGCACCAGAAGAGCGGTATGTGTCCACACGCAAGTCTTCACTTTTAATTTCAACTTCTTTTTCGTCTTCAATTTCTGGCATAACTTCCACGCTTGCAAAACTTGTGTGTCTGCGTGCGTTTGAGTCAAAAGGTGAAATTCTCACAAGCCTGTGCACACCTTTTTCACATTTCAAATAGCCATAAGCGTTTTCCCCTTCAATAAGGAAAGACACACTTTTAATGCCTGCTTCATCTCCGTCCAAAAGGTCAAGCACTGTAAAAGTGTAATCGTGTTTTTCAGCAAACATTTGATACATTCTAAAAAGCATGCTTGTCCAGTCTTGTGCTTCTGTGCCACCTGCACCCGAGTGAAGAGTGACAATTGCATTGTTTGCGTCGTATTTTCCTGTTAAAAGGGTTTCAAGCCTAAGCTCTTCCATTTCATCTTCAAAAGTTGAAAGTGTTTGTTTTAATTCAGCATAAAGAGCATTGTCATTTTCTATTTCCAAAAGTTCACAAAGCATTTCAATGTCACTAAGTTTGTTTTCAAATTTGGCAATTTGTTTAATTTTGTCTTGTCTTTGTTTAAGTTGTTGTCCAACTGCTTTTACTTGTTTTGCGTCTTGCCAAAAGTTTTCTGCTTCTTGCGCCTGTTCAAGCTCTTTAATTTCTTTTTTTATTTTGTCCGTGTCAAAGACACTCCTTAACAAATTTAAAAGTTTTTTTAAGAGCGGACAGTCTTTCTTTTTCTGTGTCGATAATCATTTTTCTCTCCTAAACGTTTTATTATTTTATTATCTATTATTACTTTGTAATTTTAATCTTAACATACTCAATTGTCAAGAAACGCGCAATAAAAAAGATAACTATTAAAAATAAAGTTTAAAATGCGCCAAAAACAAACAAAAAACAAAGTTTAATTTGCTTTTTTGTGCCAACAATTAAAACAATAAGGAGAAAAAATGAAGCAAATTTTAGCTGTGGTGATTTTAATTATTTTGGTTTTAGGTGGCATTTATTTTTTTGGCGCAAACAAACAAACAGCAGTTGCCAACACAACTTTTTTGCGCATTCACATTAGGGCAAACTCAAACGCAGAGCAAGACCAAAATGTTAAATATCAAGTTAAAGAAAGAATTGTAAATCATTTAACTCCGCTTTTAACACAAGGCAAAACACTTGAAAAAGCAAAAATAATTGTGCAAAACAATTTGCAAATAATCACAACAATTGCAGAAGAATGCTTAAAAGAAAATGGCTTTAATTATGGCGCAAATGCAAGTGTTAAAGAAGAACTTTTTCCAACAAGAGTGTATGAAGACTTAACGCTTCAAACTGGGCTTTATGACGCATTAATTGTTAACCTGGGACAAGGAAGTGGTGACAACTGGTGGTGTGTGGTTTACCCTCCGCTTTGCTTTGCAAGTGGAGAGGGAAACAATGTTGTTTACAAAAGCAAATTAATGGAAATTATAAACGATTTCAAAAACAAATATTTTGCTTAAGATAAGTTTTTTTTAAAAAGATGAAAAACACAGAAAAATGTTAATTTTTAAAATAAAAACAATTAATTAAAAAATGACCAAAACACAAAAAATGTTTTTGTCATATTTTTTTTATTTCTACCCACAATATTTAAAAAAGGAGAAAAATATGAAAAAGTGGCAAACAATGATGATTGCTTTTTTGCTTGTGATTGTTTCGTTTGGGGCAACTGTTGGTGTTGCAAATGTTCTTTCAAAACCAGACAACAACATTGTGGCGGTGGCTTCGGCAAGCGAAATTAAAGCAGTGCAACAAAGGCTAAGTGAATTTGGTTATTACTATGGGCCAGTTAATGGTGTTTACACAGAACAAACCAAACAAGCGGTTATTAAATTTCAAAGAGATTATGGCTTGAATGCTGAGGGCTACATTGGGCCTTTAACACTTAATATGCTTGGACTAAGCACATACACAGAAACCAGCACATCAAGCACAAATTTATACTTACTTGCAAAATGTGTTTATGCAGAAGCAAGAGGGGAAAGTTATCAAGGGCAAGTGGCTGTGGCGGCGGTTATTTTAAACCGCGTTAAACACCCAAGTTTTCCAAACACCATCGCAGGTGTAGTTTATCAACCTTGGGCTTTCACAGCAGTTTTTGACGGCCAAATTAATTTGGAGCCAAACCAAACTGCATATTCTGCCGCACAAGATGCTCTTAATGGTTGGGACCCAACCTATGGTTGCATTTATTACTATAACCCAGTGACAGCAACAAACAAATGGATATTATCACGAGAAATTGTGGTGACAATTGGCAAACACGTTTTTGCAAAATAAAAGGAGATTATTATGGCAGAGGAAAACAAAGTTGTTGTTGAAAAAAAAGAAGTTGTTAAAGAAAGCACGCAAACAACCAACCCAAGAGGAAGAAAAGGAATTGTTTGGACACTTGCATTGTCCTTACTTTCTGGCCTTGTTTTTGGGCTTGCTTTCATGCTTTATTCAGCAAACAACACAGCAAATTATTACGCAAGTTCACTTGAATCAAACTATCAAAAATCTTATTACGATTTAGTAGACAAAGTTAACAACATGGAAGTTAAGTTAAGCAAAGTTGTGTCGTCAAACGACAATGTTTATTCAGAAAAAGTTTTAAACGAAATAAGCAAAAACTGCGAAGATGCGCAAAACAATTTAAACATGCTTCCAATTAATATGGCAGGAGTGGAAGAAAGTTTGAAGTTTATTAATCAACTCGGTGGCTATTGCCAAACACTTGCAAACAAACTTGGAAAAGGTGGCAGCCTTACACCACAAGAAAAACTAACGCTTGTTCAGCTTCACAGGTCTGTTAAAAACATGTGCAACTCTTTTGAAGGAATGAATCAAAGCATGGCAAATGGCTATTCAATTATAAACCAAGGGCTTAAAGTGGAAGGCGATTATAATGACATCACACTTTCGCTACAATCCATGAAAGAAAAAGATGTTGAATATCCAACAATGATTTATGATGGTCCATTTGCAGACTCGCAAATTTTAAAAGAAGTTAAAGGTTTAAAGGCGCAAACAGAAGTAAGCAAAGACCAAGCAAGAGCAAGCCTTTCAAAAATTTTTGATGTTAAGGAAACTGATATTAAATTTGAAACAGAAGCAAACTCAAACTTCACAACCTATGATTTTTCATTTAAAAAAGACAAAATTTCATTTTACGCTCAAATTACAAAAAAAGGTGGGTTTTTGCTCACAGTTTCATCCTACAACGACACAAGGGCAATTAATATAAACCGCGAAGAAGCAAGCGTGCTTGCAAAAGACTTTGTGGAAAAAGTTAATTTGAAAAACCTTGAAATTGTGTGGAGCGATGTTGTTGGACAAGATGCTTACTTTAATTTTGCACCAGTTGTGGATGGCGTGATTATTTACCCAGACCTAGCTAAAGTTAAAGTGGATTTGGCAAGCAAGCAAGTGATTGGTTTTGAAGCAACTTCGTATTACACAAACCACACAGACAGGACTTTAGGCTCGTTTGCAATTTCAAGTGCGCAAGCCAAACAAGTGATAAGTGGCGACTATGCAATCAGCACAATTAAAAAAGCACTTAGTCCAATTGATTTTAACGAAGTTTTAACATGGGAAATTAAAGCAATTAAAGAGGGAAGCATTTATTACTTCTATGTGGACGCACAAAGTGGACAACTTGTTAACATTTTAAAAGTGATTTACACACAAGACGGCAGCAAATTAATGTAAAACAATGACATTTTAGACAAGCTTTTCATATAGTGAATTGAGTAAAAACTCATAAAACACTTTAAGGAGAAAAGTTATGTTTAATTTCAATAATTGTGGAAGAAACAATTTTGACAACAAAAACTGGGGTGGCTACGACAACGTTGGTTATGAAAAAGATTTTGGTTTTGATAACAGAGGCGGTTTTGATAGACACGACTGCAAAGATCACGGCAGAAACGATTGGGACAAGGGCAGAGATCATTGCAAAGACCATGGCAGAGATAACTGCAGAAACCGTTGCAGAAAAATTAATTGCTTCAAAGTTGAAAGACCAATTTGTTGCAAACAATTTGACGGTTGCAATTCATATCCAGAACCACATCACGACAAATGCAGAGATGAAATTATTTGCTGCTTTGACTAATAAAACAAAAACCTTAATCAAATGGTTAAGGTTTTTTGTTGCAAAAAATGTTTAATTTACTGAATATCTAAAATATTAAAATTATAAAAAATACTGTATATTATGCATTTTTTAAATAAAGTGTTTTAAAAAAAAATTTGGTGTGATATACTAAAGTATATAGTGGAGGCAAAAATGGCTTTTTTTAATTTATTTAAGGAAAAAATCACACAACCAACAATTCACGAAGGTGAAGAAAATTTAATTTTGTCAAATGGAGCACACATTTTAATTGAATGTAAAAATGTTAATGTTGAAGGCAAAGCAATTGTGCTTGAAGCCACAGACACTCATTTTTCAAACATTTCCGGCAAAAGCAAATTACAAATTTTAAACAGTGGTGTGGTGGATGAAGTTTCTGGCAAGGTTAAAATTGGGCTTGTTAAAAGCGGCCAGTTTGGTGTGGTTAAAGACAATGTTAAAATCACAACAATTAATGATTGCTTCATTGAATACTTAAAAGGCAAAGTTAAAGTTGGAACATTTAATGGTGGACAAGTTAAGTTTGTTGACGATAGAGTTGCAATTTCCACAGTTAATTCGGGCCAATTTATGTTTGTGAGAGATAAAGCCAAAATTGGAACATTTATTAATGGCGAAATTATTGGTATTATGAACAATGTTGAATTAACAACAATGATGAATGGCAAAATTCATTACATGTTAAACACAGCAACCATTGGCACAATTAACAATGGACAAGTTGTTGAGTTTTGCGACAGCAGTGAAATTCAAACTTTCAACGAAGGCAATGTAGACTTCATGCGTGGCAAGGCAATCATTTGTCAACAAATCACTGGAAAAATTAAAAACCAAACAAAAACAAGCATTGTTGTTTATTCTCAAGAAGAAGAGCGCATTAAAAATATTTTAAGAAAAGAAGAAGAAAATCGCAAAAAAGTCGAAGTACAAAAAGTGTTGGACGAGCGAACTCAAACACTTGCAAAAGAAGAAACTGAAGAAGTTAAGCAAGAACAAAAACCCCTTAAAAAAACAACAAGAAAGAAAAAACCACAAGAAGAAAAACAAGATTAATTTAAAACAGCCTTTAATGGCTGTTTTTTTAATGCTTAAAATTGCTAATGCGCTCTGTTTGTTTTGAAATTTTGTAAAAAAAATGTAAAATATAATTAGAGGGAAAAACAAAAGTGGACATCTTATTTTACATTCTCATTGGCTGTGCAGTTGTTGTTTTGTTAATTGCGCTTTCAATTGCAAATTATTCGGGCAATAACTTAATTGAAAAATTTGAAAAACTAAACGACGATGTTGCATCTTCATACACTTTTGCAAGCAACTTTGCCGCAAGTGTAAGCATGGCTTTTTTGGGTGCAACTGTTAAGGTTGGAAAAAGAGAAGGCTATTTAACAGATGCTTACATTCCGTCAAAAAAAACTGTTTTTCTTTCTGAAAAAGTTTTTGGCTCCTCAAGTGTGGCAGCACTTGCAATAACAGCTCATGAACTTGGGCATGCTTTGCAAGACTATGAAAACTCAAACACCTTAAAAAAACATTATAACTTAAGTTTGGCTGCGCGCATTTTAGGGCGTTTTATGTTTCCGCTTTTTGTTTTGGCAGTAGTATTGTTTTTCGTTTACCCCGAGAACGCAATTCCAAGTTTGGTGGCGCTTGCGGGTGGCGTGGGCATTTTTGTGCTTGCGCTTGTTGTAAAGCTTGCAACTGTGTCAATTGAAAAGGACGCTTCAAAAAAAGCACTTGGAATGATTAAAGCTTTAAATGTGCTTGACGAAGACGAACTTAAAGAAGCAAAAAAACTTTTGGATGCTGCACTTTTAACATATATTGGCGATTTTTTGCGTGCAATTTTAAGCTGGACACTTTTAACACAAAAAACAAAATTATTTGGTTAAAACAAATGTTTTTTGCATTTAAGACAAAAAACCAAAAAACACGCCAAGCTGGGCAAAAAAATGTTGTGGCATTAACACAGGGGTTTTAGTAAACTAAAAGAAAAATTCATTTTAAGGAAAAAATTATGAAAGCAGTTTTGGAATTAATTGAAGCAAAAAAATTAATTAAAAAAGGCGACAAAATTGGTGTTGCTGTTAGCGGTGGTGCTGATTCTATGGCACTGCTTCATTTGTTAAACTCAATAAAAGACGAACTTGGCTTTTCCTTAATGGCAATCACAGTTAATCACAAGTTGCGTGCTGAGGCGCAAGATGATGTTGATTTGGTGCAAAAGTTTTGTGATGAAAACAACATTAAGCTTTCTGATTTTGAAATTGATGTTAAGCTTGTTGCAGAAGAAAACAAACAAAGCATTGAAACCGCCGCGCGTGAAGTGAGATATGGTGTGTTTAACTCTTTGCTTGCAAAAAAAATTGTTTCAAAAATTGCACTGGCACATCACAAAGACGACCAAGCAGAAACAGTTTTAATGAACTTGTTTAGAGGTGCGGGCGCAAATGGCATTAAGGGGATGGAATCTTGCAGAAATGGTGTTTACATTAGGCCAATGCTTGCTGTGACAAAAAAACAAATTTACGATTATATTAAAGAATTTACAATTCCATTTACTGTTGACCAAACAAACTTGTCATCAGATTATACTCGCAACTATGTGCGCAATGTAATTATGCCACTTGTTCAAAAACAATGGCCAAATGCGGTGAGTGCAATAACAAATTTCAGTGAAGACTGTGCAAGAGATAACGAGTTTATATTAAGCCAAATCAATTTGGAAAATGTGCTCTTCTTGGACAAAATGGCAAAAGTGCCACAAGGATATTTTGAAGTTTCAAGCGCGCTTGTTTCCAGAACTGTGTTTGGAGTGCTTAAAAACATTGGCGTTATGAAAGACATTGAAAGAAAACACGTTAAAATGATTACAGACTTTGCATTAAATGGCGAAACGGGCAAAAAACTTCACTTGCCAAACAAACTTGTTGTTATTAAGGAATATGATTTTATTGTGTTTCAAAACAAAGCAGAAAAACAACTTGTTTTGGATTTACCATTCAAGGTGGGTAAATTTGTTTTACCAGATGAAAGTGTGCTTCACATTAAACGCGTGCAATTAACAGCGCCTTATGAAAAAGATGGGCTTTATGTTGACGCAGATAAAGTGAAAACAGCTCACTGGAGATACGCCGGCCAAGGCGATGTGTTTGAAAAGTTTGGCGGCGGCACAAAGAGTTTGAAAAAATTCTTGGTGGACAAAAAGGTGGCGTCAAGAGAAAGAAAAACCTTGCCACTGTTAGTAATTGAAAACGAAGTGCTTGTTATTGCTGGTGTTGAAATTAGCGATAAAGTTAAAATCACGGACAAAACAAAATCAATTTATAAAATTACATTAACAAAAAAGTAAAACCAAATTAACAACTTTTAAAAGCACACATTTTTGTGTGCTTTTTGTTTTGAGGTGTGTTTGTTTTATCTTTTCTTTTATGGGTTGATTTTTTTTGTGTTTAACTTTTTACTGTTTTAATTTTGGTTTTAAGAAATATGTTTTTAAATTTTGGATTGTTTTTTATTGGTGTTTTTTTTGCAAAAAATAAATGCATTTTTTGTTTTTTGCTTTTGAGGAAAAATGCTTTTAATACCATTAAAATTTTGATGGCATTCTCACTTATGCGTGTGTCAGCCCACAAAACCTTGTATTGTTTAAATTTGCCCTGTTTAAAAGCGTCATTTTGTGTTTTTAAGTGGGGTATTTTAGTAAAAGTCTTGATTTTTTTCTTATTATATATTATTATATATTATATAAATATATATAGAGGTTAATAATGCAAGAAGAATTAAATGCCAAAACAATTAAAAAATATGACGAAACTGACATTCAAGTGCTTGAAGGGCTTGAACCTGTTAGAAAACGCCCAGGAATGTATATTGGGTCAACTGATGAAAGAGGGCTTCATCACCTTGTGCAAGAAGTTGTTGACAACTCAATTGACGAAGCGCTTGCCGGCTATTGCACAGAAATTAATGTGATTATCGATAAAGACGGCTCTTTGATTGTTGAAGATAATGGTAGGGGTATTCCAACCGGCATTATTCCTTCAGAAGGAAAAAGCGCGGTTGAGGTTGTTTTAACAAAATTGCACGCAGGTGGGAAGTTTGGTGGCGAAGGCTACAAAATTTCTGGCGGTCTTCACGGCGTTGGTGTGTCTTGCGTTAACGCTCTCAGCTCATATTTAAGAGTAGACGTTTATCAAAATGGTTTTCATCATCAAATTGAATTTTCTCGTGGCGTTGCAAAAGACAGGCTTAAAAAACTTGAAGCAACTGATAGACGCGGAACAACAATCACATTTATGCCAGATGAATTGATTTTTGAAACCACAGACTTTAACTATGAAACAATGAAAAATCGTTTTAGAGAAATTGCGTTTTTGAACAAAGGCTTAAAACTTTCACTTGAAGACAGGCGTGAAGGCAGAGAAAAAAGACACGACTTTGAATTTAAAGGTGGAATTGTTGAGTTTGTTGATTACCTTAACAAAAATAAAGAACCACTTTTCCCAGAGCCAATTTATTTTGA
Organism: Christensenellales bacterium; assembly: GCA_050943075.1. GTDB lineage: Bacteria > Bacillota > Clostridia > Christensenellales > UBA1242 > CAJKWP01. The sequence goes on along the minus strand of JBMNOM010000014.1, from coordinate 3,809 downwards.
AAAAGAACAAGAAAAAAGCAGCGTGGAAATTTGTTTTCAATACAACAACAGTTATAACGAAGTTATTCACTCTTACGCAAACAACATCAACACAGAAGAAGGCGGAACACACTTAACTGGATTTAAAAATGCGTTAACGAAAGTTATTAACGACTATGCTGTGCAAAACAAAATTATTAAAGATAATGAAAAGCTTTCTGGTGACGATTGCCGCGAAGGTATCACAGCAATCATTTCAGTTAAATTAACCGAGCCACAATTTGAAGGGCAAACAAAAACAAAACTTGGCAACAGCCAAATGAGAGTTATTGTTGAAAAAGCTGTTCAAGAAGGTTTTGGTGATTATTTGGAAGAACATCCAAAAGAAGCCAGAGAATTAATCTTGAAAAGCATCACAGCACAAAGAGCGCGTGAAGCAGCAAGAAGTGCAAGAGAGTTAACCAGAAGAAAAGGCGTGCTTGAAAGCACAACCTTGCCAGGAAAACTTGCCGATTGCAGTGAAAAAGACGCAAGCCTTTGCGAAATTTACATTGTTGAGGGTGATAGTGCTGGTGGCACAGCAAAACAAGGCCGCGACAGACGTTTCCAAGCAATTTTGCCTTTAAGAGGTAAAATTTTAAACGTGGAAAAAGCAAGGTTGCACAAAATTTTGGAAAATAACGAAATTAAAAGCATGGTGACAGCGTTTGGCGCAAACATTGGTGCAGAATTTGACGAAAGCAAACTTCGTTATCACAAAATCATTTGTATGACCGATGCCGACGTGGACGGCTCACACATTAGAATTTTGTTGTTAACATTCTTCTTCCGCTATATGCGTCCTTTAATTGAAAAAGGTTATGTGTATGCGGCTCAACCACCACTTTACAAAGTGTCAAGAGGAAAGGATGAAAAATATTTCTATTCTGACGCAGAACTTGAAGCCCACCTTCAACAAGAAGGCAGAAAAGGCATTGTAATTCAAAGATACAAAGGTCTTGGTGAAATGACTGCACATCAACTTTGGGATACAACAATGGACCCAGAAAGAAGAACACTTGTTAGAATTGAAATGAAAGACGCAATTGAAGCGGACGAAATCTTCACTCAATTAATGGGAGAAGACCCAGCTCAAAGACGCGACTTCATTGAAAAGAATGCTCTTTTAGTTGAAGAACTTGACGTTTAAAATTTACAACAAAACTTACAATTTTAATTAAACAAATTAAATTAAAGGAAAGAAAAATGAAACAAGACGATAAACAAGTCTTACAAGACAAACTTAACAAAACAATTATTAAAACAGTTGAAGTTAAAGATGAAATGAGCAGGTCTTTCATTTCTTACGCAATGGCTGTTAACGTTTCAAGAGCAATTCCAGATGTTAGAGATGGGCTTAAACCTGTTCACAGAAGAATTTTATACAGCATGGGCGAACTTAACAACTTTAACGATAAACCATACAAAAAGTGTGCAAGAATTGTCGGTGAAGTTATGGGTAAATATCACCCACACGGCGACTCATCAGTGTATGATGCACTTGTTAGGCTTGCGCAAGACTTCTCAATTAACGAACCATTAATTGAAGGGCATGGAAACTTTGGTTCTGTGGACGGCGACCCACCAGCAGCACAAAGATACACAGAAGCGCGTCTTTCACGCATTGCTTCAGAAATGCTTAGAGATATCGACAAAGACACTGTGGATAAATATCCAAACTTTGATGACACGCTCATGCAACCAAGAGTGCTTCCTTCAAAATTCCCAAACCTTTTAGTTAACGGTGCAGACGGAATTGCTGTTGGTATGGCAACAAACATCCCACCACACAATCTTGTTGAAGTTATAAATGCAACACAAGCGTTAATTGCAAACCCAGAAATTGAAATTGAAGATTTAATTGACATTGTGCCAGCGCCAGACTATCCAACAGGCGGCATAATTATGGGCAGAGCTGCACTTAAAAACTCATATAGAACAGGCCGTGGCGGCGTTGTTGTGCGTGGCAGAGCAGAAATTGAAGAACATAATGGCAGACAAAGAATTATAATCACAGAACTTCCTTATCAAGTTAACAAAGCGCGCTTCATTGTGCAAATGGCAGACTATGTTAAATCAAAACGCATTGAAGGCATTTCCGACATCCGCGAAGAAAGTGATAGAGAGGGAATGAGAGTTATTGTTGAAATTAAAAAAGACGCAAATGCTCAAGTTGTTTTGAATTTGCTTTACAAATACACTCAACTTCAAGTTAGCGGCGGAATTACAATGCTTGCGCTTGTTCATGGCGAACCAAAAGTGCTTAACTTAAAAGAAGTGTTATATTATTATTTGGAACACCAAAAAGATGTTATTACAAGACGCACAAAATTTGACCTTAACAAAGCAGAAGAAAGAGAACACATTGTTAAAGGCCTTGTGATTGCACAAGCAAACATTGATGAAGTTATTGCAATCATTAAACAAAGCGACGACAAACAAGATGCGCAAAGTGCTCTTATGGAAAAATTTTTGCTTACAGAAATTCAAGCAAATGCAATTTTGGAAATGAAGCTTGCACGTTTAACAGGGCTTGAAGTTGGCAAACTTAAAGAAGAACTTACTTCACTTAAAATCACAATTGCAGACCTCAAAGACATTTTGGCTTCTCCTGCAAGAGTGCTTCAAATTATTAATGACGAACTTGAAGAAATTAAAAATAAATATGGCTCACCAAGAAAAACAGAAATCAGCATTGATTATGGCGACATTGACATTGCGGACTTAATTGAAAAAGAAGACGTTGTTGTTTCAGTTTCTCATTTTGGATACATTAAGAGAATGTCCACAAGTGAATATCGCGCACAAAAACGTGGTGGCGTGGGTGTGAGTGCACACAAAACAAAAGAAGAAGATTTTGTTGAAAACATTTTCTCAACCTCAACCCATGACGACTTGTTGTTCTTCACAAACAAAGGCAAGGTTTATACAATTAAAGCCTATGAAATTCCAGAAGCGTCAAGACAATCCAAGGGCAGAGCAATGGTTAACTTAATTCAAGTTGATCAAGACGAAAAAGTGACAACAATTATTCCACTTAAAAACGCAGAAGAGAAAAAATATTTGTTAATGGTGACAAAAGATGGCCTCATTAAGAAAACCAAATTAACAGAGTTTGATTCAATTAGAAAAGTTGGTAAAATTGCAATCACATTAGTTGATGGTGACGAACTTATTTCAGTTAAGCTTTCAACTGGTGAAGACGAAATCTTGCTTGCCTCTCACTTTGGAAAATGCATTCGCTTTAGCGAAAAAGATGTTCGTGCAACAGGAAGAAATTCAATGGGTGTGAAGAGCATGTCTATAGCAAAAAATGACTTCATTGTTGACGCAACAATAATTGACCAAGATTCACAAGTGATAACAATCACACAAAATGGTTATGGCAAACGCTCAAAAGTTTCCGACTACCGCTTGCAATCAAGGGGTGGCAAAGGAATTAAGGCTGGAAACATAACAGAAAAAACCGGAAAAGTTGTTTGCTTAAAACAAGTTAATGAAGACCAAGACTTAATGATTATCTCCGACAACGGAGTGATTATTAGAACACCAGTTTCGGATATTTCATCATTTGCAAGAAGCGCAATGGGTGTTAAAATTATGCGCTTAAGAGATGAAGCAAAAATTGTTTCAGTTGCAAAAGTTGAAAAAGAAGAAGAGTCAATTGAGGAAATTATCACATCTCAAATTGAAGAAAAAGAAAACAATTAATTTTAAAAAACTGTTATTAATTTAACAGTTTTTTATTTTATTTATTTTTTAATTAATTGTTTAATTATTTTCAATTAATT
>JBMNOM010000054.1:0-4569 GCA_050943075.1 Christensenellales bacterium | reverse complement strand
CTACACAAATATAATCAGCGTATTTATTTTCATACTCACTTCCATATATTCTCTTATTATCTTCTTGTATTTTTTTCTGTTCAAGAAGTATTTCTTTTACTACTGGTAAGAGAGGTAATGATCTTAGGCTTGACTGATTTTTCATTCTATCTTTTTTCACAATAATGCTTTTACCATTTAACCGTGTTTGAACTACTGAGTGTTTCAAATTTATTATATTATTTTTAAAATCAACATTTTCCCATTTTAATCCAACCATTTCACTTCGCCTTAGACCATAATAAGCAGTTATTTCGTAAATGTAGGCGAGCCTATCTCCCTCTAAACATTTAAATAATGTTTCTAATTGCTCTACATCATAATACTTTGCGACAGTTTTTGGGCTTTTAGGCCTATCAATCCTATCTGCAGGATTGTAATCAATTAACCCCGCCTTTAAAGCAGATTGAAGTGATTTTCTTATATTTACATGATAATGTTCACATAGTTGAATGCTTTTACCATTATCTTGTAAGTATTTATAATAATTAGAAATATCCATTGGTTGTAATTTGCTTAATAAAATATTTTTCTCTCTAAAATAATTTGCAATTTTTTGAACCTGTTGTTTATAACTACTATAAGTTGAAACTTGTAAATTTAATTTAGTTCTTTCTAGCCAATCTTCAATATAATCGGCAAATAGTGTTTTACTTGTAATTGCAGGTGATTTCTTTTTATTTAATGATCTTTCAAAATCAAGAAGAAATTTAGCCTTCATTTCCTCAGCTTTTCTTTTATTTCCCCTTTCAGATAGTCCTGTTCCAAACCACTTTTTCTTTGTTATATCATTTTCGTCCTTGTATGTTATCACAACATAATAGAGCCCTCTTTTGATAACTAAATTTCCGAGCAAATTAAGAAGCATCCTAATCATCCACGTTCTCTTTATGAAGAGCGCAAATTGAGAAGGTTAAACGAGAAAACTATAGAAAAAGAAGCGGAGACTAATGCTAAAACTATGGAAAATGAAAAAACTATAGAAAAAGAAACGGTTAGTGATGCTAGAACTATGCAAAATAAGAAAACAGGCAACAAAAAAACACAATCAACTCAGAAAGAAAATGAGCGTGAATCAGAAATAATTGAGTATGAAAGAGAATTATAGTTCATTTTAATACTAGATAAAATTTTAGAATAAAAGCAGTAAAAAAGATGCGGTATAAGTTGCATCTTTTTTTATATAATAATTAAAGGTACTAGATTTTAATTTGAATTACCAAACAGTTTTTTAGGCGCATGCAAGTAATAGAAAAATAATTCAGCTTATTAATGTTTGCTCTGATGTATTGCAGGGGTTTGTGCTATACATTTTTGGTTTTTTATGGTATATTTAAAAAACAATAAATAAACATTGAGGGAAAATATGAAAAAACATGTATTTATTGATTTAGATGGCACATTGTTAAATAGTGATACAGAACTATCTTTAGAAACTAAAGAAATTTTAAGGAAATTAAACAATGGTGATTTAGAAATTGTAATAACTACGGGAAGACAAAAAAGTTTTGTTGTAGAGTTGCTTGAGGGTGTTTATAATCTTAACTATTTAATCTCTTTAAATGGTGCTGAAGTAGAAGATGTTAATCAAAATAAAATATTGTTTTCAGAAGTGGTGAATAAAGCAACATGCGAGCATTTTTATCATTTTGCAAACAATAAAAATCTATACATAAAGTTCACCAGCAAAGGTAAAACATATTACAATAACCTTAAAAATGCTAACTCAGAAGAGCTTTATATAAATGATGATAATTACAAAAACTTTTTCGAAAACAACGATGTTTCGGGTTTTGTAGTGTATAAAGAAACTCATGACGAAATTAAAGAGCTGTTTGATGAGGTTGCAAAGTTTAATGATATTGCAATAATAAACTACACACGATCGTTAATAGACGAAACCCTTGTGCCAGACTTAAGCGAGCTTACATTTGTAGATATTTCAAACAAGGAATCGAACAAAGGAAATGCGTTGTTAAAGCTTTGCAAATATTTAAACATTTCGCCAAACGACGTTATTGCAATAGGTGATGAAAGAAACGATATTCCTATGTTTAAAGTTGCTGGGCACAATGTTATAGTAGAAAATGCCTTCGATGAAATTAAAGAATATGCTCATGAAATTATAGGCTCGAACAATAACAGTGGAGTTGCAAAATATTTAGAAAAACACTTTATTAAAAATTAATTAAATAATTACAAATTAACAAACCACTATGATTAGTGGTTTGTTAATTAAGTTTTATAATTGTTTTATAAATATATGAGAATTAAAATCACCAGGCAGAAAACATTAAATTAACACCAAATAATTAATGTTTAAATTAATGTTTTAAAATTAAAACATTTCTTTTTATTATGAGTAAAATTCTTAAAAGAGTTAATAATAGTATTAATATTAAAAGGTGGTTGTTGTGATGTGGGTTCCCATAGTTGGTTTAAGCATTAGTGTTGTTTTAACTGTTGTGTATTTGATATTATGTAGCAAAGAAAACCCTATGCTAAAATTAAGCGCAAGATTTATTGCTACAATGTCGTATATAGTTTTGGCGCTATATTTTATGACATATTTTGAAAATAGTTTCAATATAGGTTACATGTTTATTATCTTAGGTTTAATTTTCGCGCTTGTAGCTGATATTGCATTAGAGGAAAAAGATCGTCCTCAAAGCGGTTTGTTTTTAATGAAAGCCTCGGCGGGTTTGTGTGTGGTGTTTAAGCTGGCATTTATTGCAGCATTTATGTTTATTATAGCCGATAGTTTGTCTTTTCTAAGCCTAATATACATTGGTATTTTAGGAATATTTTTAATGGTTTTAATATTATTAGGCTTAAAATATGTTCTAAAGCTTAATTTACACGGACAAGATCTTAACGTTGTTATCTACTATTTAGTTGCCGGATTCATGACAGTGCTATATATTTGGTATTCAATTCTAATCCCAGCGTTATGGCCGTTAGTTGTTTTCGCTGTGCTAATTTTGATTAACGATATTTTATTAATTAATATAAACTTTGGCAAACAAAAGCACAAAACATTAATCCACACAACTCAAAGATTAGCTTATTATATTTCATTAGTGTTTTTAATATATTTCATATACTTTCAGTTTATTGGTTTAATTTCTTAAAAAACCTTAAACATTCAAAAATGCTTTAAAATTAAAACTTCAAAACCTCATAAAATTAAAAAGTTTTTCAACAAACCAGAATTTAACGATTCTGGTTTTTTGTTTTTTAATAAACACTTTTAAAACTTGTTGCATAAATAAATATACGAACCATTAACTTGATAATTTAATAAAGTTAAATTGCAGGATTTAAAAAAGGAGGTTTTATTGTGATAGTAGATGAAATTAATAATGAGTTGTTGCGTTTAAGCCAGCTTGGTGGTGTTGATGTCGAGCTAATTGGTGAATCTGAGCTTGGTCAACCAATTTACACTGCGCATGTGGGTAGTTATGACGGAAAGCAGTTCATAATAGAGGGTGCAATCCACGCAAGAGAATATGTAACATCCTATTTGCTTTTAGAGTTAATAAGATATTATAGAAACAGAGAATTAGATTTCGGTATTTATTTTGTTCCGTTGGTTAATCCTGATGGCGCAAGATTAGTTCTTGAAGGGGTTGACTGGATTGATGACCCCGAAAAGAGAGAGTTTTTAATTGGGATTAATGGAGGAAGCACAGATTTTTCTTTATGGAAAGCTAACGCAAACGCAGTCGACTTAAACGTGAATTTCGATGCCGACTGGGGACTCCACCAGGACTCGAACCTGGAATCCAATCTTAGGAGGATTGTGGTATATCCCTTTACCTATGAGGTCATAAAAACTATAAAAATTTATAAAAAATATGGGTCAAAGATGTTTAAAAGATGTTTTTTAAAAACACAACAAATTGATTATACAATAGAAATGCCCGTAAAATAACTGAAAAAATCTTTAAGGATTAAAGCCGGTTTGATAATATGTTTTTAAACTTTAATTTAAATATGTTTAGAAAAAGCCAGTTGAAATAGTATAAAGCTAAAAGGCAAAAGAAAAAACAAAACTCCTTATGATTACGATATAAGGATAAAAATAAAATATGTTTATAATGTTGAAAAAGACTAGCAAACTGCTAGTCTCTTTTTATTGTCTACCAAATGTCTACCGTTTGAGCGTTAAAATCAAAAATATTAAAAAGATTATAAAAAACAATAAGCAGCTTTAAACGATATTAAAAAGCATTAAGAACAACGGAGTTTAGGCGGATTAAATGGTTTTAAGTGATATTAAGTAGCACTAAAAACTGTTAAGAAATAAAATGCTAGAATAACTTGAAAACCGTTGATGTGAAAGCATCCTGGGGTTCGAATCCCTAACTCTCCGCCAATAAAAGCCCTAAATTCCTAGTGATTTAGGGCTTTTTTTATTTTAAAAAATGACGGCACTTTTTATAAGAAAAAACCCGTGTCTACCAAATAATTTTTAAAAACTTCGAAAAAGCCTGAAATATAGCGGTGTTTAGCGATTACGAATGTCTA
>JBMNOM010000053.1:0-4595 GCA_050943075.1 Christensenellales bacterium | reverse complement strand
AGGAGATGTTATGGATTACAAAAAGTTAATACAAGAAGCAATTAAAGTTAACAATTCTGCTTACACGCCCTATTACAAATTTAAAGTTGGCGCTAGTGTTATGAGCAAAAATGGACAAATTTTTATCGGATGCAATGTCGAAAACATCACACCAGCGCCATGTTGTTGTGCTGAACAAGTTGCCATCACAAGCGCTGTTGCAAATGGACACAGAGATTTTGTTGCAATTGCAGTTTATGGCAATGGTGCTGACTACTGTTTCCCTTGTGGCAGTTGCCGACAGCTTATTGTGGAGTTTAATCCCGATATGGATGTGATTGTTGCAAAAAGTGAAAGTGACTTTAAAGTGTTTAAAGCAAGCGACCTTTTGCCACACTTCTTTTCCCCAAAAAATTTAAAACAAAATTAAAAAAAATAAGAAAAATTATTAAAAAAATTTATAAATAAAAAGTGAATAGTCAACTATTCACTTTTTTAGTTTCATAATAAGAAACATGATTTGTAATATTTGTCCAAGAAAATGTAGTATTGACCGAGCGCAAAGCACTGGTTATTGTAATAGTTCCAACAAACTTAAATGGCGCTTTGCTCTTTGCATTTTTGTGAAGAGCCTGTGATTAGTGGTGAAAATGGCAGTGGCACAATTTTTTTTGCAGGTTGCAATTTAAGATGCGTGTTTTGCCAAAATTTTGAAGTGAGCCGAAATCAAATTGGAGTTGAAATCACAACAAAAAGGCTTGCAGAAATTTTTGAAGAACTTGAACAGCGAGGGGCAAACAATATAAATTTGGTGACACCTTCTCACTATGCTTTGCAAATTGTGGAAGCCTTAAAAATTTATAAGCCCAAAATTCCTGTGTTATACAACACAAATGGCTATGAAAGAAAAGAAACATTAAAAATGCTTGCGCCATACGTTGACATTTATTTAACTGATTTTAAGTATTACAGCAACGAAGTGGCAAAGCGCCTAAGTGATGTGCCAGATTATTTTGAAGTGACAACTTCTGCACTTGAGCAAATGCTTCAAAATCAGCCCCAAAACGTTTTTGATGAAAATGGACTTATAAAAAAAGGTGTTATTGTGCGTCATTTGGTTTTGCCTAATCACAGTGATGACAGCGTGAAAATCATTAAACACTTATACGAAAAATTTGGAAACCAAATTCTTTTAAGCATTATGAGCCAATATGTGCCAATGCATTTGAATGAAAATTTTCAAGATATTAACAGGACTTTAAAACCCTTGGAATACAACAGAGTTGTTAAGTGTGTTAGAAGTTTGGGGTTTGATGGTTTTGTGCAAGAGTTGTCAAGTTCATACCCTTCATACATTCCAAACTTCAATTTAGAGGGCGTTAAAAATAAAAATGACTAACATAAATTTGTGTGTTTTGCAAAATTGTATGTATTTTTTTTAAATTTAAGAGTTAAAATTTTGATAATGATTTACATTAAAAATTAACAAAAATTATCAATAATGAATTTAACAACAAAAAAAAATCCCTTCTTTTTTATATTTCATAAAAAATCTATTTATTATTTTAAACTGAAAGAAAAAACAAATTTAATTTAACAAAAAGTGAAATTTTGAAAATTTTATTTTATTCCGCCTTCATTTCAACAACTTTTTGATTTTGGTTGTAAATTTCCATGCAGTATTCAATTGAATCTTTAATTGCTTCTTCAATGTTATCATCTGTCACACCAAGTTCATTTTGAATTACGCTTCTGTCGATGAAGCAATTGCTTGTCATAAGTTTAACAAATTCAACAGGAGAAAGCCCTGGTTCAATGTTTTTCTTTTTGTAATCTTTTGCCATTTTAAATGCGCCAAGTTTGTATAAAAAGGTTGGAATTGTCACAACCTTCTTTTCTGGATGTCCCATATATTTTGTGACTAAAGTTAAAAGTTCGATCCAAGTTTTGTTCTCCCAACCCACTGGATAGCATGTTCCGCCCTTGCCTTTTTCAATTGCTCCGGCAATGCATTCCCCAACTTGTCGCACTGTCAACATTGTTGTGCCGCCCTTTGGGAAAAGAATTTTTTTCTTCATTGGAAGAAGTAAATCAATGTAGTACATCCAAACTGGTTTTCTGCCCTTTTGCGCACCAAAAATGTATGGCAATTCCAAAACCATAACTTCCATTTTTTCATCTGAAAAACTGAGTGCAAGGTTTTCTTGGTCAATTCTGCTTCTTATATACGGATGATGTTTGTAAAGTTCCAGCTGAGGCATTGTTTTTGCAAAATGAGCAAAATATGAACCAAGAATTATAACTTTTTTAACACCAACTTCTTTTGCAAATGGCAAAAGACGTGCAAGTGGCGCAATATTATATTTGTGATATACATCATAAACTGGTGGTTCAAATTCAATTCTTTCATCCACACCTGCTGTAAAAACAAAACCTTCACAACCTTTCAAAAGTTGTTTAATTTGCTCGTCACTCATGGTGTTGATATTGTCAAGATGCAACTGCATTTCTTGTGGAATGTCTGCGTCTTTTGGAATTGGTGGCAACGCAACCGAAACAACTTCGTGCCCTCTTTTAATAAGTTCTTTTGCACCTGCAGCGCCCAAAAGCCCTGTTCCGCCAAGCATAAAAATTTTCATAATTCCTCCTGTTTATTATTATTAATAAAAATAGTATATCTATTAATTTGTCTTTTATAAAATGATTATAATGCCATTTTTCATAAATAAAATTTAGTTTTAATAAACTTATTAAAAAGCTTTCATTATAAACAAAATGAGTTTGAAATTTGATTAAAATTGAGATTTAATAAACTTTTTTCAAAACAACAAAATTTGCTTGAAATATTTGTTTAATAAAAAAACGAACTCTTTAAAGTTCGTTTTAATTTTAATTTGTTTTGATTAATTTGATTAAACTTATTTTGCAACTTCAGTGAACCTTGATTCACGAATAACGTGAACTTTAATTTGCCCTGGATATTGCATTTCTTGTTCAATTTTCTTGGCAATGTCAAGTGCAAGAACTTTTGATTCAGCGTCATCAAGTTCTTCTGGTTTAACCATAACTCTGATTTCACGTCCTGCTTGAATTGCAAATGCTTTTTTAACACCAGTGAAACTTGTTGAAATTTCTTCAAGTTTTTGAAGCCTCTTAATGTATGTTTCAAGAGATTCTCTTCTTGCACCTGGTCTTGATGATGAAATTGCGTCTGCAACTTGAACAATGATTGCTTCAAGTGAGTTAAATTCAACACCAAAGTGGTGCGCTTCAATACAATGAATAACTGCTGGGCTTTCCTTGTATCTTCTTGCAAGGTCAACGCCAATTGAAACGTGATCGCCTTCAATTTCATGGTCAAGCGCTTTACCAATATCGTGTAAAAGCCCGCCACGTTTTGCAATTTTAATGTCTGCACCAAGTTCTGCTGCAAGCAAGCCTGCAATGAAGCTTGTTTCAATGCTGTGTCTTAAAACGTTTTGGCCATAGCTTGTTCTATATTTAAGCCTGCCAAGCACTTTAACAAGTTCTGGATGCATTCCAAAAACTTCGGTTTCTGTGACAGCTGCTTCACCTGCTTGTTTGATGATAACATCAAGATCTTTTGTCACTTTTTCAACAACTTCTTCAATTCTTGCTGGGTGAATTCTTCCATCCAAAATAAGTTTTTCAAGGCTTAATCTTGCAATTTCTCTTCTAACTGGTTCAAAGCATGAAACTGTGATTGCGTCTGGTGTGTCGTCAATAATTAAGTCAACACCTGTTGCTTGTTCGATTGCCCTAATGTTTCTGCCTTCTCTTCCAATAATTCTTCCTTTCATTTCCTCGTTTGGAATTTGAACTGAAGACACTGTCATTTCTGCTGTTAAATCTGTTGCACATTTTTGAATAGCGTTTGCCACAATATTTTTGGCTAATTTTGTGCCTTCTTCTTCAGCATCTTGTTGCATTTGTGCAATAATTTTAACGCTGTCTTTTCTTGCTTCTTCAACCATGGAATTAATTAACGTTTGCTTTGCTTCTTCTTTTTTCATTCCAGAAATTTCTTGCAACTTTTGTTCCACTTGGTTTTTAAGTTCTGTTTGTGCTTTTAACAAAACATCAAGTTGTGCTTCTTTTTCTTGCAAAACTAATTTTGCTTTGTCAATTTCTTCTTGTTTCTTTTCCAAAAACAAGTCTTTTTTGTCGATGAATTGTTCTTTTTGCACAAGCCTATCTTCTGCTTTTGCAAGCTCGAGTTTGCGGTCTTTTGCCTCCTTTTCAAATTCATCTCTCATTTTGTGAATTTCTTCTTTTGCTTCAAGCACTGCTTCTTTCTTCACAGTTTTTGCTTCGGCGTAGGCCTCTTCGATGATCTTAGCTGCTGTTGTTTTGCTGTTGCCAATTTTTTTTGTATTAACAATTTTTGTTAAAATAAAACCAATAACAAGCCCGATAACTAAGGCTCCTAATCCGATAAAAACTGCTCCAATGCCTGAAACAAGTAATATGTTTGCATTGAACATTTTTTTACCTTTCCTTTTAAAAATAATTTAAATTTATATTAATTTTTCGCTTAAACCAGTTTAAGCGGTTTTTTATAACATCAATAATTTTTTTTGTTGCAAACTTTTTTG
>JBMNOM010000052.1:0-4600 GCA_050943075.1 Christensenellales bacterium | reverse complement strand
GCTAACAAATGTGCTGATTGATTGTTTAACAACAGCGGTTTCGTTTTTCCAATCAAGTTTTGGAAAAAGCAAGTTAATGTAAAGCCCAGTTGTTGCAACAAAAATTTGTGCTAAGGCAAGAATGAAAAATGGAAGAATCGCTTCAATAATTGTGAAATACGAGTAAATCATAAATGGAATTGCCGCAAGATAAAGTGTGATAACTGGAATAAAAAGCACCATGTTTACCAAAATTTTTGCAAACATTTGCTTGCGAAAACTAATTGGCAAACTTTTTTTATAATAAAAACTTTCTCCTTCAATACTAACAGCTGAATTTGTTGTTATATTAAGCATAACAAGTGCAAGCGCAAGAAACATAAAAATGCTTAAAACAGTTTCTTTTAGACTAATCAATGCTCCATTGCCCGAGCTAACTACCCAAACAAAGAAAATTGGCAACCCCACGCTTGCTAAAATTAACAAAATGCTTCCAAAGCCTGCGTTAATGACATAAAGTGGACGAGTTATGAAATTTTTAAATTCCAAATTAAAAAGCCCTTTCAAAACAGGTTTTTGCTCGAATGAAACTTCTTTTGTGTCTTCAATTTTAACATTTTCTTTTCGTCTTTGGTTTGATTTAAAATATACTTTGGCTAAAATTAAAACCATAAGTGCAAATGAAAGACAACTGCCAAACAAGAAAAGTAAAAAGTAAACAAATGAATTTGCAACAATTGCTTCATAAAGCAAAAAGTTTGTTGGGAAAACAATTTTAAACACAAGTGGAAGTTGTGCATTTGTGTAAATGTTTGTGCCCATAAATGAAACATAAAGCACAAGCCCAATAATTAATGCAAACAAAACATAAGTTGTGGCTTGTTTTGCGCGTTTTTTGTTTTTTGCATTCATTGAAACAAAACTAATAATGTAAGACATCAATCCAGCAAGCAAAAACATAAAAAATGGCAAGGCAAAAAATCCAATTATAAAATAAATGAATGTGGTGGCTTTAAGTGCAAAATTTAAACAGAAAAACACAAAAGCAGGCACAAGGATGACAAATTGAAAAGCATAAACAACAATGAGAAGTGAAAGAATTTTTGCAGTGATGATTTGATAGCCTTTAATTGGCATGCTTGCAAGAAATTCAAAGTCTTTGGACTCGAAAAACATATTGTAAATTTGCAAAGAAAAATAAAACAAGAAAATCATTCCAACATACAAAAGCCCATCATACAAAATGAATTGTATCATATTAAGCATTTTGTAAACTTCATATTGTTGATACAAATTAAAGGACAAACTACCCAAAACAAGTGCAACAATGGCAAATGTGAAAAGAATGTTTAACGATTTTTTCTTTGCAGGAGCTTTGCCAAAAGCTGTTTTAAATTGCTCAAGCATTAAAACTTTGGTTAATGAAAATAATTTATTCATGCGCAATCTCCAAAAAGAATTTTTCCAAACTCTTGTCTGCAATCACATCTTTCATTTTTCCACTTTTAACAATTTTGCCTTTGTTGATAATCACAACTGAAGTGGCAAGTGTTTCAGCAACTTGCAAAACGTGGGTGGAGTAAAGCAAACTCACACCTTGTGATGCCAATTCCCCCATCAAATTTTTAAACTCGAAAGTTGATTGTGGGTCAAGGCCAAAAAACGGCTCATCCATAATAATTAATTTTGGGCTGTGCAACAAAAGTGAAATGATTGCTGTTTTTTGTTTCATTCCGTGGCTGTATGTGTCAATTGTTTGTTTTAAGGCGTCTTGCATTTTAAAAAGTGTGGCATATTTTGTGATGATTTCTTTTCTTACCTCGCTGCCCACTTCATAAACATCGGCAACAAAATTAAGAAATTGATAACCAGTTAAAAATTCATACATTTGAATTGTTTCTGGCAAATATCCAATGATTTTCTTAACTTGTTCAGCGTTTTCTTTAACATTAATGCCGTCAACCAAAATTTCGCCTTTTTCAAAATTTAAAATTCCGCAAATTGCTTTAAGTGTTGTTGTTTTTCCGCTTCCATTATGGCCAATAAATGCAACAATTTCACCAGACTTCACTTCAAAAGAAGCATCATCAACTGCGTAAGACTTTCCGCCATTATAAGTTTTTGAAAAATTTTTAATTTGTAACATTTTTGACTCCTTTAATTAATTAAAAAAATTATATCATATATGAAATCAATGTCCAAATAATCAAAGACATATAAAAAATAAAACCCACACATAAAGTGTGAGTTTTGCACAATTTTGTCAATTAACAACTCAAAACAAAATCTGTTTTTGAATATGGAATCAAAAACTTTGGCATACCTGGCACATAATGGGCAATTTCATATTGATTGAAAAATATAACAATGCCTTCTGGCGTTAAATAAAAGTTTTCGCCATTAAAATTTTTAACAATTAAATTTTTGTAATCTTCAAAATAAATGTATGGGTCTTTTTCAAAATTTTCTTGCGCTTGGGCTAAAATTAACTCAAGCACGAAGCGTGCAAAACCTGCGCCCCTTTTAAAAAAATATTGCAATGAAAGTGCTCTTCCAGTTTTAAGTGAATAAGTTTTTGCTTTTCTTATTGTGTTTCCATGAGCGCCACCAGTGAAAGTGTATGTGTCGTAAAAATAACTGAAATAACAATCTTGATTAAGCGAAACTTCATAACTTAAAAACGCTTCATAAGCATTAAATGGATAGCCTTGTTTTAAAGAGTCTAAAAATGCTTTAACGCTTTGGCTGTAAAGTTTTTTAACATTAAGCAAAAAGTTTTTTTCTTGCAAAACAAGGTCTTTATTAATTAAAAATTCTGTAAATTTATTTGCGTGTTTAACCCTAAATGCTTTAATTTCACTGTTTAAAACAATATTGTTTTTAAAAGTATAATTTTCCGTGTTGTTTTTTGGAACAATTTCCACCTTATCAAATTGCATTTTCACCTCTTTACACTTTTTATACTATGCTTAAAAAACAATTATGGTGTGAAACTTTAATAAGAAAATTAAAAAACCTTGGGTTTTCCAAGATTTTTAATAATTTAAAATTTGCACATTTTTTTCTTTTTTTAAAACAGCTGCTTTCTGCTTTAAAAACTCTTGTGAAAGATTAAAACTTTTTTCTTTGTCAATGCTGTAAATAAACATAATAATCAGCAAATTCAAAATGTTAATTAAGATTATTAAAACACCTTGAATTGATGTTAAAAAAGTGATAAAAAGCCCAAAATATGGAATTGTTATTATGTGTTTTGCGTAAACTTGGCTTTCTGTTTTTTTGTGATAATCTGCCACTGAGTTGTTGTCGCCTTTTGTCACAAAAAATTTTTGTCCATTGTCAACTTCAATTTTATCAATTCTATGTAAAACTTTAATGTGCGTGTTAGTTTCAAAAAAAGCAATCACGTCGCCTTCTTTAAGTGTTTGTGGGTTTGTTTTTGCAACTAACACAAAGTCAAACCTTTTTATGTTGGGCTCCATGCTTTGCGATTGAACAATGTTAAATTCAAACCCAAAAACATCTGCCAAATTTCTTCTGTTATACACAAGCAAAAAAGCCAAAATAATCATAAACAGCAAAAATCCTATGTCGATTACAAGTTTAACAACATCCAAAAACTTTAAACACTTTTCATATTTTAATTTTTTCATAATCTTTTCCAACTACTATCATTAAGTGGATTATTGCCAATTGTTTTTTGCAATGCTTCAAACAAAATTTCGTTGTGGCACACAACATCGCCGGGCAAATATTCTGTTTTGTCTTCCCAAATATAACTGCGTTTTAAACTCTGTGGCAAAATTGCGCCATAGTTCACAATACAGGTGTTTTCAAAACGCAAAAAGTCCGCGTCTGAAACTGGCTCAATTTTGTCCCAACCACGCCTGGAAACAACTGGGTTGTGCGTGGTGTAAAACCTTGCATAGTAAAAGCACTTATCACTTCCCCGCACAACTCTGCCGTTATACGCCCAGCCTTCCACATATTCCAGTTTAATTGGCGCAACTGCCCAAGAATATGATGGCAAATTTTCAAAAGGAATGCCGTTGTCAAGAAGTGTGTATTCCTCGCTAATCACGGCATAAATTAAATCTGTTTTAATAAATTTATAAGTTTTTGTTATTTGCCTTAAGTAATTAATTTTTTGCTCGTCTTTCCAAATTTCGCTTTGGAATTTCCACGTTGTGCCGTTAAAAAACATAAACTCTTGCTTAAAGTCATCATCAACAACAAAAATGTCTTTCCAAGGGCAAAATGCGTTGTTAAATTTGCCAATTTCCAAACTGCAATTAACTTTTGCAAAATTGCTTGGAAATAAAACACTCCAAAAAGCAAACACGTGAGTTGTGGAAAACAAACACAAAACCATTAATCCTAAAGCAAACTTTTTCATTAACTTAAATGTTTGCCTCAAACTTAAAAGTTAAGGTGAAATCTCGTCCGGCAACTTGGTTGTATTCCTCAACGCTTGAAGGTTCTGTTAATGTCACCTCCACTGTGATAGTCACACTACTTCCGCCAGCAATAATGCTTTCTGTGTGTGGCAAAATGTTAATGTTAAGTAATGCGTGTGGCACATCAATTGCACTCACAACAAGTGTGGCAACAGCGCCTTCCG
>JBMNOM010000013.1:0-25084 GCA_050943075.1 Christensenellales bacterium | reverse complement strand
ATAAAAACCCCTTGAAAGCCTTAAATTTTCAGCATTTCAAAGGGTTTGATAAATAATTAAATCATATTAAAAATTAAATTAAAAATAAATTTTAAAAAATAAAATAAAAATTAAAAAATAATTAATTAATAATTTTTAATTTTAAATTTATACGCCATTGCATTTCCACCATTAATGTGTTTATTTTTAAAATTATTAAAAAGCACTGCTTTAACTTTTAAAAATTTATAAAAATCAATTTTATATAATTCATAGCAAACATCATTGTGAACAGTGCTTTTGCTCATGCCAAGAGCACATGCTGTTTGGCGCACGGTGGCATTGTTTTTTAAAATATAGTCGGCAAATTTAAGCACTCTCTGTTTTCTTACTATGTTCATTTTTCACCTCAAAACTGGCTGTATTTTTTTTAAAATATATATACTCTTTTAAAAGTTTAAATATTCAAAAAAAACAAAATTTTGTCTATTTTCAAAAGCAAAATTTTATCCATTATTAAAACAAAAATAAGCCATAAAATAAACACATTAAAATTTTAATTAGTCAATTTTAATACAGATGTAAACAAGAAATGTGGCTTTTGCACAGGCTAAAAAGTTTAATTTAACTTGCTTCACTTTAATAAAACAAGGCATTTGTTTTGCCACAAAGATGTTCGTTTTTATATTTTGCAATTAAACAAATCAAACTGAAAACCAACAAAAAAACTCCTGCATTTGCAAGAGTTTTTGTTATTAGTTTTTTTAATTAATCTTTCAAATCAACTTTAATGTGAAGTTCTTTTAATTGTTTATCAAACACTTCGTTTGGAGCGTTCATAAGCAAATCTTGTGCATTTTTGTTAAATGGGAAAGCAATAACATCTCGAATGATTGCTGTTTCACACAAGAACATAACAACTCTGTCAAAACCAAAAGCATAGCCAGCATGTGGTGGTGTGCCATAAGTGAAAGCGTTGTAAAGTGCTGGGAATTTATTTTCCACAACTTCTTTGCCATAGCCAACCATTTCAAACACTTTAACCATAATTTCTGGTTCGTGGTTTCTCACTGCACCACTTGCAAGTTCCACACCATTTAAAACAAGGTCATATTGATATGCTTCAATTTCAAGTGGGTTCTTTTCTTCAAGCGCTTTCATGCCGCCTTGTGGCATTGAAAATGGGTTGTGAGAAAACTCAAGTTTATTGTTTTCTTCATCCCATTCAAAAAATGGAAAGTCCACAATCCAGCAAAATTCAAACTTATTATTATCAATAAGCTCAAGCCTTTGTCCAAGTTCTTGGCGCAAAATTGATGTGAGTTTTGTTGCTTGTGCTTTCTTATCTGCAATTAAGAAAATTACATCGTTTTGCTTAACATTAAGTTTTGTTTTAACTGCATTAATTTCATCTTCTGACATAAATTTAACAACACTGCCATTAAGAGTGCCAGCTTCAAGCACTTTAATGTATGCAAGTCCACTGCCCTCGTTTGCCAAAATCACTTTTGTTAATTCGTCAAAGAAACTTCTTGGTTTGCCAGCACATTCAGCCACAATTGCTTTAATTGTTTTGCCTTTAAACGCATTAAATGTCGTTTGAGCAAATTCTTGTGTTAAATCATGGCACAAAAGCGGGTTGCGCAAGTCTGGTTTATCTGAACAATATTTTTCCATACTTTCGTTAAATTTAATGCGTTTGAATGGATATGGAGAAATTTCTTTGCTTGAGTTCATTTTAAACAAATTGTAAACAGTTTTTTCTGCCACTGCAAACACGTCTTCTTGTGTTGCAAAAGCCATTTCCATGTCCATTTGATAAAACTCACCAGGTGTGCGGTCTGCACGAGCGTCTTCATCACGGAAACATGGTGCAATTTGGAAATATTTATCAAAACCAGAAACCATTAAAAGTTGTTTAAATTGTTGTGGAGATTGTGGCAAAGCAAAAAACTTGCCTGGGTTTAATCGGCTTGGCACCAAAAAGTCACGCGCGCCTTCTGGTGAAGATGCAGTTAAAATTGGTGTTTGAATTTCTGCAAAACCTTCGGCATGCATTAAATCTCTAACATCTTTCAAAAGTTTTGAGCGCATTAAAATGTTGTTTTGAATTTTTTCATTTCTTAAATCCAAAAATCTATATTTAAGCCTTAATTCTTCTTTTGTTGCAGGAGCATCAGCAATTTCAAAAGGCAAAATTGGTTTTGCTTTTGATAGTAATTGAAGTTTTTCAACTTCAATTTCAATGTCACCTGTTTGCATTTTTGGGTTTTTGCTAACTCTTTCAATAACAATTCCAGTTGCAGAAATAACACTTTCTTTATTCAACCCATTAAGCATGCTTTCATCTTTAAACAATAATTGTGTGACGCCATAATGATCACGCAAGGTGACAAATGTGATTCCGCCCAATTTTCTAATTGTGTCAATCCAACCCGCAAGTGCAACTTGCTTGCCAACATCGCTTATTCTAAGCTCAGCACATGTGTGTGTTCTATACTCGTTTTTATGTGCTTTTTCAAAATTTTTAAGCATTTTTTCTCCTTTAAGTTCTACAAGATAAGACTATCACATTTACACCAAAATAATCAATGTTTTTTAGCAGTTTAAAAATAATTTTTGCTTATTATAATATTGTAAATTTGCAGAAATTACAAAAAAGACGCCCATAAAAGCGCCTTTTGATATTTTGAAAATAAATTGTTAAATTTTAAGTTCGTCAAGTGTGAAAAAACCAACATTTCTAAAAGAAAACGTGCCGTCTTTTCCAACAATAACATGGTCCACCATTTCAAGCCCAACTGCATTAAACCATGCAATTAAATTTGATGTGCTTTCATCATCAAGTTTGGATGGCGAACAACTTGCATTTGGATGATTATGGCTTAAAACAAGCTTGGAAACTTTGTGTCTGTATGCAAAATTTGCAATGTCGTGTTTGTCAAGTGTAATTAACTTGTCTGTGCCCACAGTTAGGCGGTATAACCCTTTAATAAAGCCATTTTTGTCAAGCCCCATAATGTAAAGGTTTTCTTTTTCCGCTCCTTCAAGCAAATGAAAGAAAAATGCATTGATTTCTTGCAAATTTTTAAGTTGTTTTTGTTGTTTTAGTTTGTTGTTTTTATAGTATGAAAAAATCTCCTTCATTTGAACAAGCATTTTGGCGCTCTCTTTACCCAAATATCCCAATTTTACAATTTCGCTTTCTGGCGCATCAAAAACACCTGCAAACGAGCCAAAAGTTTCAAGCAACTCGTGAGCAATTTCATTTGTGTCTTTTCTGGGCAAAACATAAGTTAAGGCAAATTCCAATGCGTTAACTTCATTAAGGCTTTCAAGCCCTGTTTTTTCCACAAGCGCACGCATTCTTTTTCTGTGGCCCGCGTGCAAATTTTGCTTTTGTTGTTCTTGCTCCATTTATTTCCCTTTAAAACAACCTATTTTTTCTTTCCAACTTCTCTTGCTTTAACAATGATGTTTGCATTTCTTCTTAACACAATCATTTTTTTTCTGCTAATACTTGTTGGTGCGTTTTCAATCCAATAGTTCCAATATTGATCTCTTGAAACATTGTAAAGGTTAACACCTTCTTCAATTTTGTGTTTATTTTTAAGTTCTTTTTCTCTTGCTTGCTTGTCTTTTGCACTAAGTTTTTTAATGCTTAGTCTTGCTGCAGTTTCAGGGTCTGGCGATTCAAAAATGCCTTCCCACAAAAATGCTTTCATTCTCGGTTTATCAACCGGAGGGGTTATGTCGTAAAGATAAATTTTATTATGCAAGTCCATTTCTCGCCCAACGCGTGCTTTAACACTTTCTTCACAGTCAAAAGGAATTGCCCCTTCCAAAACTTTCTTTTCTGTTGCCATGTCAAACAAAATTGTCATAAGTTCAACAATTTGCAAAAACACAATAATGGAAAGTGGAACAATAATTATCCAAAACATACCATCTGGTGTCACCATATAGCGTAATGAATTTGTGATGAAAGCAGCAACTTCTATATATCTGCCCACCAAAAAGTCTTCCCTAATTAAATTATCAGCACTATTGTTGCTGTCACCTTTTGTTTCAAAAAAATATGTGCCATCCTCTGCCATGTAAACTGCAATGATTCTGTGAAAAATCACAACAACATCTTTGTTGTCAATGGCTTCTTGACGAGTTTTGTTTCCTGTCACTTTCTCTGTTGTTGTTGGTTGTGGCAAGTTGTCAAAATCTGTAATTTTTGTCATTTGATACCTTGAAGGGTCACCTGGGTCATAAAGTTGATAAAAAGCAATGATATCGCCTTCATGAAATTCAGATTTTGGCCTTAAATCTTCTGGTTTTGTTTCTTTTAAGAAAACAATATCACCAGGCTCAAAACCACCCGCCCTCATACTGCCAGTTAAAATGCTAACAATGGAATATCCAAAAACACCTCTCACTTCTGTGTTGTCACGTGCTGTGATTGAAACAACGCTTGTGATAAGTGAAAGAAAAATAAGTGGATATAAAATTACATCCATTATTATGTCCACAATTTTTTTTAATTTGCCCCAAAACGCTTGAAATTTATCGCTTTTTTCGTTCAATGTTCTACTTCTCCGCTTTTTTATTTTTGTTGTTTTGTTTTATAAATCTTTCTTTTTCATATTGTTTTTTAAGTTTAATAACTTCCATTTTATCAAACTTCTTTGTCACATAATTTTCCCAATAAAGAAAATATGGTGCGTGACCTTGCGATTTTAAAATATTAACCGCTTTTTGAGCGTCTGCCTTTAAAGTTGGCATTTTTTCAATTAAACCAAAACCGCTGCCATAAAGCAAATCAAAAACTTCGGCTTTATATTTATCTGGCGTGTTTATATAATAGTATGCCTTTCTCGGCAAGCCCATATAATCTGAAATTTTAAATTTTTTAATCAATGGGTCGTAATGTTCAATTTCTCTTTTAAAAAGTTTTTCTTCAAGCAAATAAACGTTAACTTTGTTTATAACATTAAAACTTTCCATAACCACAAGAATGCAAAGTGGAAGCATAACAAGCAAAATTAAACCATAGGTTGAAGCCAAAAATGAAAACACACGCCTTACAACCAAAGGTGTGGTGATGTATGTGCCAACAATATAGTCTGCCCTGATAAATCCGTCTGGGCTTGCACTTGGGTTTGAGCCTTTTGTTTGATAGAATAATGTTCCATCTGGAGCAACATAAATTTCGTTAACATAGTGGAAATAAATTTGAAAGTTGTTTTTAATGAGATAATCTGTTGTTGTTCTGCCAGTTTTGTCAACTTCTTGTTTAACTTCGCCTTCAAACTCGTCCAATTTAACAAGCTCTTCAAAAATGTCCATGTCTGCCATGTCTTGATATTTGTAAAACGCAACAATGTCACCTTTTGAAAGGTTTTTGTTTTTGTTTTGGTTAATAAAAACAACATCACCTGGGTTAAAACCTGCTTCCTTCATGCTTGAAGTTAGCACTTTTGCAATGGAATAACCTTTAATTTGAGGCATTTGGTTTTTGGGTGTTGTTAAAACAGTTATAAAAATTGTGAAAAAAGAAATTAAAATTATTGGGAAAACAATGTATGATGAAATCTTCCCAATAGTCTTATAAATGTTTTTCTCTTCTGTTTGCGCTCTCATATTAGGTAGTATATCATTTTAGCAAAAAATTTACAAAGAAATTTGAAAACCCGATTTCCACAAAACAAAGTTTTTTGCCTTGATTTTTAAATTTGAAACAGATTTTTTTTAATTTTGTATAAAAACATTTCACTTGGAAAACATATTGACATACCGGGAGGCTAATATGTCAAATAAAGTTTCCATTTGTGGTGTTAACACAAACAAACTACCAAAACTTAAAAATGACGAACTTACCGAACTTATGAAAAAAGTGAAAAATGGGGATGAATTTGCAAGAGAAGAATTTGTTGTGGCAAACTTAAGGCTTGTTTTGTCTGTTGTTCACAGATTTGGTGGCAGGCGTGAAAAAGCTGATGATATGTTTCAAGTTGGATGCGTTGGGCTTATGAAAGCCATTGACAATTTTAATGTGGACTTGGGCGTTAGATTTTCAACTTATGCTGTTCCTATGATAATTGGAGAAATTAGGCGTTTTTTGCGTGACAACAACTCAATTAGGGTTAGCCGCAGTTTGCGTGACACGGCGTATCAGTCGCTTCAAGCAAAAGAAAGACTAACTTCACAACTTGACAGAGAACCAACAATTGAAGAAATTGCAAACGAAATTGGCTTGAGTGATTTCAGCGTTTCAAACTCGCTTGACGCAATCAGCGACACCATAAGCCTAAATCAACCAGTTTACAAAGACGGCAATGAAACAGTGAGAATTATGGACCAAATTTCCGACACCAAAAACCATGATGATTTGGTGGAAGAAATTTCTTTAAAAGACGCCATTGTTAAATTGACTGGCCGTGAAAAAGAAATTTTGACACTGCGATATTTCATTGGCAAAACGCAAATGGAAGTTTCAAACGAAGTTGGAATTTCACAAGCGCAAGTTTCTCGTCTTGAAAAAAATGCACTTAAAACAATTAAAAAGTTAATAAATTAGTGCTTTTTATTTGCTTTTGATTAAAATTTTGTGTATTTTTCTTAATTTCAAGCATACAATACACCATAGAAGATTAATTAAATTTTCTTTTCATATTAAAAAAACAAACCTATTTTCAAGGTTTGTTTTTTGTTTTTTATAATTAAAAATTAAAATTCCTCAGCCAATTCAATTGATTTTGAAGCATTCAATGCAAGGCAAACTTCAATGAATTTTTCAAGTGAAATGTTTTGAATTTGTTTTCCACTTCTTGTTCTAACACTAATTGTTCCAGCTTCTTTTTCAACATCACCCACAATAATTGCATAAGGCAATTTTTCAAGGCGGCAGTCTTTAATTTTGTTTCCAATGTTGCTGTCTGTATCCAAAATTACTTTTGCTCTTAAACCACTTTCAAGAAGTTTTTGTTCAATTTGTTTTGCGTAAGAATTGCAACCCTCATTAACAGGCAACACTCTAACTTGTTCAGCAGAGAACCAAAATGGGAATTCACATGCAAATTGTTCAATTAAAATTCCAAAGAATCTTTCAATTGAGCCGTAAATTACTCTGTGCACAACAACTGGTGTTTTTTGGCTTCCATCTGGTGCTGTGTAGCTTAAGTCAAATTTTCTTGGCAATTGGAAGTCAAGTTGAATTGTTCCTGTTTGCCATGTTCTCTTTAATGCGTCTGTCATCAAAAGGTCAATTTTTGGCCCGTAGAAAGCGCCATCACCTTCATTAACTTCAAAGTTGCCTTCACCATATCTATTTGTCAAAATTTCTTTAAGTTCTGCTTCCGCTTTGTTCCAAAGGTTAATGTCACCCATAAAGTCATCTGGTCTTGTTGACAAAACTGGTTTGTATTGCAAGCCAAAAATGCCATAGAATAAATCTGCAATGTTTAAAATTTCATTAATTTCTGAATAGATTTGATCTTCACTGATGAAGTTGTGTGAGTCGTCTTGTCTGAACGCTTGCACTCTTAAAAGCCCGTGAAGCGTGCCTGAACTTTCGTGTCTGTGAAGCACATCACAGTCTGAAAGTCTAAGTGGCAAATCCCTATATGAGCGTGTTTTTCTGCCAAACACAATCATGCCATTTGGGCAGTTCATTGGTTTTAATGCCATGTTAACGTGTTCATCTGGAATCATGAACATATTATCTCTATAATGGTCAATGTGTCCTGAAATTTCCCAAAGTTTTGTTTGGTTAACAAGTGGGGTTGAAATTTCTTGGTAGCCACGTTTCTCGTGCTCTTTGCGCCAAAAATCCATTAAAATGTTAATCATTTTCAAACCTTTTGGAAGCCAATAAGGCATACCAGGAGCAAGGTCATCAATAAAGAAAATGTCGTGTTTTGGGCCCAAAATTCTGTGGTCTCTTTTCTTTGCTTCTTCAATTAATTTTAAGTGGTCTGACAATTCTTTTCTGTTTTGGAAAGCATAAACATAAATTCTTTGAAGCATTGGGCGTTTTTCATCCCCTTTCCAATATGCGCCAGAAACAGCTTTGATTTTAAAACCATAATTAAGAAGTTGTTTTGAGTTTGCAACGTGTGGTCCACGGCAAAGGTCGTAAAAGTCGTCACCTGTGTAGTAAACTGTTAATTCTTTATCGTCTTCAATCCCATCAATAAGTTCAAGTTTGTATGGTTGATTTGCAAACATTTCTTTTGCTTGCTCGCGAGTGACTTCAACACGTTTAAAGTCTTCCCCTCTTTTTAAAATCTCTACCATTTTTTGTTCAATTTTTTCAAACTCATCTTCTGTGAAAGCGTGTTTTACATCAAAATCATAATAAAAGCCATCGGAAATTGGTGGTCCAATTGCCAATTGTGCTTCTGGATAAATTTCAAGCACTGCTTTTGCCAAAATGTGGGCAAGTGAGTGTCGTCCGACTTGTTGTTCTTCCATTTTTTTCTCCTAAATATGTTTATATACTAGCACACTGAAAATTTTTAGTCAATTATTTGCTTTTAATTTAAAAATCACTTTAAAAATTAATGCTTTGGTGGGGTTTAAAACTTGAAAAATCATTTTTATAAAACATTTGTTTGCAAACCATAAATGTAAAAAAAATCATTTTTAAAAACCTTTTTTGCAAGGCATTTTAAAGCTGGCAAAATAAACCAACTCTTAATATTTTCTTTTGGCTTTCACAATTAAAAGTCAAATTGTTTTCTTTGTTTTCATTCATTAAATTTTTAAAAAAAATTCAGCAAAAACAAACAATTAACTTGCAATAAACAAAAAAACTTAAAAACCATTTTGAAAAGAAATAAAAATAAAAAAAGCTTGCAAACGCAAGCATCTGGTGATCTCGAGGGGACTCGAACCCCTAACTCCGCCGTGAAAGGGCGATGTATTAACCTTTTTACCACGAGACCATAATGTGTAGTTTTGTATGGTAGCGGTGAGTAGACTCGAACCACCGACCTTTCGGGTATGAACCGAACGCTCTAACCAACTGAGCTACACCGCCATATTTAGACTTAAAGAGTATAACCTATCATCTTTTTTTTGTCAACAAAAAATTTTATTTTTATTTAAAATTTTTTTACACTTCTTTTGTGCCAAAATTCACCCCAAAAAGCACAAAAACTTAAGCGCTTTTTAAAAGATGAAAACATTGTTTTTTGTTAAATAACTTCTTTTAACCTTTGTGCAAGTTTTAATATGTATAAAATAATATTATTATATAATTTATAAACAATATAATAATAAACCTGCTTTAAAAAACAAACTTCAATTCACTGCATTTTATTAAAAAGCTTTTAAATACTTGCCCATTTTTAATTTATTGTTCGCACAAGCATAAAAGCAAATTTTGCAAGATGACTTTTGCATTTAAAAGTAGTCAAAAGAAAAAAGCACTTCAAAAAGTGCTTTTGTTTTTTTGTTTTGTTATCACTTTTGGTCGCCATCTTTTTTGCCACTGAAATAGCCCAAAGCACTTGATTGTGTTGTGCCTGTTGGAGCATATAATTCCACCAAAATTGAGTCTTCTCCAATTTTGCAAACTTGAGAAAATGGAACAAAAACTTGGTTGCCACTTTTAAACACATTCCAAAAACTTGTGTCGCCTGGCACAATAAAACCCGTCACGCGTCCGGAGTTTAATTCAATGCATATATCAGTGATGTGTCCAAGCCTTCTTCCGTCCACAACATTTATAACTTCTTTGCATCTAAGTTCAAGAAATGAAGTTTCCAATATCCACCTTATCCTTCTTTATACTTATATGCACGATTAATGGCATAAAATTACAAAAAATGTCGGTTTTTATTGTGGTGTTATTGAGGAATCATATTGTTTGGTGGTGCAAAGAATTTTGCAAGACCAACTTTAAAATTATAATCTTTAATTTCTGGGTTTGATTTATCAACAACAAAAACAAGTTCAAAGAACGATTGATTTAAAGCTTGCATTTTGTTTTTTGAAAAAGCAAAAGAGCCTTGAGTATATTCAAAATATTGGCTTGTTTCAAAGTCTATAAGTTTTGGTTGTGGTGCTTTTAAAATTCCATCTGCAATGTCATTATTAAATGCTCGTGTTGTTAAAATGCCATTTTTTCCAACAGAGGAATTAAAACTTAAAATGTTCATTTCAGCTTTTTGATGTGAGAAAGTTGCTTCGTTTGAAATAACTGCATCAACTGGCGAGGATTCATAAAAAATGTCTTTTTCAGCGTCAAAATATCTGTAAAAATATTTTATGTTAAAGTTTCCTGATGCAGCAATGTAGAACCATGCTTCCCAAAGATAACTATCTTTGTTTGTTAACAAACTGATTGACTTATACTCTGCCGCGGGAATATGAGCAAAAGCTGTTGCATCTGTGCTTGCAATGAAGAATGAATTTGTGTTGTAATCTCTAATTTCTGCAACTGGGAAAACGTTATACAAACTTCCCAAATTTGTGTCAACTTCATTGTTTGCGTTTGAAAAATGATAAACAGCCAAATTTTGTTTCCAAATCACCTCTTCAATCACTTCTTTATAGGCGTTTCTGTCTTTAAGTAAATGAAAATTTGAAAGTTCGGCAGAAGTTGTGTTTTGTTTGTTTGCAAATTTTTGCGAGCCAATTACATTGTCTAAAATATAGTTTGTAATTTGCACTTTATCATCTTCTGTCACACCCAAATAGTTGGCATATTTTTTGTAATCTGCAATTAATCCAGATGTTTCATTTCCCAAAACGCTTTCTGCACTTGGAGAAAATGAGTTTGTTGCTTTGTTGTAAGTGAAAATCGTTGGTGTTCTGTCAAGCAAAACTTGAAGTACAACAACTTGCATTGGGCCAGCAAATGTTTGAGCATAAAACTCGTAATAATTAATTCTTTCATCCATCAAATCATTGGTGTCCGAAATGTCGCCAAGTGCGTTTGCTGCTGGGCGGTTTGCGTTTGTATAACCTTTAAAATAAGTTTTGGCATATTCGATATCATGTTTAACATCGTAAGAATAAGTATTTATGCCCTCAATGTCATGTGTCCAATTCCAAACTGTGTCGGAGTTTTTTGTTATGTTATAAGACAAATTTGCCGCATTAACATCAACTGCTGAAATTGTGCCTCTAATGTCGTCCACCAAATGAATTAATAAATTGTTTTTAAAAGCTTCTTCTGTTAAATAAACGTCTTCTGGATTGAAATTTGATTTATATTCTTGGTATTTTGTGTGAATTAATGAGCCAGCGCTATAACTAACTTCGTTTTGTGCATTAACACTAATTGATGCATTGCCAAAAACAAAAGCCAAATTTCTCATAATATCTAAGGCAAAATTTTCATAAAAATCAACCACAGATGCACTTGCAGGCCTGTAAACTGATTTAATTCCGCCAATGTTTCCCATTGCGCTTTCTTGTTCCTCATCACCTTCTGAAACAGGGTTTGTGTCGGAATAATCACAAGCGGCAAAAAACAACATGGCAAACGCCATTGAAAGAGATATTAAAATTTTTTTCCAGTTTTTCTTCATAGTTATATTTTATCATTATAAACTAAAATTATCAACAAAAAATATAAATAGTTTTTTTATGTATATAATAATAAAAAAACGAGTGCAAAATATAAAAGACCATTTTTAAATTAAATGGCATAAAATGTTTGTTTTTTTAAAAGTCGTGTGATAAAATATATTTGATATTTTAGGAGGCTTTAATGTTTCACTATGTCTACCCCGCTGTTTTCTATAATCACGAAAATGAATATCAGGTTTTAATTCCAGACATCAATTTGACAACCTCGGGCGCAACTCTTGACGAGGCATATTTATTGGCTAAGGATTTTCTTAGAGCATACTTTACCTACGCCTTAAAATTTGACATAGCAACAGAATTGCCTTCAAGTTACGTCGCACTTTTTGAAAAATGCAAAAATCAAGAAAACACTTATGTTATGCTTATTGATGCACTTGTTGCAAAACCAAAAGATTAAATTTGACCACTTTTCAAAAACACTTGTTTTCAAGTGTTTTTTTATTGTCATTTTTCTCTTTCCCTATTTTATTTTGATTTGTTTCTTAAAAACAAAAAACACAACCTAATAACAGGCTGTGTTAAAAAAAACAGAGCCTTACCACCCCATCGCAATTGGCATAAAACACGAATGTGTTTTTGACAAACAGAAGAAAAACCAGCCGCAAATGTTGGTTTGTTTCTTAAAAACAAAAAACACAACCTGATAACAGGCTGTGTTAAAAAAACAGAGCCTTACCCCCATCGCAATTGGCATAAAACACGAATGTGTTTTTGACAAACAGAAGAAAAACCAGCCGCAAATGTTGGTTTGTTTTTTTATAAAAAAAACACAACCTAATAACAGGCTGTGTTTTTCTTCTGGTTGCGGGGGCTGGATTCGAACCTGCGACCTTCGGGTTATGAGCCCGACGAGCTACCGAGCTGCTCTACCCCGCGACATTAAAACGTTGTTATTATATATCATTGAATTTGATTTGTCAACAACAAAAGCAAAAAAAATATGGTTTTTATGTAATAGAAACAGGAGCACACATTAAAAAATTTATTGTTTTGCTTGGTTTTTTTGTTTGCATTAAAAAAATTGGAGGAGTATAATTGTGATATCACTTGTTTAAAGGAGATTGATTATGACAAAAGAAGAAGAAATGAAAGAAATGCTTGAGCTTATTGACAGCCTTGACTCTTACGCAAGTGAAGAAGAAAACACAATCACTTTAAACAACTTTTTTGCTGAAAGCATGAAAGCAGAAGAAAACTTTTTGAAAGAAAAAATTGAACTTGCAATTAAATTAAAACAAGCGCAAAAAAATAAAGCAAAACAGCAAAAACAAAAAGACGACAGAGAAATGTAAAAATTGCAGCAAAAAACACGACGTTAAGCCGTGTTTTTTTTAATTTTTTATACTAATTTACTAAAATCAAAAAGTGTTAAAAATTAAGCAAAATAATATTCATATTGATTTTTGTCCACAATTTTTTGCAACTCTAGTGTTGGAACGTCAAATTAAAATGCGTCAATATCATCATTTTCAAAAAATCCTGCAATTTCAATAATTAAATAATTAGCATTAGTTGTAATTGTCACATCTTCACTTTCAGCTTCAAACAAAACTTTTTCAAAACCTTGGCTTGAAACCAAAGGCATAAATAAAACTTTAAAATATTCAAAAGTTTCTGCTGCAAGTTCAAAATCTGCTTCAACTCTGCTTATAAAAACATCGTAGTTTGAAGCAAGACTAATTTTTTCAATAATCTTTGAAAAAACTTGCACATCACTCCATGAAAACACTGGCCCAAATATATATTCAAAAGTGCTTAAATTTTCTTCTGTTATTGTTGTTGCAAGACTGGAAATGTTTGTTTGCAAATTTTGAACCATATCAATACATTCTTGCTGGGTTAACAATTCTGAAATTTGAGTTGAATTATAATAAAATGATGTTTGTTTGGTTGCAAAATTAATTGAGGCTAACATTTTGGTAAGTTCAATTTGTTTTCCATTTCCTTCTTGCCTATCTTTTTGCATTACGTAAATTGAATATCCATCGTTTTTAAGTTTATTAAACAAAGCGTTTTTAATGCTTGTTTTCAATTCTTCATCAAAGTGAAAATCTGTTTCTTCTGCCACAACACTAACATTGTAATTTGCTGTTTTGCCCTTGTATGAAACAATAATAATATAACTTCCTTCTGCATCTTTGTTGTAGCTGGTTGTGTTAAATTCTGCTTTTGCAGTCACATCTTTAATTTGCTTTACACAAACTGCTTTAACAACAATTCCTTCTTTGGAAAATTCTTCGCCAACATCAAATTGTGTTTTACCATTTGTGGTGTCAATTTGTCATTCGGTTAATTTTAAATTAAACAAGCCTTGCACGTCAATCATTTCACAGCCCGCCATAAAAACAAAAGCAATTCCAATTATTAAACACAAAACAATAACCTTAAAATTTTTTATTTTTGACAATTGTTTTTTCTCCATTCAATATATTTTTATTTTATCATAATTTAAACTTACGTTCAAGCACAAAAAATTAACACGTTTGTGATATTTTATTATTTTCAAAACAAAATTAAACTGATAATTTTAGCAGAAAATTATATTTTTTATTTTAACTAAAAAACACGACAACTTGCCGTGTTTTTAATTTGGTTTTGTTTTATTTCATAATTGGGAAAAGCACAACGTCACGAATTGATGGTTGGTCAAAAATAAGTGTCATAAGCCTGTCAATTCCAACTCCCAAACCACTGATTGGTGGCATACCATGTTCCATTGCAAGCACAAAATCTTCGTCAAGCTCCATTGCTTCATCGTCACCTGCCAGTTTTGCTTTTGCTTGTTCTTCCAAAGTTTCTCTTTGAGTAATTGGGTCAATAAGCTCGCTGTATGCTTTGCAAAGCTCCATTCCACACACTAAAACTTGGAACATATCAATAAGTTTTGCGTTGCTGTCATTTCTTCTTGCAAGTGGAACAAGACAAGCTGGATAGTTGTAAAGAATTGTTGGTTCCATTATGTTGACTCTAATTTTTCTCTTATAGCAATAGTCAATTATTCCGCCAACTGTTTTAATGCCATAAAAATCTTCATCTTTGAAAAGTCCTGTTTCAACAATTTTTTCAACCAATTTATCTCTATTGTCATATTCAAGGAAGTCAAAGCCCAAAATGTTTGTTAATGTTTCTGTGTAGTTAATTCTTGGCCATTCTTTTGAAAAGTCAAGTTCTGTGCCTTGGAACGTTATTTTTTGCGTTCCAACAACTTCATCAAGCGCGCCACGCAAAAACTTTTGGAAGAATTTAATGTTATCTTCAAAATTCCAATAGCTTGCATACCATTCACACATTGTGAATTCTTGCAAGTGTTGTGTGTCCATTCCTTCGTTTCTGAAACATTTTCCAAGTTCAAAAACTCTTTCAAAACCTGCTGCAATCACTTGCTTGAGGTATGTTTCTGGTGCAATTCTTAAGTTGAATGTTTTGTTTAACGCATTATGCTTTGTGAAGAAGGGTTTTGCACTTGCACCAATAACTGCACTTTGCAAAATTGGAGTTTCAACTTCAACAAAGTTGTTTTCTGCCAAAAAGTTTCTTAAATATCTTAACAATTTGCTTCTGCCAACAAACACTTTTCTGGAGTCTTCATTTGAAATTAAGTCCAAATATCTTTGGCGATATTTTGCTTCCAAATCAGTAAGTCCGTGCCATTTTTCTGGCATTGAACGAAGTGCTTTGGACAAAAGTGTATATGAGGTGGCTTTAATTGTAAGTTCGCCTGTTTGTGTTAAATACAAATGGCCTTCAACACCAATAAAGTCGCCCAAGTCAACCATCTTTTTGTAAAATTCATAAGCCTCTTCTCCAATGTCGTTAACACTGAAAGAAACTTGAATTTTTTCTTCAACATTTCTAATTTGAATAAAACTAAATTTACCCATCACTCTTTTAAAAATAATTCTGCCAGCAACTTTAACGTGTGTTTCAAGTGGCAATTCTCTTGCCTGTTGAATTGTGTGAGTGAAGTCAAATTTTTCTTTATAAACAACAACACCTTTGTTTTTTAAAAAAGCAATTTTTTCTCTTCTAATGTCATTTTCGCTTGATGATGTGTAATTGATTGTTTCCATTTTTTCTCCTAAAAAGCTTTTATATATAATTATTTAAATAGTTTTAACACATATAACAATAAATTGTCAATGAAAACAATCAAAACGTAAATTAATCAAAACATTATTTTAACGCAAAATTTTTATACTTTTTTTCATAAGTTTTTAAATTAAAATTAAACTTTTCCAAATGATTTTTTGTTTCCTCATAAGGAATGCTTTGAAGCGTTTTGCCGTCTGAAGAAAGTTCTTTAATTTTAAGCCAAGAATTAACAACAGTTTCCCCTGCGTTGTAGGCGCAAATTGCAAGTGATAAGTTGCCAAATTTGTTAATTAAATATTTCAAATAATAACTGCCCACTGCAATGTTAAAACTAACATCAAAAAGTTTTTCTTCGCTGTATGGCAAGCCAATTTTCCCTGCCACCCACTGCGCTGTTGAAGGCATAACTTGCATAAGTCCAATTGCACCACGTTTTGAAACTGCGTCTTTTTGAAAAGAACTTTCCACATTAATTAAACTTGCAATAATTTGCGGCTGCAGATTGTTGTTATAACTCTCTTTTAAAATTTGTGTTTTATACATCATTGGAAAACGCAAATTTGTGTAAACAAGCACAAAAAAAACGCCTGCAAGCAAAAAAGCAGTTAAAGACAAAAAAACAATGCTAACTTTTTTTCTCATATAAATATGTTATGGTTTTTTTGCAATTTTATAATTATAACAATGAAAAAACACAATAAAACATAAGTTTTTCATTAAAATTTAATTAAAATTAAAATAAAAATGAAAATTATTAAACAAGCAACGCAAAATTTAAAAACAAACAACGCAAAATTTAAAAACAAAAATTGGCAATAAAAAAACTTTAAAAGTTAATTTAAAGTTTTT
This sequence comes from Christensenellales bacterium, assembly GCA_050943075.1. GTDB lineage: Bacteria > Bacillota > Clostridia > Christensenellales > UBA1242 > CAJKWP01. The sequence continues at coordinate 8,572 of JBMNOM010000013.1, read as the reverse complement.
TGTTTTTAAATTATTTACAATCAAACCAAGTTTTGCCACTTGAAATTGCAACAGGAAGTGGAACGCTTAATGACACAACATTTTCCATGCAGTCTTTCAAAATGCAAATCACTTTTTCTTCTTCCCCTGGGAATGTGTCCACAATAAGTTCGTCATGCACTTGCAAAATTAATTTGCTTTGCATGTTTTCCTCTTGCAAGGCTTTAAAAATTTTAATCATTGCAAGTTTAATAATGTCGGACGCCGAGCCTTGAAGTGGCATATTCATAGCAACTCTTTCACCAAATTGTCTAAGTTGAAAACGAGAAGAATTGATTTCAGGCACTTTTCTGAAACGTTTGAAAAGCGTTCTCACCATGCCGGTTTGTTTTGCTTGTTCAATATTTTTGTCCATGTATGTTTTAACATCTTTATAAGTTTCAAAATAACTTTCGATGTAATCTTTTGCGCGTTTCACACTTGAGCCAATTGAAAGCGAAAGCCCATAGTCACTAATTCCATAAACAATGCCAAAGTTAACAGCTTTTGCTGCCCTGCGCATGTTTGGTGTGACATCGCTTATGTCAACCTTAAAAATTTGGCTTGCTGTTAGTGCGTGAATGTCTTTGTTGTTTTTATATGCTTCAACCATGTTTTTGTCGCCAGAAAATGAAGCAAGAAGCCTTAGTTCAATTTGATTGTAATCGGCAGAAATAACATTGCCATTTTCAAACCTTGAAATAAACAATTTTCTTAATGCTTTGCCTTCGTCATCTCTAACTGGAATATTTTGCAAATTTGGTTCTGAACTGGACAATCTGCCTGTGCTGGTTAAGGTTTGGTTAAACACTGTGTGAATAATTTCGCCTTTTTCTTTGACAATTTGCTTGTAAGATTCAATATAACTTGAATTTAATTTAAAAAGCTTTCTGTATCTCACAATTAATGGCACAACTTCGTGTTGATCGTAAAGCTCGGTTAACACATCAATATTTGTTGAGTTTTTCTTGTTTCCCCATGCCTTAAGATTAAGTTTATCAAACAAAACTTCTGCCACTTGTTTTGGCGAGTTAACATTAAACTCTTGCCCACTAAGAGCGTGAATTTGCTTTGTTAAATTTTCAAGTTCTTCATTATATTTCACTGAAAGTTTTTCAAGTTCATCGCTGTCAATTTTAAAGCCATCTTTTTCCATGTTGCACAAAACAAAGCAAAGTGGAAGTTCAATGTCTGTGTAAAGTGAATATATGTCAAGGTCTTTAAGTGCTTGCAAATTAACTGGGTAAGAATCATAAATTTCACTTGCATTTTGGTTTTGCGTGCCAGATTTAATTCCTGCATTAATTAAATATTTTGCAATACTATTGTCAAAAATTTCGCCTTTTAAAACAACATTATGCTTATTAAACAAATGCAAATGGTCTTTTAAATTTGATGTCACTTTAACAATTTTTTCATCCTCAAAAATTGTTTTAAGTTGGTTTAAAACATCTTCAATTTTAAGCCCTTCATTAAACAAATTAAGTTCAAAATTTAAGTTGTATGCTTCATTTTTAAACGCAATTGATGGTTTTGTGCATAAATTGAATGCAAAAACGCTTTCATTTTGTGCATTTTTAATTTTTTGTTTTAAAACTTCAACAGAAGAAATTGTTTCATTTTTTTTGCTTGGCTTATTTTCAATAATAACAGCGCCAGCAAACAAATCTTTTCTTGCAAGCAAACTGCTAAATTCAAGTTCCTTAAACATAGTTGCAACTTCGGCAGAAAATGGAAAAATAAGTTTTGCTTTTTCAATGTCAAAACCTTCAAGATTGCAATCTGTTTTGATTGTTGCAAGTTCTTTTGAAATATAGGCATTTTGTTTGTTTTCAAGCAATTTTTCTTTCAAAGTGCCTTTTTGGCTTTCAATGTTGGCATAGATATTATCAAGTGTGCCAAAATCTTCCAAAAGTTTAATTGCCGTCTTTGGCCCAACACCACTCACGCCCGGAATATTATCTGAAGCGTCACCCATCAAACTTTTAACAAAAATAACTTGGTCTGGAGTGTAGCCATAAAGTTCTTTCATGTTGTTTGGTGTGACAATTTCAGTTTCTGAAATGCCTTTTTTTGTCATCATAACACTGATGTTGTCACTGACAAGTTGAAAAACGTCCTTATCGCCAGAAAGAATTACAACTTGCCCCTCAAAACTTTTTGAAATTGTGCCAATGATGTCATCAGCTTCAATTCCCTCTTGCTGAACGCGAACAATGTTCATTTTGTCAAGCACTTCTTTCAAAAGATTAAGTTGTGAAATAAGTTCTGGTGGAGTTGCTTTTCTTGTGCCTTTATATTCGGCGTAAAGTTCATTTCTAAAAGTTTTTCTTGCATGGTCAAAAGCCACCACAATATGTGTTGGATTTTCAGCCGCAAGCACTTTAACAAGCATATTAGTAAAACCAAAAACCGCACCTGTGAATTGCCCTTTGGAATTTGTCAAATAAGGCAACGCATAAAAAGCGCGGTTGATTAAACTATTGCCATCAATAATTAAAAGTTTTTTGTTCATAAATTTTCCAATTAATGATAATAACCTGTTATAAGCAAATTATTATCAATTTTTCAGCTTTCTAGCCCAAAACTTTGATAATTAAATCTGGGAAACCAAAAGCAATTACTCCAAGTGCAATTAACAAGATTATAAGAATTGTCAACAACACTCTAATAACGCCTTTTCCTGAAAAATAAACCAATACCCAAAGTGCCAAAATACTTGTTGCACCATAGCTAACAACATAGCCAATAATGTCCAAATATTGAAGCGGAATTTGAATGAATGGATGTATGGCATTAATTCTTAAAAGCACAATAAATGTCAAAAAAACAAATCCCATAATCGCCAAAATCAAATTGAGTAGTTTTTTCATATACCCCTCCTTTTTCTAAGCTAAGCTTAAAATTTATTTTGCATTTTCAATTAAATTGCTAATGTCTTGAATTGTCACAAGAGCTTGAGCTTGCTCATCACTTACAACAATGCCAAATTCTTCTTCCAATGTCATCAAAAGTTCAACAATGTCAAGAGAGTCTGCACCAAGATCTTGAATGATTCTTGAAGTTGGAAGCACTTTGTCAAGTGATATATTTAATTGTTGTGCAATTATTGTTCTTATTCTGTCAATCATACTAACCTCTTTATAATTTAGTCAATTCAGTGTATCATAATTTGCCTAAAATTGCAATAATTTTGATAAAAAAATTCCCCCGCTCCAAATTCCATAAAGCGCAAAAACGTAAAATTTCCCGCAAAACAAGCGCCCTTTCTAACACTATATTTAACCAAACACAGAAAAGTTAAAACAACCAATTCATAAGCAAAAATCAAATTATAAATTCTTTAACAAAGTAAAAAAGACAAGTTGAATAAACTTATCTTTAATTTTATCATCAAACATCTTTAACCAAAAAAAATAATAAGTAATTATTAAACATTTTGTTAAAATCAGCCATCAAAAAGCGGAAATAAAACTCACCCAAAAAAACAAAAAGGAATGACGAAGTTGAAAATGCGGTTTATGATTTGCTTGAATTTTTGAATAAATTGAGGATTTTTTGTTTGCAGGGCGTAGCCAGCGGCTACGAACAAAAATAAAAAGCCCTAATTTGACAAAAAGACAAGTGAATTCTAACCGCATTTTCAACAGAGTCACCCACAATAATACAAAAAAAACAAACCAAACGAATTTGGTTTGCCTCAAATATAAATTTGAAAAAAATATGAAAAGAAGATTATTAACAGAGATTACATATCCATTGAATAATCGTTTGTTTGTGTTGGATATGTCACTTGTGATTCTTTAATAATATGTCTAACAGGTGTGAATGAAACAAATTGTGTTTCTGGTGAGCCTGTTCTTGCTTTAAGTGTAATTCTTGCCATAAATTCCTCCGTCTCTATAACCTTGTCCATATATTAACACATTTTTTTTGATTTGTAAATACCCTTTTTAAAAATATTTTTTGTCAGGTGTGCAAAAAGACAAACAAGGTTAGTTTAATTCACTTCTTGCTTCAAAAGCACGTGTTAATGTTATTTCGTCCGCATATTCAATGTCTGTTCCCATTGAAATTCCTTGTGCCAAACGTGTGGCTTTAACTGAAAGCGGTTTTAACAAATTTGCAATATAATGCGCTGTCACATCGCCTTCAACATCTGGGTTTGTTGCAAGCACAACTTCTTTTGTTTTGTGTTTAACAACTCTTTCAATAAGTTCTTTAATTTTAATGTCATTTGGCCCTCTGTTTTCAAGTGGACTAATTGTGCCATGCAAAACATGGTAAACGCCATTAAAGTTTTTAATTTTTTCCATTGCTACAACATCTTGTGCGTCTTTAACAACACAAATTGTTTCAGCACTGCGAGTTTGACAAATTTTGCAAATTTCTTTGTCTGTGAAATTGCCACACTCTTTGCAATAGTGAATGTTGTTTTTTGCGTCCAAAATGTTTTGTGCAAATTCTTCTGCTTCTTCTTGCTTGCCTTCAATTATGCTGTATGCATATCTTTGTGCGGTTTTATAGCCCACACCTGGAAGCAAACGAAAAGACGCAATAAGTTTTTCAATTGTTTCTTCTTGTTCTCTCATTATTACATCCCTGGAATGCTTGGCATTGTTTGTTTTTCAACTTGTTCAATTTTGTTAATTGCATCGTTAAAACTTGCCACAAGCAAATCTTCAAGCATTTCAATATCATCTGGATCAACAACTTCTGGCTTTAAGTTAACTTTTTTAAGTTTTTTGTCGCCAGTTAAAACAACTTCAACCATTCCGCCGCCTGCAACACCTTTAAATTCTGTGTTTGCAAGTGCTTCTTTTGCTTGTTCCATATCTGCTTGCATCTTTTGTGCTTGTTTCATTAATTGTTGCAAATTTGCTCCACCAAATCCGCCAAATCCACCTTTAAAATTCGCCATTCTCATTATCTCCTATAACTTTTAAATATTCTCCCACCAAGTTTTTAAGTTTTATAATATCTTGCTGGCTTGGTGACACTTGTTTTTCAACCAAGACAACTTTCAAATTAAAGTTTAAGTCTTGCCATGTGAATGCTTTTTGCAAAACACCTAAATTTTCTGTTAAATATGACCTAACATATTCATCATAAACATTAATTATGAAACTGTCGTCTTGAATTGCAACATTGTTAATTGACCCACAAATCACATGAAGTGCACTTTGTGAGGATTGTCGCATATATAATACAACTTTGCCCCAAATGTTAATTGGGTTCATTTCTGTGTTTTTTTGCTTAAAATTTAGTTTTTTTTTACTTGTCCGTCAGCAATTGACGAAACCGCAGTTGTTTCAACTAAAACTCTTGGATTAAGTGCATATTTAAGTTCTGCTTCAATTGCACTGAAGTTTTCCATATTCTTAATTAAAATTTGTTCATCCACTTCTTCTGCCAGTTGCTTAAACTTTTCAAAGTCGTTTTGCGACATCATAAGCAAGTCATAAGCATTTTTTGAAGTTTTAATTATAAGCAAGTTTCTGAAAAGCACGCTTAAGTCTTTTGCAAAAACAATTAAATTTTTGCCTTCTTTGGCAACTTTGTCAATAATTTCAAACACTTTTCCAACATTTTTTTCAAAAACTGCTTTGGCAAAGGCAAGCAAAATTTCATTATCACTTGTGCCAAGCACTTTAATTGTTTCTTCAAGTGTCACTTTTTGCCCTTTGCTGTATGCGGCAATTAAATCTGCAATGGAAAGTGTGTCTCTCACACTGCCTTCACCTGCAATGGCAATTTGACGCAATGCTTGTGGTTCAAAGTCAATTTTTTCTTGTTCAAAAATTTCTTTCAAAATGTTTTCAAGCAATTTTAATGGCACAAGCCTAAAATCAAAACGCAAACATCTTGACAAAATTGTTTGAGGCAACTTGTGCACTTCTGTTGTGCCCAAAATGAACACAACGTGATGAGGAGGCTCTTCAAGTGTTTTTAAAAGTGCGTTAAAAGCACTGTCTGTAAGCATGTGAACTTCATCAATAATATAAACTTTAAACTTTCCTTTAACAGGCATAAAACTAACATTTTCACGGATTTCACGAATTTCATCCACGCGGTTATTGCTTGCTGCGTCAATTTCAATTATGTCCATGTTTGTTGGTTTGTCAAGTTCCAAGCAGTTTTCACAAACATTGCAAGGTGAACCATTTTGATTGTGCAAACAATTAATGGCTTTTGCAAAAATGCGCGCTGTGCTTGTTTTGCCAGTTCCACGGCTTCCTGTGAACAAATAAGCATGAGAAACTTGCTGTGCTTTAACTTGATTTGCCAGCGTTTGTGTGATGTGTTCTTGCCCAATTACACCTTCAAAAGTTTTGGGTCTATATTTTCTGTAAAGTGCTTGATATGCCACAAAAAACTCCTTTAATACTCCTTTATTATAAGCAATTTACCCTTTTAAGTCAATTAAGTGCAAACAAAAAACAGCTTTATTTTTCTTTAAAAAATTTTTTGTTTTCAATTAAAATAAAACTGTTTTAATATTAGTCAACCATTACAATAACCAAAATCATTGGTCTGCGTTTTGTGCGTTTGTAAATAAAGTTTGTCAAACTCTTTCTAACGTTGTTTTTAATGATGTTTGAGTCCATTAAGCGCATATCTTCGTCTTTAAGAAGTTGCATTATGTGTGCTTTAACATCGGCGTTGAAAGCGTCTGCTTCATCTTGATACACCACACCTCTTGTAATTGTGAAAGGTTCGCTTGAAAATTTTCCGCTCATTGAGGAAACATTAATCACAGAAACGCAAATTCCGTCTTCAGAAAGTTGTTTTCTGTCTTTAAGCACTGTGCTGTCCATGTCGCCCACGCCAAGCCCGTCAATTAAGCGTTGTCCGCTTTTCACAACACCAACAAGTTTAAGTGAGTTTTTGCTAAATTCCATTTGAGCGCCAATTTCTGGCAATAAAATATTTCTGGCTTCTGTTCCCATTCCAACTGCAAGTTCTTTATGAAGTTTTAAGTGACGATATTCACCGTGAATTGGCATAAAGAATTTTGGTTTTGTGAGTGCATGCATTGTTTTAATTTCTTCTTTGCATGCGTGGCCAGATGCGTGAATTTCTGCAAGTTCGTCATAAATTACGTTTGCGCCGCGTTTGAAAAGGGTGTTAATAACTGAATAAACGCTTTTTTCATTTCCAGGAATTGGAGATGATGAGAAGATAACTGTATCCCCTTCGCCAATGTTGATTTTTGGGAATTGACCATAAGCCATTCTTGTTAACGAGCTCATTGGTTCGCCTTGGCTTCCTGTTGTCATAATTAAAAGCTCGTGTGGAGCGTATTTATCAATTTTGTCAACATCAACCAAAATGTTTTTGTCAAACTTAAGTTCTCCAAGTTTTAAGCCAACTTCAGAAACATTAATCATGCTTCTTCCTGTGAAAACAACTTTTCTTTTGTGTTTTTCAGCAAGGGTTAAAATTTGTTGCAAACGATGAATGTTTGAAGCAAAAGTTGCAATGAAAAGCCTGTCTTTGTTGTGTTTAACAAAAATTTCGTCCAAAGCCTTTCCAACTGCACTTTCACTAATTGAATAACCTTTTCTGCCAACGTTTGTGCTTTCGCAAAGCAAAAGGTCAATGCCTTTTTTGCCAAGTTCGCCAATGCGTTGAAGGTCTGTCACCATTCCATCAACTGGGTTAAAGTCAATTTTAAAGTCGCCAGTGTGGAAAATTGTTCCTGCTGGTGTGCTTATGTTAAGTGCCAAACACCCTGCAATTGAGTGGTTTACATGAATAAATTCAATTGTAAACGCACCTACTTTCAAAACTTGTTTTGCTTTAACAGTGATTGCTTTGTGCTTAATTTTTGGATATTCCTTAAGTTTGTTTTCAACAAGCCCTAGTGTTAATGCTGTTCCATAAAGTGGCACATTAACTTCAGACAAAACATAAGGAAGCCCGCCAATGTGGTCTTCGTGTCCGTGTGTTAAAATGATGGCTTTAAGTTTGTCTTTGTTTTCTTTAAGATATGTGACATCTGGCACAACTAAGTCAATGCCTGGCATGTCATCTCCTGGGAATGTTAAGCCTGCGTCAACAACAATCATATCGTTGCCATATTCAAACACAGTCATGTTTTTGCCAATTTCACCAACACCACCTAAGAAAGTTATTTTAACTTTGTGTGAGGAGTTGTGTTTTTTTGCCTCTGGTTGTTTGTGGTTATTGTTTTTGTTTTGTTGCAAATTTAATTCTTGAGCATTTGCTTGCTCTGGTTGTGCAGAAGTGTTTTCTGCTTTAACTTCTGTTTGAACATTTTCAGTTTTAACATTTTGGTTTTCAACTTGTTGTTCTTTCACAGCTTTTTTTTGTTTTGGTCTGTAAAATGTTTTTTTCTTTGTAAAAACACTTTCATCTTTTTTAGTCTCTTGTTGTGAGTCCATTTTTTTCTCCTTATTTTTACTTTATAATCTTATTATTTTTATTTAAACTATGTAAAAAATTAAATATAAACTGCTTAAATGCAGGTTAAAAAGCATAATAAAAACACAAAACTAAAGCTTTAAATTCTTTAAAGTTTTTGTTTATA
>JBMNOM010000051.1:0-4811 GCA_050943075.1 Christensenellales bacterium | reverse complement strand
TTAATAAGTGAGGATTAACCATGGATGGATTTAACCCAGAATATGATTATAAAAAAAGCGAAGATGTTCTATATTTAGGAAAAGTTCAAACTAGCAGGAGTGGAAAAAAATATAGGAAAGCTGAAATAACCGTTCAAGTGTTTAACACGGAAAGTGAAATTGAAAAAATATTAAGCGATCAAGGCTTTGAAATTGTTGAAAAATTTCAAATAAATGACCACTATTTTTCAAAACATAGTTTTGCAAAAATCAAAAAGATGAGTTACAAAACCTTAATAAAAAACAGTTTTTTGGTTAGAGTTGTAGAATCACGATACATTGTAAATCAGAATAAACTTGATGAAAGTAGTTCTATGCTGTGTTATAAAAATAAAATGATAAACAAAAATCAAGAAGTCATCGGCGAAGAAAAAATCAAATCTTCCGTTCTCGATTTTCAAAAAGCCATAGACATTTTTTTGCGCGCAGGACTAACCCGCTGGTGCATTTGCATTTATAATTGCAAAAAATCCTTTCTTATTACACACAATAAAACATAAATTTTAAAAGTAAAAAAGGCACTGCTTTTCAGTGCCTTTTTTTAAATTATAAATTGAAATTTTTGTTATGTTAAATAATTTATTTATAATACTCTCTAAAATCTTTTAATTCATCCAGCACACTTTTTTCAATTTTAATGTGTGGGTCTGGCTCTCCGTCTATACTTTCTTTAATTAAAAATGATGGACGGGGGACATAAAACATTTTTTTATCATTTTCAATGAAATACATTTTTCCTTCTGGGTTCTTTTCGCTTACATAATATTTAAAGTCGCTTCCGCCTGTTACTTTTAAACCCCTCACTTTTGCAAATGCGCAAATCATTTTTGTTTCTTCCTTGGAATTAAGCATATATTGCCCTTCTAAACCCCAAAAACTGCCCGGCACAATGTCCAGCATTGCCCTTATGTATTCAAAAGTATCAAATAAATCATTGTGTTTTGCTGGGTGCGCCAAAACAATTTTTGCACCGCTCACTTTTGCCATTTCAACCACTTCTGAATATGTTGGGTATGATCTTCTTTGAAAAAACAAAATTCCTTCTGGGTCTTCAACTGCATATCTTTGCATGCTGGATTTATTTGGATAATCCTTAACAAACTGAGCATTTATTGGATTAGAATCTCTATGCTCATAAATGTAATTATAAAGCGGTGTTGTGAAATGCTTATCCTCTGGATTAAAATAATCTATGCTTGGCACGGTTAAGCCTAATGCTTTTGTTTTTTCTAACAATTCTAACAAATCCAATCTAGATTTTTTAGCCTGCCCGCCAGCAAAGAAATCCGTTTTTGACAAAATTGTTGGGTCGTAATCATATAAAATAACATGGCTTATATACTTTTTAAAGTTAAACCCTGAATCAGAAATCTCTGTCCCATTCATTCTGCAAATCATTTCAACGCCACTGACAATTTTTCCGGAAAAATATTTTTCAATCTCGCCAGTTTTATGCATTTTGTGTAGCTGGCTATTTTCTTCAAAATGGTCAATTCTATTAAACAAAACAAAACTTAAAGCCTTAACTTCAAGCTTTTGGGCCCTTTGCAAAATGTCTTTTATGGCTTCTTGCTCTTTCCCCTGCGCTTCATCTAAATGAATGTGCAAGTCACTTCTAACGAAATTGCTATTTTTCATTTTATTCCCTTAATAATGTCTATTTTAAAAACTCATTTTCAAATTTTGTCATAAATTCTGTAAAAGTCATCTTGTAAATTATGTCCTCTTTTTGAGGTCCTTCAATTGGGTAGCTAACAAACTTATCATTTTCACAAAAGCCTTCTGGGTCAACAAAAACAACTTTCAACCCTTGCTCTCTGGCTTGTTTTTGCACTTGCCTTCTGTCTGCGTGGCAACCAATACAAATTAAGGATTTTGCGCCGTCATCAAATTTGATTTTTGGCAAATATGTTTTCTTTTCATAAATTCTCAAAATGATTTCTGGGATGTCAAGTCTGGTAACAAGCCTGTCAAAGTTGTTGTTGTAAACCGTCCCAATAAAATGCCCTTGTTTGTAGGCTTTGCCAAAAATTTTGTAGGCATCGCTATGCTTTGCTTCCAAACAAAAAACCGGCACGGCGGCAAATTTTTCATACATTTTTTGATGGTCTAAAATTATGCTTAACACCAAATCGTCTTGATTTGAAAAATAAAACTTGCGCGTTTCGTGGTTTTGCACCTTGTAAGTTTCGTGCATTTCATAAAGTGGTGGTATGCCCACCTCAATTGATGGACCGCATCCCATTTCAATTTGCGCAGGAAGAAATTGTTTTAGCGCTTTTATATCGGTTTCATAATGAGGATTTTCTCGCTTGTCTGGAAGCCTATACATTTTTGTAGAATGCTCCCACATACGGTTGTAGTGTGATTGCCACTGGTTACCCTCTGTTTTGATAATCACATCAAAAGAAGCATAGTTTTCAGGGAAAGTTGCCCCTGTTTCTGCATTTTTAGGGTGGTTTTCATAATCAAATAGAAGCACTTCAATCCTGCTTTTCGTGTAAAAATTATCTCCCTCTTTTTTATAGTTTTGAGATTTCAGCGCATTAAAAATTTTATTTTTGTATTCATCAATCTCATCTTTTGGCAATGTGTTTGTCACGGTTAAGTATATATCTTTTATTGACAAATAAGAGTCCTCTCCCACTTTTTCAACAACATATTTGTCATAAAAGTGTATGTATCTGCGGCGTGCAGTGCTCTCGTCTTTCCAGCCCGACTGATTTGCATTTGCTTTGCGCTGATCTCGTAGCCACATGCCTTCAAAATAAAAATCGCCTTGCTCGTCGGCAAAATACTTTTCAAAAACTTCTTTTCTTTTCGCATCTAACTTTTTAATTCTAATGTATTTTGTCATAGTTTTCTCCCATCTTTCTTCTTTAATTTTATCACATTCCCCCCTTTAATGCAAACTATTATAAGTCTAACAAACAGAACTATCTTTCTCTTAGTCTAAAACAAAATTGCGCACTGCTCATCACCTGCACTACACCACGCACTGTCCTGCGTTAAATGCCCATTTTTAGCGCTAGCGTAATTATTTAACCAAAAATAATGCGTTTTAATACAATGGAATAGCCGAGCGAAAAAACTATTAAAAAGGAGAGTTATGAAAAAAGAAATCTTAAATTGTGGATGTTTTATTGTGTGTGATTGCAAAAAGACAAAGATAAATAAAATTACAAATCCGTCTGGGGGCTCTGGCGGTGGCAGTGTCAACTGCGTGGGGTCCACCGGTTCAGCGGGGCCAACTGGTCCAACAGGTCAAAATGGCGAAAACGCATACGAAATTGCCGTATTAAACGGCTTTGACGGAACATTAGAACAGTGGCAAGAAACACTTATTGGTCCAACAGGGACAATGCCTGCGATTGGGACACTTGTTCCATTTTCTGCCGCGGTGGGAGAAGCGTCTTATGAATACAGAATAGACGGCACCCAGCAAGCCCTTAATTTTATGGGTTTCTTCACCGAGGAAATTGACTGGCTTGTGGATGACGAAGAATACAGAGTTTTTGATTTAACAACTAATGACGAAGATCTTCCTGCTTTTGTTGTTCAAAAAGACAGTTTTATCACAGGGATTTCTTTTGAGATGCATGCAGAAGTTGAAACTGACAATACGGCACTGTTTGATTATGTTGTAACCGTGCTGGTTTATCACAGCCCAAAGAACAGTCATATTTTTACAGTTGTAGACGAACTAACTTTTCAACTTCAACCAGTCCTTAATGGAAATCAAATCACTTCTGTGTACGGCATAAAGGAGTCTAACTTTTTTGTTGAGACAGGCTCAAAAATTGCAGTTGCAATTTCCGTCTTTCCCACCAGCCCCATTACAGGAACAGAAACATCGTTTTTAAGTGTGTTTGGGTACACAAGTGCTGGGCTAACTTTAAATGAAAGCGTGTGAGGTAAGTATGAGAGTATATGAATCAATTTTTTCCAATCAAACACAACAAGGTGTCCCCTTTAACTTGCAGCAAAATGCCGCGGCAACACCTGCGGAGTGTTTAGCGCCTGCGGGCGCCATTGGGCAAGAAGGGGCGGCAGGAGCAACAGGAAGTAGCGCTTACCAAATTGCATTGCAGAACGGTTTTGTTGGCACAGAGCAAGAGTGGCTTAACAGTTTGATTGGCCCGCCGGGGCAAGACGGCATCACATTAACAACAATCCCCTACTATATGAAAGAGTTTATGGGGACAGTCCGCAGTTCTGGGGGCAACATTATCTACACAGTAACCCCAGTAGGATTTTCTTCTGCGGTTGTGGATGAACTTATTCCCGACAATTTTGGTCTTCCAATTTCATTCACTGTGACCGAATTTGACAATTCAATCGTTGCAGCCTTTTCCTCGCCCTATAATTTCACAATCAAGTCTTTGGCTTTTTCTTCAATTGGCGGCGGTGAATTGCCTGAAATTCCATTGAATATAACACTTGCAATTTTTAAATCTGCGCAAGGCTCGAATGTTTACACAATAATTCCAGAAAGCATTTTTGCTCTTAACCCGCAAATTAGTTCCCCTATTAGTGAAACCTTTAATGTGGATGGTGAAATAAGTTTAAACATTCCTGTTAATGCTGGCGAAAAAATTGTTGTGGGTGCATACTTGGTTCCCACAATCGAAACTGAAAACTTTATTGATGTCGAGGGTCAACTTATGGGAAGTATGGTTATAGAATTAAATTAAACAAATAAAAATCATCACAAAAAAATCTGGAGATTATGGTTTAGATGTTATTGCAGAAAAAGACTATAAAAGAATAGG